>NZ_JBFBHW010000014.1:0-208263 GCF_040685395.1 Kitasatospora sp. NPDC088779 | reverse complement strand
CCCCTCAAACGCTCCCAACACCGCAACTGGCCGCAACCAGAACCGGCGACAGTCACCATCACCCAGCCAGGAGCAACCTAAAGTCACCGGCATTGCGGCTAGGCCCTGTCCGGCCGGGGCCATGGCCTACGGCGCGGGCTGGAAGCTGGCGAAGGCCGTGTCCCGGGCCTGGGAGTTGGCCGGGGCACCCCAGTCCGCGTCCGGGGTGATCCAGTAGATCGCGTAGCCGTACTTGGCCGGGTTCCCGGTGACGAAGCCCCGGTTGAGCGAGTGCGTGCGCGGCGTGCCGCTGATCCACTCCCAGTCGGCCGCGTTGCTCCACTGCCGGTAGTTGATCGCGGCCAGGTTGACCCGCTGGTAGTTGGTGACCTTCGAACGCAGGCCCGGCTCGGACTCCTGCCAGTCGGCGACGGCGCTGGGACCGGGGCTGGTGGTCCACTCGATGGTCAGGGTACTGCCGTTGCCCTTGAAGATCCGGCGGACGCCCTCCGAACCGGCCGGCTGGAGCCAGTCCGGCAGGACGACCGAGAAGCCGGTCGGGTCCTTGTACTCGTGGTAACCGGCCGGCACGGCGGTCCCCGGAGGGGTCGGGCTCTGCGCGGGGGTGGTGGCGGGCGAGCCGGCGGCCGGCGGGTTCGCCGCGGAGGGGCCGGGCGTGTCGGCCGGTTTGTCGGGGGCCGGCGTGTCGGTGGCCGGCTTCTCCGGGGCGGGCTTGTCGGTGCCCGGCTCCGGCTCCGCGGGCGGAACGGACGCGGCCTGGGTCCCGCTCGGCCCGGTCTCGGGGCCGGTCGAGACCGACGAGGTGGCGCCCGCACCGTTCGCCGACGAGTCGTCCCCGTTCCCGACGGCCTGGAGCACCGCGACCACCCCGGCGATCAGCAGCAAAACCAGCACCACGGTGACGACGGCCAGCCGCCGCCGCCCGTTGCGCGGGTCGGCACCGGCCGCCTGCGTGGCGCCCAGGGTCCACTCACTGGTCACCGGCCGGATCGGCTCGGCCGCCGGAGCCGAACCCGACGCCGAGCCCGACGCCACCTCCGAGGACGGCGAAGCGGGCTCGGGCGCCGGCTCCACGACGGGCTCCGCCGCGGCGGCGGGCTCCTCGTCCTTGGCCCGGCTGCCCACCCGGACCGTCCCCAGCAGCCCGCCGATGGACCGCTTGCGGCCCTCCTCGGCCTCCGCCGGGGCCTCCTCCGGCTCCACCGCGGCGGTCGGCCGCTCGACCGGCAGCGCGTGCACGGTGGTCGACTCGGCCTTCGAGGTGGCCTCCGCGACGACCCGCTTCAGCATCGACCGGGTCTGCGAGGCGTCCAGCCGCTCGGCCGGGTCCTTGGCGAGCAGCCCCTCGATCACCGGCTGCAGCGCCCCGGCGTTCACCGGAGCGGTCAGCTCCTCCGTCATCACCGCCGTCAGGGTGGCCAGCGCCGAGCCCCGGTCGTACGGCGGCCGGCCCTCGACCATCGCGTACAGCGTGCCGCCCAGCGACCACAGGTCGGCCGGCGGCCCGGGCTTCTGCCCGCGGGCCCGTTCCGGGGATATGTACGAGGGCGCGCCGACCAGCATGCCGGTGGAGGTGACCGAGGCGTCGCCCTCCACGCTGGCGATGCCGAAGTCGGTGAGCACGACCCGGCCGTCGTCGCCGATCAGCACGTTGGACGGCTTGACGTCCCGGTGCAGGATGCCCAGCGCGTGCGCGGCGCTCAGCACGCCGAGCACGTCGAGCGCGATCTCGGCGGCCCGGGCGGGGGCCAGCGGCCCGTCCTCCCGGATGACGTCGGCCAGCGAGCGGGACTCGACCAGCTCCATGACGATCCACGGCCGGTCGTCCTCGTCGACCACGTCGAAGACGGTGACCGCCGAGTTGTGCCGGATCCGGGCGGTGGCCTTGGCCTCGCGCAGCGTCCGGACGATCAGCCGGTGCTTCTCCTCCTCCTCGACGCTGGCGTTCATCCGCAGTTCCTTGACCGCGACGGTCCGCCCCAGCATCTCGTCCTCGGCGCGCCAGACGGTGCCCATGCCGCCGCGCCCGAGCACGCCGTTCAGCCGGTAGCGGCCGGCCAGGAGGCGGCCGGTGGAACCCTGCGCCTGGGTCATTCGGAACGTTCCCCCATGTGCTGCTGGCGGTCGTGGTGACGGCGTGTCGGCCCGGCCTCAGGCCCGAACGCCCAAGTCTCCATCATCCCCTGTCCCCGGGGGCCGGGACCACCCGGCCCCCGCACCCGATCCGGGGCGTGCCGGATCGGGCTCGGCGCTCCGTGCCCGATCTGTGATCGAAAACTCGCCAAGATCTGGCCGGGGCGCTGCTACCGTTCGGCAGCTCATCGTCTTTCCGGGGGGATCCGACGCCCATGACCGCACCCGCACCGGGCGCTGACGGCCAGTCGGGCCGGCCGCGCACCGCCCAGCACTACTCGGTCACACCCACCCTGGATTCCCCCGAGGGCTACGTCGCGCCCGGTATGCCCGGTGTCCCGGTGGCCGGATACCTCCCCGCCGTCCGCTCCCACCGGACGGGCCCGCACCGCCGCACCGCCCTGGCGGTCGCCCTCGCCCTCCTCGCCATGCTGCTCGGCGGCCTGGCCTACGGCTGCGCGCCGGCCCGGGCCGCGGACAGCCTCGGCTGGCTGGCCATCGCCCTCGCCGCCTTGGTCGCCTTACCGCTCGGCCGGCTCGGCGGCCGCAGCCGGGTGCTGCCGCTGCTCGGCGCGCTGCTCGCGGCCTGCGCGCTGCTGCTCGGCCAGCTGACCGGCCAGCTCCGCCGGGTGCACGCGGCCGGCCCCGGCCCGCGCGGCCTGCCGCACGACGCCCTGGCGCACTGGCGCGCCGAGCTGCGCGCGCTCGACCTCGCCTTCTACGGCATCGCCCTGGTCGGCGGCTTCCTCCTCACCCGCCGCACCGCCAACCGCGGCTGACTCCGGTCCGGACAGCCCGAGGCCCCCGCCGGCGGAACCGACGGGGGCCTTCACCACGACGCGTCTCAGCGGTGGTTGAGCGCCGGGTTGACGGTCACCTCGACCCGCTGGAACTCCTTGAGCTCGGTGTAGCCGGTGGTGGCCATCGCGCGGCGCAGCGCGCCGAACAGGTTCATGGTGCCGTCGGGGGTGTGCGAGGGACCGGTCAGGATCTCCTCGGTGGTGCCGACCGTGCCGAGGTCCACCCGCTTGCCGCGCGGCAGCTCCTCGTGGACGGCCTCCATGCCCCAGTGGAAGCCCTTGCCGGGCGCGTCGGTGGCGCGGGCCAGCGCGGCACCGATCATCACCGCGTCGGCGCCGCAGGCGACGGCCTTCGGGATGTCGCCGCTGTAGCCGACGCCGCCGTCCGCGATCACGTGCACGTAGCGACCGCCGGACTCGTCCATGTAGTCCCGGCGGGCGGCGGCCACGTCGGCGACGGCGGTGGCCATCGGCACCTGGATGCCGAGGACGCCCCGGGTGGTGTGGGCGGCGCCGCCGCCGAAGCCGACCAGCACGCCGGCCGCGCCGGTGCGCATCAGGTGCAGGGCCGCGGTGTACGTGGCGCAGCCGCCGACGATCACCGGGACGTCCAGCTCGTAGATGAACTGCTTGAGGTTGAGCGGCTCCGCGCCGCTGGACACGTGCTCGGCCGAGACGGTGGTGCCGCGGATGACGAAGACGTCGACGCCGGCGTCCACGACGGCCTTGGAGAACTCGGCGGTGCGCTGCGGCGAGAGCGCGGCGGCGGTGACCACACCGGAGTCGCGGACCTCCTGGATCCGCTGCTTGATCAGCTCGGCACGGATCGGCGCGGCGTAGATCTCCTGGAGGCGGCGGGTCGCGGCGGCCTCGTCGGTGATCGTGGCGATCTCGTCGAGCAGCGGCTGCGGGTCCTCGTAGCGGGTCCAGAGGCCTTCCAGGTTCAGCACGCCGAGGCCGCCGAGGCGGCCGATGGCGATGGCCTGCTGCGGCGAGACCACGCTGTCCATCGGGGCGGCCAGGAACGGCAGCTCGAAGCGGTAGGCGTCGATCTGCCAGGCGATCGAGACCTCCTTCGGGTCCCGGGTACGGCGGCTGGGGACGACGGCGATGTCGTCGAAGGAGTACGCCCGTCGGCCGCGCTTGCCTCGCCCGATCTCGATCTCAGTCACTTCGAGCCCTTCTGGTTTGTTGCTCATGCCCGCCGGGTCACCCCGGCCGCCCCCAGTATCCCGCACCCCGGTTGCCTCGCGCGCTCGCCTCCGGGGCGCGGGGCCCACCCCGGCGGCCCGCCCCCGCTCCCGGGCGCGCCGAAGGGCCCGGCGCCGGGGTGCGGCGACGGGCCCTCGATGTCCGCGGACTCAGCGGTTGGAGTAGTTCGGCGCCTCGACGGTCATCTGGATGTCGTGCGGGTGGCTCTCCTTGAGGCCCGCCGAGGTGATCCGGACGAAGCGGCCCTTGCTCTCCATCTCGGCGATGGTGGCGGCGCCGACGTAGCCCATGGTCTGGCGCAGGCCGCCGACCAGCTGGTGCAGCACGGCCGACAGCGGGCCGCGGTAGGGCACCTGGCCCTCGATGCCCTCGGGGACGAGCTTGTCGTCCGAGGCCACCTCGGCCTGGAAGTAGCGGTCCTTGGAGTACGAGCGCCCCTGGCCGCGGGACTGCATCGCGCCCAGCGAGCCCATGCCGCGGTAGGACTTGAACTGCTTGCCGTTGATGAACATCAGCTCACCCGGGGACTCCTCGCAGCCGGCCAGCAGCGAGCCCAGCATCACGGTGTCGGCGCCGGCGGCCAGCGCCTTGCCGATGTCGCCGGAGTACTGGAGACCGCCGTCGCCGATGACCGGCACGCCGGCCGCCTGACAGGCCACCGCGGCCTCGTAGATGGCGGTGATCTGCGGGACGCCGATGCCGGCGACCACGCGGGTGGTGCAGATGGAGCCGGGGCCGACGCCGACCTTGACGCCGTCCACGCCGGCGTCGATCAGCGCCTGGGCGCCGTCACGGGTGGCCACGTTGCCGCCGACCACGTCGATCCCGACGGCCGACTTGATCTTGCCGATCCAGGCCAGCGCGTTGTGGCTGTGGCCGTGCGAGGTGTCCACGACCAGGAAGTCCGCACCGGCCTCGACCAGGGCCTGGGCCCGGTCGAACGCCTCGGCGCTGGCACCGACGGCGGCACCGACCAGCAGACGGCCCTCGGCGTCCTTGGCGGCGTTCGGGTACTGCTCGGCCTTGACGAAGTCCTTGACGGTGATCAGGCCCTTGATCCGGCCCTCGTCGTCGACCAGCGGCAGCTTCTCGATCTTGTGGCGGCGCAGCAGCGCCATCGCGTCCACCCCGGAGATGCCGACCTTGCCGGTGATCAGCGGCATCGGGGTCATGATCTCGCGGACCTGGCGGCTGCGGTCCGACTCGAAGGCCATGTCACGGTTGGTGACGATGCCGAGCAGCTTGCCGGCCTCGTCCGCGATCGGCACGCCGGAGATGCGGAACTTGGCGCACAGCGCGTCGGCCTCGGCCAGCGTGGTGTTCGGGCCGACCGTGATCGGGTCGGTGACCATGCCGGACTCGGAGCGCTTCACCAGGTCGACCTGGTTGGCCTGGTCCTCGACCGACAGGTTGCGGTGCAGCACGCCGACGCCGCCCTGGCGGGCCATCGAGATCGCCATCCGCGCCTCGGTGACCTTGTCCATCGCGGCGGAGAGCAGCGGGATGTTGACGCGCACGTTCCGGGAGACCCGCGAGGAGGTGTCGACCTGGTTCGGCAGCACCGCGGAGGCCCCGGGCAGCAGCAGGACGTCATCGAACGTGAGCCCGAGCATGGCGAACTTCTCGGGTACGCCTGCGGCGTTGTAAGACATTTGGGGGGTACCTTCCGTGGCCGGCCTATTCCGCTCACGCCCTGAGGGTGGGGCGCGTTCATCGCTCACTCGCAGCAGACCGCCGAAGCCGGGTGGTTTTGGAGGAACCTCCAGGGGAACCCCGCGCGCACCCGCGAAACTTTGGCAACCCGCCCAGGCGCCGATACCCCATGGTACTGGCACCGCGAATGTGTCCTCGTGTGCCCTTGACAACACCGGCCCCCCGTGGCTCATTCCGGCCGGTCAGGGCTTCAGGAGGACTCCTCCGCCAGCGCCCGCAGCCGGCTGAGCGCCCGGTGCTGCGCCACCCGGACGGCGCCCGGGGACATCCCCAGCACCTCGCCGGTCTCCTCCGCCGACAGCCCGGCGGCCACCCGCAGCAGCACCAGTTCGCGCTGACGGGCCGGCAGGTTGGAGAGCAGTTCCTTGGCCCAGGCCGCGTCGCTGCTCAGCAGCGCCTGCTCCTCCGGGCCGAGCGCCTCGTCCGGCACCTCCGGCAGGTCGTCCTGCGGAACGACCGTCGAGCCGGGCCCGCGCATCGCGGCCCGCTGCAGATCGGCGATCTTGTGCGCGGCGATGCCGTAGACGAAGGCCTCGAACGGCCGCCCCTGGTCCTTGTACCGGGGCAGCGCGCACAGCACCGCGACGCAGACCTCCTGCGCGACGTCGTCCACGTGGTGCCGGGCGCCGCCGGGCAGCCGGACCAGCCGGCCGCGGCAGTAGCGCAGCGCCAGCGGATGGACGTAGGCGAGCAGGGCGTCGATGGCCGGGCCCTCTCCGCGGACGGCGGCCGCGACGAGCTCGCCCACCAGCGGGGAGCCGCCCGCGCCGAGCACCGGCGGTCGACCGGGGCCGGGCACCGCGCCGGGGCCGCCGGGGTCGGCGTACGACGGATCGCCACCCGGGCCGGAGGGCTCGGCCTCCACCGGGTCCGCCTGGCCGGCCGCACCGGCGACGTCGTCACGCATCGGTCCATGGTGCCTGGTCGAGCGGGAAAACGCGGCACCGCGTCCGGAGTTGTGCACCGGAACGTTATGCGCTGCGGCGCCGTACGGCGTGCCGCCGCGCACCACCGGCCCCTCCTGCACCGTGCCGCCTCCCGCCCCGCCGCCGTCGGTGGTCCCGTCCTTCGCGCCGTCCGCCGCATGTCCCGCGGCCGTGTGGTTCGCCGCAGTGCCTGTCCGCTGGTCCCCGAGGTGCTCCACTCCTCCATGGTGCAACCTCGGGACCGTAACGTCACACGCCCGGACGGCGTCCGTCCCGGGAACCGCCGGCGGCGCGCCGCAGCCGGCGGCGCCACCGGCGGTCAGCGGACCAGGCCCCAGCGGAAACCCAGCGCCACCGCGTGCGCGCGGTCGGAGGCCCCGAGCTTCTTGAACAGCCGTCGGGCGTGGGTCTTGACGGTGTCCTCGGACAGGAACAGCTCGCGGCCGATCTCGGCGTTGCTGCGGCCGTGGCTCATGCCCTCCAGCACCTGGATCTCACGCGCCGTCAACGTGGGCGCCGCGCCCATGTCGGGGCTGCGCAGCCGGCGCGGGGCGAGCCGCCAGGTCGGGTCGGCGAGGGCCTGGGTGACGGTGGCCCGCAGCTCGGCGCGCGAGGCGTCCTTGTGCAGGTACCCGCGGGCGCCCGCGGCCACCGCGAGCGCGACCCCGTCGAGGTCCTCGGCGACGGTGAGCATGATGATCCGCGCGCCCGGATCGGCGGACAGCAGCCGCCGGACCGTCTCGACCCCGCCGAGGCCGGGCATCCGGACGTCCATCAGAACGAGATCGGAGCGGTCGGCCACCCAGCGGCGGAGGACCTCCTCCCCGTTCGTCGCGGTGGTGACCCGGTCCACACCGGGTACGGTCGCGACCGCGCGGCGAAGCGCCTCGCGGGCGAGCGGGGAATCGTCGCAAACGAGAACGGAAGTCATGACCGTCGTCCTCCGCAGCTGATCCGCGTCACGTTGAGCCTCCTGGCTGGTACGAACCTCTCCGACACGGCCGATCGGCGACAGAGTCCGTGCTGATCGCCTCAAATTCCGCGCGATCGTTCCCGACGTCCGGCGCCCGCTAACCGCCTCCGCACTTCCAACGACCGTCACTCGAATGAGTTACGGCCTTCGGGGCCATCTCCACCACTGTACGTGGCCAACCCATTACCGATCAGCCGCATCGCGGTGCACACGCCGCACTTTTCCCCAGCTCGCGCGCGGTGGGCGCACGACCCGCACACCGGTGCGGAGTGTCGCGCGCCCGTCGGCCACCCGAATGCCACGCCCGCGCCCGCCGAACCCCTTGCCCACTTTGCCCGTTTTTATAGCTTTCGTATGGTCATTGACTGTTGTGCCACTCTGTGGGTGACTTGTCCATGGAGTTGCCGTAAGTCATATTTCCAGGTGTCCACACCAGTGCATCGACGCCCGCCGTGCCGCCCAGCAGCAGCCCGCTGAGCGCCGGCCCACGGCCGACGAGCCTCTGAAGGGAATGAGCCATGGCAGATTTCTCCCGCCTCCCAGGTCCCAACGCGGACCTCTGGGACTGGCAGCTCTCCGCAGCCTGCCGTGGCGTGGACAGTTCGCTCTTCTTCCACCCCGAGGGCGAACGCGGGGCCGCGCGGAGTTCGCGCGAGGCCAGTGCCAAGGAGGTCTGCATGCGCTGCCCGGTGATCACCGAGTGCGCGGCGCACGCGCTGGCGGTCCGCGAGCCGTACGGCGTCTGGGGTGGGATGACCGAGGACGAGCGCGAGGAGATGCTGGGGCGTTCGCGGCACCGGCTGGTGGAGGTCCCGCTGACCCCGCCGGCGATCGCCCGGCGCTAGCCCCGCCTCCACGGCGCGCCGTGAAGAAACGTTTCCTCTCGGCGTCCCGGGCTGTTCAAGCCCAGTCCAGAACGCTCAGGCCCCAGAGGTCAGCGCCCGGCCGACCCCGCCAGCCGCTCCAGCATCAGCGCCACGGCCGGCACCTCGGCCAGATCCGGCAGGGTCAGCGCGACCACCTGCCGCACCGCCGGCGCCCCCGCGGCCGTCCGCACCGGCACCGTCGACACCCCGTCCGGGCGCACCGACTCCAGCGCCAGCCGGGGCAGCACCGCCACCCCCAGCCCGGCCGCCACCAGGCCGACCACTGCCGGATAGTCGTCGGTCGCGAAGTCGATCCGGGGCTCGAAGCCCGCCCCCGCGCACAGCTCCACCAGGTGCCCCCGGCACTGCGGGCAGCCCGCGATCCACTGCTCCCCCGCCAGCTCGGCCAGCTCCACCGGCCTGCCGCGCCCCGCCAGCCGGTGCGCGGCGGGCAGCAGGCCCACCAGCGGGTCGTCCAGCAGCGGGGTGACCACCAGATCGGACCAGTCGGAGCCGGCGCTCAGCTGCTGCGCCTCCAGGTTGGCCTCGGCCCGCGCCTCGCGCGGCGTCCCGTGCGCGGGCGCCGGCAGCGCGGCGCCGCCGTCGGACTGCGGGTAGCGGAAGGCCAGCGCGATCTCGCACTCGCCGCCGCGCAGCATCGCCAGCGACTCCGGCGGCTCCGCCTCGACCAGCGACACGCGCACCCCCGGATGGCTGTCCCGCAGCCGGGCGACCGCGGGCGGCACCAGGGTGGAGCTCGCGGTCGGGAAGGAGACCAGCCGCACCCGCCCGGCCCGCAGCCCGGCGATCGCGGCGATCTCCTCCTCGGCCGCGGAGAGCCCGGCCAGGATCCCGGTGGCGTGCTTGAGCAACACCCGCCCCGCCTCGCTGAGCTGCATGCCCCGGCCGGAGCGGACCACCAGCGGGGTGTCCACCGACTTCTCCAGGGCCTTCATCTGCTGGCTGATGGCGGGCTGCGTACAGCCCAGCTCGCGGGCGGCGGCGGAGAAGGAGCCGGTGCGGGCGACGGCACGCAGAACGCGCAGGTGACGGGCCTCGATCATGCCTCAGTTATAAGGCAATCTTTGCCAATGGCAAAATTCTGCTGATGATTGAAGCCTCAAACGCCAAACACGCCGGAGGCCCGGCCGCACCCCGAGGGGCGCGGACCGGGCCTCCGGTCGACCGTCAGGCGTCAGTGCGAGTGGCCGTGACCGTGGCCGTGGCCCGCCTCGGCCTCCTCTTCCTTCTTCTCCACCACGAGGGTCTCGGTGGTGAGCAGCAGGGAGGCGATCGAGGCCGCGTTCTCCAGGGCGGAGCGGGTGACCTTGACCGGGTCGATGACGCCGGCCTTCACCAGGTCGCCGTACTCGCCGGTGGCCGCGTTGTAGCCCTGGCCGATCTCCAGCTCGGCGACCTTGGAGGTGATGACGTAGCCCTCCAGGCCGGCGTTCTGGGCGATCCAGCGCAGCGGCTCGTGCAGCGCCTTGCGGACCACCGCGACACCGGTCGCCTCGTCACCCGACAGGCCCAGGCCGCCGTCCAGCACCTTGGCGGCGTGCACCAGGGAGGCGCCGCCACCGGCGACGATGCCCTCCTCGACCGCGGCACGGGTCGCCGAGATGGCGTCCTCCAGGCGGTGCTTGCGCTCCTTCAGCTCCACCTCGGTGGCGGCGCCGACCTTGATGACGCAGACGCCGCCGGCCAGCTTGGCCAGGCGCTCCTGCAGCTTCTCGCGGTCCCAGTCGGAGTCGGTGGCGGCGATCTCACCCTTGATCTGGGCGACGCGGCCGGCCACGGCCTCGGTGTCACCGGCGCCGTCGACGACGGTGGTCTCGTCCTTGGTGATGGTCACGCGGCGGGCGGTGCCCAGCACGTCCACGCCGACCTGGTCGAGCTTGAGGCCGACCTCCTCGGAGATGACCGTGCCGCCGGTCAGGGTGGCCAGGTCGCCGAGGATCGCCTTGCGGCGGTCGCCGAAGCCCGGGGCCTTGACGGCGACCGCGTTGAAGGTGCCGCGGATCTTGTTCACCACGAGGGTGGACAGCGCCTCGCCGTCGACGTCCTCGGCGATGATCAGCAGCGGCCGGGAGGCACCGCCCTGGAGGATCTTCTCCAGCAGCGGCAGCAGCTCCTGGATGGAGGAGATCTTGCCCTGGTTGATCAGGATGTACGGGTCCTCCAGGACCGCCTCCTGCCGCTCCGCGTCGGTGACGAAGTACGGCGACAGGTAGCCCTTGTCGAACTGCATGCCCTCGGTGAAGTCCAGCTCCACGCCGAAGGTGTTCGACTCCTCGACGGTGATGACACCGTCCTTGCCGACCTTGTCGATCGCCTCGGCGATCAGCTCGCCGACCTGGGTGTCCTGGGCGGAGAGGGACGCGACGGCGGCGACGTCGTCCTTGCCCTCGATCTCGCGGGCCACCGAGAGCAGGTGCTCGGAGACGGCGGCGACGGCCTTGTCGATGCCCTTCTTCAGGGCGGCCGGGCCGGCACCGGCGGCGACGTTGCGCAGACCCTCGTTGACCAGGGCCTGGGCCAGCACGGTGGCGGTGGTGGTGCCGTCACCCGCGACGTCGTTGGTCTTGGTGGCGACCTCCTTGACGAGCTGCGCGCCAAGGTTCTCGTACGGGTCGTCCAGCTCGACCTCACGGGCGATGGTGACACCGTCGTTGGTGATGGTCGGGGCGCCGAACTTCTTGTCGATGACGACGTTGCGGCCCTTGGGGCCGATGGTCACCTTGACGGTGTCGGCCAGCTTGTTGACACCGCGCTCCAGCGAGCGGCGGGCGTCCTCGTTGAACTGCAGGATCTTCGCCATGTTCCCTATTCCCTCGGGGCTTCGGCCGGCCCACCGGCCGCCGGACTACGTGAACCAACAACCACGCCCCGGGCCCCTGTCACTTGGGACACGGATCCGGGGCGGGTCGGAACGACTTACTTCTCGATGATGGCGAGAACGTCGCGGGCGGAAAGAACCAGGTACTCCTCGCCCTGGTACTTCACCTCGGTGCCGCCGTACTTCGAGTACAGGACGATGTCACCGACGGCGACGTCGAGCGGCAGACGCTGGCCGTCCTCGAAGCGGCCCGGGCCGACGGCCAGGACGACGCCCTCCTGGGGCTTCTCCTTGGCGGTGTCCGGGATAACCAGGCCGGAGGCCGTGGTGGTCTCGGCGTCGAGCGGCTGGACCACGATGCGGTCCTCAAGCGGCTTGATGGCAACCTTGCTGCTGGTGGTCACGTCCGAGCTCCCCTTCGGAGATTACGGGGTTTCTAACGGGTAGGAGCGAACCTGTGGGCCTGCCGTCGCGGGGGTCAGGCACACGTCTTCGCGTTAGCACTCCCCCAGTGGGGAGTGCCAAGGACGACCATAGGCCGGTGTTAGCACTCAGTCAACCAGAGTGCCAACGGCGCGCCCGGGCATCCCGAACCGCGGGCGCGGAGCCGTACTCCTGTGCGACCACCCCGCCCCCGGGCGGACTCCCGCCGCGAGCCGCGACCCCGCCCACCGCGTCGGCCGTCGGAGCCGGTGGGGCCGCCAACCCGCCAGAATGGCCCCGTGGACACCGAGAACCTCCAACCCCTACTGGCCCCCGAGGGCCAGGCCCTGCTCGCCGAACTGCGCGAGTTCACGCCCGAGGAGGAGCTGGCGCTGGCCACCAGGCTGCGGCGGGAGCACCCGGCCGAGCTGGTGTCGGCGGCCTTCGGGCAGGCCCGGCTGCGGCAGCGGGCGCGGGCGAAGTTCGGGGCGGACGCCGACCTGATGTACTTCACGCCCAACGGCGTCGAGCAGTCCACCCGGCGCAGCGTGGCCGAGTGGCGGGCGCGCCGCTTCGCCGAGCTGGGCGTCCGCCGGCTGGCCGACCTGTGCTGCGGCATCGGCGGGGACGTGCTGGCGCTGGCCAGGGCCGGGATCGAGGTGCTGGCCGTCGACAAGGACCCGGCGGCCTGCGCCGCCACCGCCGCCAACGCGGCCGCGCTGGGCCTGGCCGACCTGGTCCGGGTGCGCTGCGCGGACGTCGCCGAGGTGGACGTCACCGGCTACGACGCGGTGTTCACCGACCCGGCGCGGCGGACGGCGCGCGGCCGGGTGTTCGACCCGGAGGCGTACGCCCCGCCGCTCTCCTGGGCGATCGAGGCCGGCCGCCGGACCCCGATCGGCGCGCTGAAGGTGGCCCCGGGCATCCCGCACGAGGCCGTCCCGGCCGACGCCGAGGCGGAGTGGGTCTCCGACCACGGCGACGTGAAGGAGGCGGTGCTCTGGTTCGGCACCGGGGCCGCCCGCCCGCACCGCGCCACCCTGCTGCCGCAGGCCGCCAGCCTCACCGGCGGCGACCTGCCCGACCCGCCGGCCGGCCCGGTCGGGCGCTACCTGTACGAGCCGGACGGCGCGGTGATCCGGGCCCACCTGGTGGCCGAGGTGGCCGAGCAGGTGGGCGGTCGGCTGATCGACCCGAAGATCGCCTACCTGACCTCGGACCAGCTGGTGGCCACCCCGTACGCGCACGCCTTCGAGCTCACCGACGTGCTGCCGTTCCACATCAAGCGGCTGAAGGCGCTGCTGCGCGAGCGCGGGGTCGGCACGGTGGTGATCAAGAAGCGCGGGATGGCGATCACCCCGGAGGAGCTGCGCCGCCAGCTCAAGCCCTCCGGGCCGAACGCCGTCACGGTGATCCTCAGCCGCACCGACAACGGGCCGCTGATGATGCTCGGCCGACCCGCCTGAGGCGGCTGCGCGGCGGGCGCCCGGACTACGAGGCGGGCGCCTGGATGTAGTCCTCCAGCCGGGCCACCGAGAAGCCCTGCTCCTGGATCCGGGCCAGCAGGTCGCCGAACATCTGGGTCATCGTGGCGCCCTTGAGCTCCTTCGGGCCGCGGAAGTGCGCCAGGATGATGTCGCCGGACTTCAGCTTCTTGTCCGCCGCCTGGTACTGCATGTCGTGGATCTGCATCGACTCGCGCCAGAGCACCATCGCGCGCGGGCCGCACTGCTGGACCGAGTTGTTCAGCGTGGGGGTGTTGGCACCGTCCCCGAACGGCGGGCGGAACAGCAGCGGGGCGGTGCCGTACTGCTGGGTGAGCGCGGACTGCGCGTCGCAGATCTCGGACTTCTGCTTCTCCGCCGGGATCTTGCTCATCACCGGGTGGTCCACGGTGTGGTTCTGGATGTGGTTGCCGAGCGCCTGGAGCGGCTTGAAGTAGCCGTAGTCGTTCTTGACGATGTCCCGGGTCAGGAACATCGAGATCGGCACCTTGAGCTCGGTCAGCATCTCGACGAACTTCGGGTCCTTCTCGGCGCCGTCGTCGATGGTGATGAAGACGACCTTGTCGCTCGTCTTCACCTCGCTGAACACCGGTACGGGGCCGGTCCGTTCGAGCTTGATGGGCTTGTCCGCGGGCGGCGCGGGGGCCGGTGCCAGCGGCTTGAGGTTCCACTTCGCCCAGGCCGCCGGGTCCCCGCCGGCCGGGGCCGGGGTGGTGGGCGTGCCGGCCGGGCTGGTCGGCACGGCGCCTCCGCCGGTGGGCTGGGGCGTGGCCGCCGAGCTGCCGCCGGCCGCCGCCGGGGCGGCGGCGCCCCCGTTGTCGCCGCATCCGGTAGCCAGGGCCAGCAGGGCCAGCGCCCCCACCGCGTACGTCCTGGTCCTGCTCCGACCGTCCCTGTTCACCGCAGCGCGCTCCCGGTTCCCGTCCAGCTTCTTCTCAGCTATGCACGGTAGCGGTCGGGGCGGCGGTTCCCGGACGGGGCCTATTCGACGTGCTCGCTGCTGAAGGACCAGCGGTGTACCGGGCGGCCGAGCAGGTCGGCCGGCGGGTCGGCGACCGGCACCGGCTCGCCGGTCCACCAGGTGATCAGCAGCACGCGTTCGCCGGGCGCGCCGAGCAGCTCGGTGCGGACCAGCCCGGCCGAACCGCGCACCGACGGCAGCGCCACCTCCCGTACCCAGGAGGCGAGTTCGGCCCCGCGGCCGGCGGCGGCGCGGGCCTCCCACATCGCGGCGACGGTCACTCGGCGCCACCGGTGAGGGCCTGGTACGCCTGGCCGTGGACGTCGCCGTGCCGGACGTCCGCGGCTGGCACGTGCGCCTCGGTCACCGGCAGCGAGGAGTCGGCGGACAGGTCGAGCGCGGACGGCGTGCGGTCGCGCCACACCATCTCGGAGCCCAGCGCGGCCACCATCGCGCCGTTGTCGGTGCACAGGCCCGGCCGGGGCACCCGCAGCCGGATGCCGGCCCGGTCGCAGCGCTGCTGGGCCATCTCGCGCAGCCGCGAGTTGGCGGCCACCCCGCCGCCGATCATCAGGTGGTCGACGCCGTTGTCCCGGCACGCCTTGACGGCCTTGCGGGTGAGTACGTCGGTGACGGCCTCCTGGAAGGACGCCGCCACGTCGGCGATCGGCACCTCCTCGCCGGCCCGGCGCTTGGCCTCCACCCAGCGGGCGACGGCGGTCTTCAGGCCGGAGAAGGAGAAGTCGTACGCGGGGTCGTTGCGGCCGCTCAGGCCGCGCGGGAAGGCGATCGCCTTGGGGTCGCCCTCGCGGGCGGTGCGGTCGACCACCGGGCCGCCCGGGAAGCCCAGGCCGAGCACCCGGGCGACCTTGTCGAAGGCCTCGCCGGCCGCGTCGTCGATGGTCGCGCCGAGCGGGCGGACGTCGCTGGTGATGTCCTCGCTGAGCAGCAGCGAGGAGTGCCCGCCGGAGACCAGCAGCGCCATCGTCGGCGACGGCAGCCGGCCGTGCTCCAGCTGGTCGACGCAGATGTGCGAGGCGAGGTGGTTGACCCCGTACAGCGGCTTGTCCAGCGCCCAGGCGTACGCCTTGGCGGCGCTGACACCGACCAGCAGCGCCCCGGCCAGGCCGGGGCCTGCGGTGACCGCGATGCCGTCCAGGTCGCTCGCCTTGACGCCGGCGGTGTCCAGGGCGCGCTGGATGGTCGGGACCATCGCCTCCAGGTGGGCGCGGCTGGCGATCTCCGGGACGACGCCGCCGAAGCGGGCGTGGTCGTTGACGCTGGAGGCGACCGCGTCGGCCAGCAGCGTGGTGCCGCGCACGATGCCGACGCCGGTCTCGTCGCAGGAGGTCTCGATGCCGAGGACGAGCGGTTCGTCAGCCATGGCGGGTGTCCTTAAGGTCCTTCGGGTCAGTGCTGGGGTGGTCGAGGCGCATCACCAGCGCGTCGACGTTGGCGGGCTGGTAGTAGCCGCGCCGGATGCCCACCGGTTGGAAGCCGAAGCGCTCGTACAGCTGCTGGGCGCGCGGGTTGTCCACCCGCACCTCCAGCAGCAGTTCGGCGCAGCCGCGGCGGGCGGCCTCCCGGATCAGGTCGGTGAGCAGCGCCGCGCCGAGGCCGGCGCCCTGGTGGCGCTGGTCGACGGCGATGGTCTGGACGTCGCCCTCGCCGGCGATCGCCATCAGCCCGGCGTAGCCGACGACGGCGCCGTCCGCGTTGGTGGCGACGGTGTAGTGGCGGGTGCCGCCGGGGTGGGTCTCGGCCAGCTCGGACCAGTACATCCCGGTGGACCAGGCGTCCTCGGGGAAGAGTCGCAGCTCCAGCTCCATCACCGGCGCGATGTCCCACCAGCGCATCGGGCGCAGGGTGGTGCCGTGTTTCACGCCGGGAGCACCGCCTTGCCCCCTAGAACGTTCTTGAAGGCGGCCGGCACCTGGGCGTCCGGGCGGCGCAGGTACAGCGGGACGTTCGGCAGCAGCTCGCGGCCGGCCGCCAGCTCGGCGGCGGCGAAGCCCGCCAGGGCGCCGGCCGACACGTGCTCGGGGCCGTGCGCGCCGGGGAAGGTCTCGGGGTAGAGCAGCGCGCCGGCGCCGACCGACCGCGGGCGCGGGGCCAGCTCGGCGGGGCGGTCCACGCCGGGGCCCTCGGTGCGGTGGCCGTCGGCGTCGTAGGAGGCCCAGTAGACCTCCTTGCGGCGCGCGTCGGTGGCCACCGTGAACGGCTGCCCGGCCAGGCCCTCGGCGCGGGCCTGGTGGGCGATCGCGTCCAGGGTGCAGACGCCGTGCACCGGCAGCCCGAGGGCGTGGCCGAGCGCGGCGGCGGTCACCAGGCCGACCCGCAGGCCGGTGTACGGGCCCGGGCCGACTCCCACCGCGATGCCGGTGAGCCGGTGCTTGTCGACGCCGGCCGCCCGCAGGACCTGGTCGATCGCGGGCAGGAGCAGTTCGCCGTGGCGCCGGGCGTCGACCTGGTGGGTCTCGGCGAGGACGGCCGTGCCGTCGTGGACGGCGGCGGTGACGGCGGGGGTAGCGGTGTCGAACGCGAGCAGCAGCACGGGTCAAGGTTAGACCGACGTTGGTCCGACCGGCTGATCGACCAGGCGTGCCGCCCGGGAACACACATCCGGGGCGCCGCGCCCCGGCTGGACGGACCTGGCACGATGGGGCGGTACGTAAAGGGACGGCGGCGGGAGCGGCACGTGGCGAAGATGGGTCCTGGTGTGGTGGTCACGGGGCTGACCCTGGGGGCCCTGGCGGTGGTGAGCCTGCTGGCCTTCCAGGCCAACGGTGCTCAGGACCGGGCGGCCGGCGCCAAGCCGACCGCCAGCACCACGACGTCCGGCGGGCCGGCCGCCTCCCCGACGCCGAGCGCCTCGGCCACCCCGACGGCCCCACCGCTGCCGACCATCTCGGGCAGCGGCACCAGGGTGGTCTACTCGATCAGCAGCCACTACGTCTGGCTGGTCGACCCGAAGAAGAACCCGCAGGTCACACCCGGCTTCCCGGTCACCCCGGGCTCGGTCGAGCCGGCTCCGGGCAGCTACTCGGTCTACAGCCGCACCCCGACGACCACCGGGACGGACGGCAAGCAGATCGAGCACGTGGTGCGCTTCGCGCAGCAGAACGGCGTGGTGTTCGGCTTCAGCGCCGCCGTGGACGGCGCGACCCCGACCGCCGAGCCGAACGCCAAGACCGGCGGCATCCGCAGCGGCCGCCCGGACGGCCAGCTGCTCTGGGACTTCGCGCCGAACGGCACCAAGGTGGTCGTGGTCGCCTGAGCTCGGCCCAGGTGAGTCAGGCCGCGCGGGGCGTGCCCGTCTCCGGCTCCTCGGCCCGCCGGGGCTCCGGCTCGGGCGGGGTGGACACCGCCTCGGCGGCCGCACAGGCGGCCAGCAGCGCCCGCATCGGCGCCCCCTGGACGCGGCGGGCGGACTCTCCGGCCCCGGCGCCGTGCCCGGCGCGCTTCGGGGCGGGGGTGGTGCTCGACATGGCGCCTCCCTAGTTAGGCAGACCTAACCGCAGCACCCATCCCACCACGCCCGGCACCCCGCCCGCAACACTTCCCGACAGCCCGTCGGCAAAACGGCGCACACCCGGGTGCGGGCCTCAGCCGAGCGCCTCCAGCGCGACGCCCGCCCAGCGCGGACCGAGGCCGGTCAGCACCACCCGGCGCGGGTCCAGGTCGTCCTCGTCGACGGTGTCGCCGAGGGCCCGCTCGATCCGCACCTCCAGCCGGTCCTCGGACAGCCGCTCGACCTTGCCCTCGCCCCACTCGACCACGACCACCGACTCCGGCAGCGAGACGTCCAGGTCGAGGTCCTCCATCTCGTCCAGGTCCCCGCCGAGCCGGTACGCGTCCACGTGCACCAGCGCCGGGCCGCCGACCAGCGACGGGTGCACCCGGGCGATCACGAAGGTCGGCGAGGTCACCGCCCCGCGGACCCCCAGCCCCTCCCCCAGGCCCCTGGTCAGCGTGGTCTTCCCCGCTCCCAGTTCACCGGAGAGCAGCACCAGGTCCCCGGGCCGCAGCAGCGCGGCCAGCTCCCGGCCGAGCCGGCCCATCCGCTCCGGGGTGGGGACGGTGAGAGTGGCGTGCGAGCCCATGCGCGTGTCTTGCCCTTCGGTCCGTACCGGCGTGCCGACCGCCGGCCGCCACCGCTACCGTGCCACATCGCCGGCCCGGCGCGCGCCGGGAAGGGGTCAGGAGCCGTCCAGGGCCGCCGGGGGCGGCGCGGCGGCGGCGAAGTCGGCGGCCCGGCGCAGCAGCGCCACCAGCTCGTGGTCGACCAGCTCCGGGCGCTCCAGCATCACCAGGTGCCCGGCGCCCTCCACCAGGACCAGCTCCGCGCCGGGCAGCCGCGCGACCATCGCCTCGCTGTGCGCCGACGGCGTCAGCAGGTCCTTCGTACCGGCCAGCACCAGCGTCGGCAGGCCGCTCAGGGCGGCGAGCGCCGCGTACTTCTCGTGCGTGCCGAACACCGGGTAGAACTCGGCGACCACGTCGATCGGGGTGGCGTCCAGCAGCTGCTCGGCGAACCGCACCACGCCCGGGTCGACGTCCCGCCCCCCGAAGGAGAACCTCCGGTAGAAGACGGCGGCGACGTCCGCGCCCAGCCGCCGGCTCGCCTCCACCAGCTCGACCTGTCGGCCCAGCAGCCGCATCATCCCGGGCGCGACCTTCTTGAACAGCTTCGCGCCGGCCGACGGCAGCCCGAGGCTGACCTCGTTCCAGTCCCCCGCCAGCGTGCCGATCAGCGCCACCCCGGCGACCCTCTCCCGGAACAGCTCCGGGTGCTGGTCGGCCAGCGCCATCACCGTCATGCCGCCCATCGAGTGGCCCACCAGCACCAGCGGCCCGGTCGGCGCGACGGCGTCGATCACCGCCTTGAGGTCGCCGCCCAGCTGGTCGATGCTGGCCGGCTCGCCGGCCAGGTAGGAGCGGGAGCGCTCGGAGCGGCCGTGGCTGCGCTGGTCCCAGAAGACCAGCCGCAGTCCCTCGCGCAGCGCGGCCCGCTGGAAGTGCCAGCTGTCCTGGTTGAGGCAGTAGCCGTGGCAGAACACCACGGTCAGCGGCTCGGGGCCGGAAGTGTCGCCGTCCGGCTCGGGGCCGGTGCCGTCCAGCTCGACGTACAGCTCGGTGCCGTCCGGCGCGGCCACCGTCCGCGGGCGCCCGCGCAGCGAGCCGTACGGGGCTTCGGCGTCCAGCTCGGCCCGGGCCCGGCGGCGGGTCGCCCGGCCGACGGTCAGCCGCTCGATCGCCACCCCGGCGGCCGCCCCGGCCGCCAGCACGCCGACCGAGATCCCGATCACACCGGCCCGGCTCACCCCGGAGGCCGCGCCGGCCGCCTTGGCCACCGCCGCGACCGGGCCGCTCTCGGCCGGTCCCTCCGTCATGCGCCCGGGCCCTCGGTGCGGCAGCCGCCCAGGTAGCGGCGCGGGACCCGGGCGCCGATCCGGGTCACGATCTCGTACGAGATGGTGCCGCAGGCCCGGCCCCAGTCCTCGGCGGTCGGTTCGCCCTGCTCGCCGTTGCCGAACAGCAGCACCTCGTCGCCGATCGCGGGGGTGTCCCCGCCGAGGTCCACGACGAACTGGTCCATCGCGACCCGGCCGGCGATCGTGCGCCACTTGCCGCCGATCTGCACCGGGCCGGTGCCGCTGGCGTGCCGCGGGATGCCGTCGCCGTAGCCGACCGGGACCAAGCCCAGCGTGGTCGGGCCCGGCGTCACGTAGTGGTGGCCGTAGCTGACCCCGTGCCCGCCCGGAACGTGCTTGACCAGCGCCAGCCGCGCGGTCAGCGCCATCACCGGACGCAGCCCGAAGTCGGCCGGCGACCCGACCTCCGGCACCGGCGACAGCCCGTACGCGGCCAGGCCGGTGCGGACCAGGTCGAAGTGCGACTGCGGGAGCAGCAGGGTGGCCGGCGAGTTCGCCAGGTGCCGCACCTCCGGGCGCAGCCCGGCGGCCTCGGCCCGGGCCAGCGCCGCGTGGAAGGAGTCCAGCTGGGCCTGGATCGACGGGTGGCCCGGCTCGTCGGCGGCGGCGAAGTGCGACCAGACGCCGACCACGGTCAGCAGCCCCTCCGCCTCGGCGCGGCGGGCGGCGGCCACCAGGTGCGGCCAGTCGTGCGGCTGGCAGCCGTTGCGGCCCAGACCGGTGTCCGCCTTCAGGTGCACCCGGGCCGGGATGCCGGTCTCCCGGACGGCCGGCAGCAGCTCGTCCAGCGCCCACTGGCCGCTCACCGAGATGTCGATGTCCGCGCGCAGCGCCTCCCGCCACGGCCCGCCCGGCGTCCACAGCCAGCACAGGACGCGGGCCTGCTCCGGGCGGATGCCCGCGGCCCGCAGTGCCAGCGCCTCCTCGGGCGTCGCGCAGCCGAGCCAGCCGACCCCGTTCGCGACCGCCTCGCGGGCGCACTCGACGGCGCCGTGGCCGTAGGCGTCCGCCTTGACCGCGAGCATCACCGCCGAGCTGCCGACGCGCTCGCGCAGCGCGGCGAGGTTGCCGCGCAGGGCGGCCAGATCGATGGTCGCCTCGGCCCGTACGCCGTCGGTCAGGGTCGCCGTGCCGGTCGTGTTCGCAGTTGTCATCAGGGTCAGTCTCCCAGACATCCCGGAGTCCTCGCCGAACGGCCCGTCCGTGCGGCGGCCGGTGCCAGGACCCCCGGCACCGCGCCGACCTGCGGCGCACCGCTCGTCACCCTGTTCCGGACGCCCACGGAGGACCGATCGGTTCCGCACCGCCCGCCCCGCCGCCCCGGGCCTACGCCTCCCGTACCGCCCGCCCCGGGCCTACGCCTCCCGTACCGCCCGCCCGCCCTCGACCGACGTCCCCGGCTACGCCTCCCGCACCGCCCGCCACACCGCGGGCAGCGCCTGCGCCACCGCGGGCGCCGTCACCGGCGCGCCCGGGTCGCCCGCCGCGTGGCGGCCCGCCAGGCCGTGCAGGTAGGCGCTCACCGACGCGGCGTCCAGCGGCGACAGGCCGGCCGCCAGCAGGGAGCCCGCCAGGCCGGCCAGGACGTCGCCGCTGCCGGCGGTGGCCAGCCAGGACGTGCCGGTGGGGTTGACCCGGACGGCGCCGCCCGGGTCGGCGATCACGGTGGTGGAGCCCTTGAGCAGGACCGTCGCCCGGTAGGCGGCCGCCAGTCGGCGGGCGGTGGCCAGCCGGGCGGCGGCCAGCGAGTCGGCGGGCGGCGGCGCAGTGCCGTCTGCGCCCGCGAGCAGCCGGGCGGCCTCGCCGGTGTGCGGGGTGAGCAGGGTGGGGGCCGTCCGGCCGGCCAGCGCGTCCGGGCCGAGCCGGGCCAGCTCGGTCAGCCCGTCCGCGTCCACCAGGACCGGGACGTCGCTCGACAGTGCCTCGGCCAGCGCCTGCCGCGCCCCCTCGCCGCCGCCCGGCCCGACCACCCAGGCCTGCACCCGCCCGGCCCCGGCCGGCCCGCCCTCGGTGACCAGCACCTCCGGGAAGCGCCGCACCACCTCCTCGGCCGCCGTGCCGACGTACCGGACGGCGCCCGCGCCGCCGTGCAGCGCCCCGGCGACCGCCAGCAGCGCCGCGCCCGGGTACGTCGCCGAACCGGCCGCCACCCCGACCACGCCCCGCCGGTACTTGTCGCTCTCGGCGCCCGGCAGCGGCAGCAGCGCCGCCACGTCCGCGTGCTGCAGGGCCGTCACCTCCGGCGCGGGCGGCTCCAGTCCGATCCCGACCAGCTGGACGGCGCCCGCGTAGGAGGCGCCCGGGTCGACCAGCAGGCCCGGCTTGTACGTGCCGAAGCAGACCGTGACGTCCGCGCGCAGCGCCTCGCCCGGCACCTCGCCGGTGTCGGCGTCGACCCCGCTGGGCAGGTCCACGGCCACCACGACCCCGCGCCGCCCGGCCCGCGCGTACGGCCGGGCCCCGGCCCGCAGCCCGCCCCGGCCGCCGATGCCGACGATGCCGTCCAGCACCAGGTCGGCGCGCGAGAAGTCGGCCAGGCCGACTTCCTGATCCAGCACCACCCGCCCGCCGGAAGCCCGCAGCGCGGCCAGCCCGCCCGCGTGCGCACGCTCCGGCGCGAGCAGCACCGCCGTCACCCGCGCGCCCCGCCGGGCCAGCGCCGCCCCGGCGTACAGGGCGTCACCCCCGTTGTCCCCGCTGCCGACCAGCACCACCACCCGACTGCCGTACACCCGCCCCCGACGCCCCGCCAGCAGCCGGGCACAGGTCGCCGCCAGCCCGGCGGCCGCCCGCTGCATCAACGTCCCCTCCGGCAGCCGCGCCATCAGCGCGGCCTCGGCGGCCCGGACGACTTCCACCCGATGGGCATGACGCATGAGAGGGCTCCTTCAGCGGTCGACGTACCGCCGACGCTAGCCCGCGCCACCGCCCCACGGCAGGCCGAGCTGCGGGACACTTTCGAGTGACAACCACTTCGATCCCCCACCGGTGTCGGTCCGCGCGCCTACCTTGTGGCTCGGCACGGATCCACAGGAGGGAGAAGGGCCATGGTCGCCATGCCAGCTGTCGAGGGCCCGCGAGGCCGGGACGACCTCGTCCAGGCGTTCCTGGAGTTGGACACCCCGCCCGGCTACAAGGCAGAGCTCGTCGAAGGGGAAATCGTCGTGACGCCACCACCGGACGGGGCCCACGAAACCGCGTTCTCGCTACTCAACCGGCAGTTCATGCGCAAGGTCGAGATCGAGCTGGACATCTCCGGCAACAAGGGACTGATCACACCCAAGGGTCGGTTCATCCCCGACGGAACCCTGAGCCCGGTCGGCCATTTCGAGCACGCTGACTCCTGGGCCTCCGCCACGGGAGTCCTGCTGGTCTTCGAGATCACCTCGACCAACCCGCACAAGGACCGCGAACCCAAGCGCCGCGGCTACGCCGCCGCCGGCATCCCGTGCTACCTGCTGATCGACCGCAGCGAGGGCATGGTCACGCTGTTCACCAAACCCGAGGGCGAGGACTACATCACCCGCACGCAGGTCGAGTTCGGCAAGCCGATCGACCTGCCCGCCCCCTTCTCCTTCACGCTCGACACGGCGCCCCTGCGGTAGGGCACAGCCACCGCAGGGACGCCGTGAGCGCTACTACTCGACGGTGACCGACTTGGCCAGGTTGCGAGGCTGGTCGACCTCGTGGCCCTTGGCCGTCGCCAGCTCGCACGCGAAGACCTGGAGCGGCACGGTGGAGACCAGCGGCTGGAGCAGGGTCGGGGTGACCGGGATGCGGATCAGGTGGTCCGCGTACGGGACGACCGCCTCGTCGCCCTCCTCCGCGATCACGATGGTGCGGGCGCCACGGGCCCGGATCTCCTGGATGTTGGAGACGATCTTGTCGTGCAGGATCGACCGCCCGCGCGGCGAGGGGACGACCACGACGACCGGCAGGCCCTCCTCGATCAGCGCGATCGGGCCGTGCTTGAGCTCGCCCGCCGCGAAGCCCTCGGCGTGCATGTACGCCAGCTCCTTGAGCTTGAGCGCGCCCTCCAGGGCCACCGGGAAGCCGACGTGACGGCCGAGGAACAGCACCGAGCGCGCGTCGGCGAGCGAGCGGGCCAGCTCGCGGACCGGCTCCATGGTCTCCAGGACCTGCTCGACCTGCTTGGGCGCGTCGCCGAGCTCCTTGATGACGGCGAAGATCTCGTCGCCCCACTTGGTGCCGCGCACCTGGCCCAGGTAGAGGGCGACCAGGTAGCAGGCGACCAGCTGGGTCAGGAACGCCTTGGTGGAGGCGACGGCGACCTCGGGGCCGGCGTGGGTGTACAGCACCGCGTCCGACTCGCGCGGGATGGTGGAGCCGTTGGTGTTGCAGATCGCCAGCACCTTGGCGCCCTGCTCCCGGGCGTGCCGCAGGGCCATCAGGGTGTCCATGGTCTCGCCGGACTGGGAGATGGCGATGACCAGCGTGCCCGGGCCCATGATCGGGTCGCGGTAGCGGAACTCGGAGGCGACCTCGACCTCGCAGGGGATGCGGGTCCAGTGCTCGATCGCGTACTTGGCGATCATGCCGGCGTGGAAGGCGGTGCCGCAGGCGACGATGACGACCTTGTCGACCGAGCGCAGGTCCGCGTCGGAGATGCGCAGCTCGTCGAGGATGAGCCGGCCGTCGGTGCCGATCCGGCCGAGGAGGGTGTCGGCGACGGCCTTCGGCTGCTCGGCGATCTCCTTGAGCATGAAGTAGTCGTAGCCGCCCTTCTCGGCGGCCGAGGCGTCCCAGTCGACGTGGTACTCGCGCACGTCGGCCGGGGTGCCGTCGAAGTTGGTCACCGTGACGCCGTCCCGGCGCAGCTCGACGACCTGGTCCTGACCCAGCTCGACGGCCTCGCGGGTGTGCGCGATGAACGCGGCGACGTCGGAGGCGAGGAAGTTCTCGCCCTCGCCGCGCCCGACCACCAGCGGCGAGTTGCGGCGGGCGCCGACGACCACGTCCGGCGCGTCGGCGTGCACGGCGACGAGGGTGAAGGCGCCGTCGAGGCGGCGGCAGACCACTCGCATGGCCTCCGCGAGGTCGCCGTCGTAGGCCTCGCCGAGCAGGTGCGCGACGACCTCGGTGTCGGTCTCGGAGCGGAGGGTGTGGCCGCGCTCGGCGATCTCGGCCCGCAGCTGGGCGAAGTTCTCGATGATGCCGTTGTGCACCACGGCCACCCGGAGGTGGTCGTCCAGGTGGGGGTGGGCGTTGGCGTCCGTCGGGCCGCCGTGGGTGGCCCAGCGGGTGTGGCCGATGCCGGTGGTGCCGCCGGGCAGAGGGGTCTCGGCGAGCGACTTCTCCAGGTTGGCGAGCTTGCCGGCCCGCTTGTCGGTGACCAGACTCCACTGCCCGTCGGAGTCCTGCGCCTGCACCGCGACACCGGCCGAGTCGTAGCCCCGGTACTCCAGTCGCTGCAGGCCTGCGATTACTACGTCGAGGGCGGACTGCGCGCCCACGTATCCAACAATTCCGCACATGCGTGCCAGCATAAGGGCGGTTCTGGGGCCCTTTTCCCGATTCCCGCGAACAGTGCGTGACCGACACCACAACCACGGTGAACGCCGCCACGGCTCACAATGGAGCATGTGCTGACCGAACTCTGTACGCGGGGCGCCGCCACGCCCGGCCCGTCGCCGTCCCCCTACGTGGACCTCAGTCGGGCCGAGTGGAGCGCACTGCGCGAGCGTACGCCGCTGCCGCTGACCGCCGAGGAGGTGGAACGGCTACGCGGCCTCGGTACCGCCCTCGACCTGGACGAGGTCCGCGACGTCTACCTGCCGCTGTCCCGGCTGCTGAACCTGTACATCCACGCCACGCACGAGCTGCGCGGCACGCTGGGCACCTTCCTGGACACGCCGGACACCGAACGCACCCGCACCCCGTTCATCATCGGGGTGGCCGGCTCGGTCGCGGTCGGCAAGTCGACGACGGCCCGCCTGCTCCAGGCCCTGCTCGCCCGCTGGCCCGAGCACCCGCGGGTCGAGCTGGTGACCACGGACGGCTTCCTGCTGCCCAACGCCGAGCTGCGCCGCCGCGGCCTGATGGCCCGCAAGGGCTTCCCGGAGTCGTACGACCGCCGGGCGCTGATGCGCTTCGTCGCGGACGTGAAGGCGGGCAAGGAGCGCGTCACCGCGCCGGTGTACTCGCACCTGGTGTACGACATCGTGCAGGGCGAGCGGCTCACCGTGGAGCGCCCGGACATCCTGATCGTCGAGGGCCTGAACGTGCTCCAGCCGGCCCTGCCCGGCAGCGACGGGCGCACCCGTCTGGCGGTGGCCGACTACTTCGACTTCTCGATCTACGTCGACGCCCGCACCGACGACATCGAGCACTGGTACCTGGACCGCTTCCGCAAGCTCCGGCAGACCGCCTTCCAGGACCCGAACTCCTACTTCCGCCGCTTCACCGAGGTGCCGGAGGAGGAGGCGATGGAGTACGGCCGGCAGGTCTGGCGCACCATCAACAAGCCGAACCTGCTGGAGAACGTGCTGCCGACCCGCGGCCGGGCCACCCTGATCCTCCAGAAGGGGGCGGACCACAAGGTCCGCCGGGCGCTGCTGCGCAAGCTCTGACACCGATGCGACGGAAGGGGCCCCGCCGGCGGCGGGGCCCCTTCCGTCATGCCGGGCTCGCTCAGCCCAGGTGCGTCCGCACGGCCTCGGCCAGCCGCTGCGCGACGGACTCGGCCTGCACCGGGTCGGCGGCCTCGACCATGACCCGGACCAGCGGCTCGGTGCCGGACGAGCGCAGCAGCACCCGGCCGGTGGAGCCCAGTTCGGCCTCGGCCTCGGCGACCGCGGCGGCCAGCTCGACGCTGGTGTGGACCCGGCTCTTGTCGACGCCCTTGACGTTGATCAGCTGCTGCGGCAGACGGGTCATCACGGCGGCCAGGTCGGCCAGCGGCTGCTTGGTGGCGGCCAGCCGGGCGCCCAGCATGAGGCCGGTCAGGGTGCCGTCGCCGGTGGTGGCGTGGTCGAGCAGGATGACGTGGCCGGACTGCTCGCCGCCCAGCGCGAAGCCGTGCTCCTTCATCGCCTCCAGCACGTAGCGGTCGCCGACGGCGGTCTCCACCAGGTCGACGCCCTCGCGCTCCATCGCCAGCTTGAAGCCGAGGTTGGACATCACGGTGGCCACCGCGGTGTTGCGGCGCAGGGTGCCGGCGTCCTTCATGGCGACGGCCAGGATGGCGATGATCTGGTCGCCGTCCACCTCGTTGCCGTCCGCGTCGGCGGCCAGGCAGCGGTCGGCGTCGCCGTCGAGGGCGATGCCGAGGTCGGCGCGGTACTCCGTCATGGCGGCCCGCAGCCGGTCCAGGTGGGTGGAGCCGACGCCGTCGTTGATGTTGAGGCCGGTGGGCTCCGCCCCCAGGGTGTGGACGACCTCGGCGCCGGCCCGGGCGAAGGCCTCGGGGGCGACGTAGGCGGCGGCGCCGTGGGCGCCGTCGATGACGACCTTGATGCCGTCGAGGCGGTTGGGCAGCACGCCGATCAGGTGGGCGACGTACTTGTCGAAGCCCTCGGTGTACTCGCGCACCCGGCCGACGGCGGCGCCGGTCGGGCGGTTCCAGTCCTCGCTGCCGAGCGTGTGCGTGCGGTAGTGGGCCTCGATCGCGTCCTCGATGCGGTCGTCCAGCTTGTGGCCGCCGCGGGCGAGGAACTTGATGCCGTTGTCGGGCATCGCGTTGTGGCTGGCGGAGAGCATCACGCCGAAGTCGGCGCCGAGCGCGCCGGTGAGATAGGCCACGGCCGGGGTCGGCAGCACGCCGACCCGGAGCACGTCGACACCGGCGCTCGCCAGGCCGGCGATGACAGCGGCCTCCAGGAACTCGCCCGAGGCTCGCGGGTCCCGGCCGACCACCGCGACCGGCCGGTGGCCCTCGAAGGCGCCGGCCTCGCCGAGCACATGGGCCGCCGCGACCGACAGCCCGAGCGCGAGCTCGGCCGTCAGGCCCTCGTTGGCCACCCCGCGCACGCCGTCCGTACCGAAGAGTCGTCCCACTGTCCCGTCCTCCATCACCACTGCTCGGAACCCAACCGATGGCACCCGGCCGCCGCACGATAGCCGGGGAACACGTCGCCCCGGAGTACACGTGGTACTCCGGGGCGACGGTTCGCGCAACCAGGGGGTGCGCCGCCAGGGCGGACCGCACCCCCAGGGACGCGATTAGCGCTTGCTGTACTGCGGCGCCTTGCGGGCCTTCTTGAGACCGGCCTTCTTGCGCTCGACGGCGCGGGCGTCACGGGTCAGGAAGCCGGCCTTCTTCAGCGCGCCGCGGTTGTTGTCCACGTCGGCCTCGTTCAGGGCACGGGCCACGCCGAGGCGCAGCGCGTAGGCCTGGCCGGAGACGCCGCCACCGGTGATGCGGGCGACGACGTCGTAACGGCCGTCAAGCTCGAGGAGCTTGAAGGGCTCGTTCACGGTCTGCTGGTGCACCTTGTTGGGGAAGTAGTTCTCCAGGGTGCGACCGTTGATCTTCCACTGGCCGGTGCCGGGGACGATGCGCACGCGGGCGATCGCCTCCTTGCGACGGCCGAGGCCGGCGCCCGGGATGGCCTCGCCGAAGCGGCCGGCCAGCGACTCGGAGGTGTAGCTCTCCTCGGAGGTGTACTCGCCCTCGACGGCCTCAACGGCCTCGTCGAAGTCGACCTCAAGGGTTTCAGTGGTCTCGGCCACGGTGTTCCTCAGCTCTTTTCAGTGTTGGGGGGCTTGGTGGCCGAATTACTGCGCGACCTGGGTGATCTCGAACGGCACCGGCTGCTGGGCAGCGTGCGGGTGCTGGTCGCCCGAGTAGACCTTCAGCTTCGAGAGCATCTGGCGGCCCAGGCTGTTCTTGGGGATCATGCCCTTGATGGCCTTCTCGACGGCCTTCTCCGGGTTGTTCGCCAGCAGGTCGTCGTAGCGCACCGACCGCAGACCGCCCGGGAAGCCAGAGTGGCGGTAGGCCAGCTTCTGGGTCTTCTTGTTACCGGACAGGTGCACCTTGTCGGCGTTGATGATGATGACGAAGTCACCAGTGTCAACGTGCGGCGCGTAGATCGCCTTGTGCTTACCCCGGAGGAGGTTGGCGGCCTGGGAAGCCAGACGGCCGAGCACGACGTCGGTCGCGTCGATGACGTGCCACTGACGCTGGACGTCGCCGGGCTTGGGGCTGTACGTACGCACGGTCGTAGCCTTCGCTTTTCAGTGAGTGAGTCCTGACAGGAGCACCCGGGACGGAAGAGCAGCCTGGCCAACCTTGGACGCAATTCAAGGGGGACCGCTGGTCGTCGAACCTGATGTCTCCGGCGTACCGACCTCTCACGTGAGATAGAGCGAGCCAATACGCACATCAAGCGTCCAGGTTACCGGGCGCGCGGGTGGGGGTCAAAAATCGGCTTCCCCCACCCCCGCCGTCACTCAGCGTTCGCGCTCCACCCGGCTGACGTCCCAGACCGGCTCGGGCGACTCGTAGACCCGGCCGTCGGCGCCGAACACCAGGTAGCGGTCGAAGGTCTTGGCGAACCAGCGGTCGTGGGTGACGCACAGCACGGTGCCGTCGAAGGCCTCCAGCCCGGCCTGCAACGCCTCGGCACTGTCCAGGTCCAGGTTGTCGGTCGGCTCGTCGAGCAACAGGGCCGTCACGCCGGAGAGTTCGAGCTTGAGGATCATCAGCCGGGCCTGCTGCCCACCGGACAGCGACTCGAACTTCTGCTCCTCCTGCCGGTCCAGCTCGTAGCGGCGCAGCGCGCCCATCGCGGCGCTGCGGCTGAGCGCGTGCTCCTCCTCGACGATCGAGCGCACCGTCCGGCCGAACAGCTCCGGGTGGGCGTGGGTCTGCCGGAAGTGGCCGGGGACGACCCGGGCGCCGAGCTTCCAGGTGCCGGTGTGCGCGACGCTCTCGTCACCCGCCAGCAGCCGCAGGAAGTGCGACTTGCCGGAGCCGTTGGAGCCGAGCACGGCGACCCGCTCGCCGTAGAACACCTCCAGGTCGAAGGGCTTCATCAGACCGGTGAGCTCCAGCTGCTCCACGGTGAAGGAGCGCACGCCGGTACGCCCGCCCTTGAGCCGCATGGTGATGCTCTGCTCGCGCGGGGGCTCCTCCGGGCGGCCGGCCTCCTCGAACTTCTTCAGCCGGGTCTGGGCGGCGGCGTAGCGGGTGGCGAGCGCGTGGCTGACGGAGGCCGCCTGGCGCAGGGTGACGACCAGCTTCTTGAGCTTGGCGTGTTCCTCGTCCCAGCGCCGGCCCAGCTCCTCGAAGCGCGCGAAGCGGTCCTTGCGGGCCTCGTGGAAGCTGTCGAACCCGCCGCCGTGCACCCAGACGCTGCTCCCGGCCGCGCCGGACTCGACGGCGATGATCTTGTCGGCGGCCTCGGAGAGCAGCTCGCGGTCGTGCGAGATGAACAGGACGGTCTTCGAGGTGGCCTTGAGGGCCTCCTCCAGCCAGCGCTTGCCCGGGACGTCCAGGTAGTTGTCGGGCTCGTCGAGCAGCAGCACCTCTTCGGGGCCGCGCAGCAGCGCCTCCAGGACGAGCCGCTTCTGCTCACCGCCCGAGAGGGTGTTCAGGCCGCGCCACTGGGCCTTGTCGAAGGGCATTCCGAGGGCCGCCATGGTGCAGACGTCCCAGTCGGTCTCGTAGTCGTAGCCGCCGACGTCGGCCCAGTCGGAGAGCGCCTGGGCGTAGGCCATCTGGGTCTTCTCGTCGTCCTGGGCGATCATCGCCAGCTCGGCGGCGTCCACCGCGCGGGCGGCGACGGCGATCCGCTCGGGGGCGACGGACACCAGCAGGTCGCGGACCGAGGCGTCCGGCGCCAGCGCGCCCGGGGTGGCCCGCTCGTCCTCGCGGCCGGTGGTGCCGACGAACTGGCGCATCACGCCGAGCCCGCCGCTGATCGTCACCGTGCCGCCGTGCGGCTGGAGGTCCCCCGCGATCATCCGCAGCAGGGTGGTCTTGCCGGCCCCGTTGGCGCCGACCAGGGCGACCGCGGCGCCCTCGCCGACCCGGAAGGACGCGTCGTCGAACAGCACCCGCCCGTCCGGCAGGTAGTACTCAAGGTGCGAAATCTCGACGTGTCCCATGCGGACGATTGTCCCAAGCCGACGCGCCCGGCCCAAACGGATTACCCGACGGGCGGCTGACCGGGCAGTGTGCGCAGCCGCCTGGCCTGGCGGTTGCGCTCGGCGAGCTGGTCGTCCGCCGGGTAGCCGACTTCCTCGAGAGTGAGCCCGTACGGCCGGATCACGTTGACGGCCGAGTTGCGGACCCCGCCGACCAGCACCTCGCCGGGGAACTCCACCGGCCGGTGCCCGTCGCCGACCAGCAGCATCGCCCCGACCAGCGCCCGGACCATGTTGTGGCAGAACGCGTCGGCGCGGACGGTGGCGACCGCCAGCGAGCCCTCCTGGGCGGCGTAGGAGTCCACCGGGACGCGGTCCCAGCGCAGCTCCAGCAGGGTACGGATGGTGGTGGCGCCCTCGCGCTTCTTGCAGTACGCGGCGAAGTCGTGCTCGCCGAGCAGCAGCTTCGCTGCCTCGTTCATCCGGTCGACGTCCAGCGGGCGGTCGTGCCAGAGCACGTGCCCGCGCAGCAGCGGGTCGACCCCGCCGGGGTGGTCGGCGACCCGGTAGGCGTAGCGGCGCCAGATCGCCGAGAAGCGGGCGTCGAACCCGGCCGGCGCCTCGCCGACCCGGTAGATCCGGATGTCCCCGGGCAGCCGGCCGGCCAGCCGGCGCAGCAGCTTCTCGCGGTGCGCCTCCCAGAGCTCGGCCGGCAGGTCGACGTGCGCGACCTGGCCGCGGGCGTGCACCCCGGCGTCGGTGCGCCCGGCCACGGTCAGCGGGAACAGCTCGGGGCTGCGGGTGACGATCTGCAGCGCGCTCTCGATCTCCTCCTGGACCGTCCGGCGGCCGCCGCGCTGGCGGGCCCAGCCGGAGAACTCGGCGCCCTGGTAGGCGAGATCGAGCCGGACCCGGACGCACCCGTCGGCCGGGCCGTCCTTCACCGGCGGCTGCTCGGCGCAATCGTTGACCACAATCCACTCCAGACAGAAGGAACGGGCCCGCTCCCCCACGGATGGGAGAGCGGGCCCGCGACCACACCTAGCGGTGTCAGGCCTGCTCGGCCTCGACGGCCTCGTCGGCCTTGGCGTCGGCCGGAGCCTCGACCTTGGCCTCGGCCTCCTTGACGGCGCGCTTGGTGGCGCCCTCGGCCTCGCCGACGGCGGTCTGCGCGACGGTCAGCGCCTCGACCAGCTCGATCACGGCCATCGGGGCGTTGTCGCCACGACGGGGACCGATCTTGGTGATACGGGTGTAACCACCCGGGCGGTTCTCGTAGCGCGGCGCGATCTCGGTGAAGAGGGTGTGCAGCACGGCGATGTCGGTGATCGTCTTGCGCACCAGGCGACGGTTGTGGATGTCGCCCTTCTTCGCCTTGGTGATCAGCTTCTCCGCCAGCGGGCGCATCCGACGGGCCTTGGCCTCGGTCGTGGTGATGCGGCCGTACTGGAACAGCTCCCGGCACAGACCGGCGAGCAGCAGCGGCTCGTGGTGCGGGCCGCCGCCGAGGCGGGCACCCTTGGTGGGACGCGGCATGGATGACTCCTTGAATCTCCGACTACGGCCGTATCAGGTACCGCAGCGGGCGTCCGGGCACTGTTGCCCGGACGACTTTCACGACGACGGGGGCGGTTCGGTGGAACCGCCCCCGCGGCCAAATCTCTTAGTACTGCTCGGTCTCGGCGTAACCCGCGTCGTCCAGGTCGTCGGCGCCGAAGGCGTCGGCGGCGGCGGTCGGGTCGAACCCGGGCGGGCTGTCCTTGAGGGCCAGGCCCATGCCGGCCAGCTTCGCCTTGACCTCGTCGATCGACTTCGCACCGAAGTTGCGGATGTCGAGCAGGTCGGCCTCGGAGCGGGCGACGAGCTCACCCACGGTGTGGATGCCCTCGCGCTTGAGGCAGTTGTAGGAGCGGACGGTGAGTTCCAGCTCCTCGATCGGCAGCGCCAGGTCGGCGGCCAGGGCGGCGTCCGTCGGGGACGGGCCCATGTCGATGCCCTCGGCGTCGATGTTCAGCTCGCGGGCGAGACCGAACAGCTCCACCAGGGTCTTGCCGGCCGAGGCCATGGCGTCACGCGGACGCATGGCGGGCTTGGTCTCGACGTCGACGATCAGCTTGTCGAAGTCGGTCCGCTGCTCGACACGGGTGGCCTCGACCTTGTAGGTGACCTTCAGCACGGGGCTGTAGATCGAGTCGACCGGGATGCGGCCGATCTCCTGGCCGGAGGCCTTGTTCTGGACGGCGGAGACGTAGCCGCGACCGCGCTCGACGGTCAGCTCCATCTCCAGCTTGCCCTTGCCGTTCAGCGTGGCGAGGACCAGCTCCGGGTTGTGCACCTCGACACCCGCCGGCGGGGCGATGTCGGCGGCGGTGACGACACCCGGGCCCTGCTTGCGCAGGTACATCACGACCGGCTCGTCGTGCTCCGAGGAGACGACCAGCTGCTTGATGTTGAGGATGAGGTCGGTCACGTCCTCCTTGACGCCCGGCACGGTGGTGAACTCGTGCAGGACGCCGTCGACGCGGATGCTGGTGACAGCGGCACCCGGGATCGACGACAGGAGCGTGCGGCGCAGGGAGTTGCCGAGGGTGTAGCCGAAGCCCGGCTCCAGCGGCTCGATCACGAACCGCGAGCGGAACTCGTCGACGACCTCTTCGGTCAGCGAGGGGCGCTGAGCGATAAGCATGGGGGGTATTCCTCCAGTTGTCTTCGGCACCCACTATTTGATGCCGACAGGACCAAGCGTACGGGGTCCCGCGAACAGCGACGAATCACCGCGTGGGACCCCGTACGAAGGTTCAAAGCAGGTACTGCGAGCCCGAAGGCGCTGCGTCAGACGCGGCGGCGCTTCGGCGGACGGCAGCCGTTGTGCGGGGTGGGGGTGACGTCCTGGATCGAGCCGACCTCCAGGCCGGTGGCCTGGAGCGAGCGGATCGCGGTCTCGCGGCCGGAGCCCGGACCCTTGACGAAGACGTCAACCTTGCGCATGCCGTGCTCCTGCGCGCGACGGGCAGCGGCCTCGGCGGCCATCTGCGCGGCGAACGGGGTGGACTTGCGCGAGCCCTTGAAGCCGACGTGACCGGCGGAGGCCCAGGAGATCACGTTGCCCGCGGGGTCGGTGATCGAAACGATGGTGTTGTTGAACGTGCTCTTGATGTGCGCGTGGCCGTGAGCGACGTTCTTCTTTTCCTTGCGGCGGATCTTCTTCGCGCCGGCAGCCTGACGACCCTTGGGGGGCATAAGTCTGTTCTCCTACTGAGGTGGTCGGTCCGCTGACCCGCGGGCCGGAGGGATGTCCGGTTACGGGACGGACTACTTCTTGCCCGGCTTCTTCTTGCCGGCGATCGCGCGACGCGGGCCCTTGCGGGTACGCGCGTTGGTGTGGGTGCGCTGACCGCGGACCGGCAGGCCGCGGCGGTGACGCAGACCCTCGTAGCAGCCGATCTCGACCTTGCGGCGGATGTCGGCGGCCACCTCACGGCGGAGGTCACCCTCGACCGTGTAGTTGGCGTCGATGTACTGGCCCAGCTTCACGAGGTCTTCCTCGGAGATGTCGCGAACGCGGACATCCGGGTTGACACCGGTCTCGACCAGGGTCTGCTGGGCGCGGGTACGGCCGATGCCGTACACGTAGGTAAGGGCGATCTCGATCCGCTTCTCACGGGGGAGATCAACGCCGGCGAGGCGTGCCATTCAAGGCTCCTGTGCTTTTTCAGAGGTCTTGCGTGCTACCTACTCCTTCGCCTCTCGACGATGGAGCCCCGGCCTCTGACCGGGGGTGGCAGTCCGTCCCTTCGTGGGAACGGATCGGGTAGCCCGCTTATGACGTTTTCGCGTCGCGCGAAGTACTACGAGAAATGCTGGGGAGAGATCAGCCCTGGCGCTGCTTGTGGCGCAGGTTGTCGCAGATCACCATGACCCGGCCGTGGCGGCGGATCACCTTGCACTTGTCGCAGATCTTCTTGACGCTCGGCTTGACCTTCATGTTCAGGTTCTCCGGGTCTAGATCTGACGTTCTTACTTGTAGCGGTAGACGATCCGCCCGCGCGTGAGGTCGTAGGGGCTGAGCTCCACGACGACCCGGTCGTCCGGCAGGATGCGGATGTAGTGCATGCGCATCTTGCCACTGATGTGCGCGAGGACCTTGTGACCGTTCTGCAGCTCGACCCTGAACATCGCGTTCGGAAGAGACTCGATCACGGTGCCCTCGATCTCAATGGCGCCTTGCTTCTTAGCCATGAACTGCGAGATCCACCTTCCGGGACCGGCTACCGTATGCGGCACGCTCGTGCGAACCTGGGTTCACCCCGCCCCCGAAGGGAAGAGGGCGTGCTGAAGCACGCTACGAGTGAGCCGACGGTCCATCCTACGCCAGTGCGTCCGGTGGGCCAAAACGAGGTCCCCCGAAGGCAGCCACCGTGACGTTCCGGCGGGTCAGAACCCGGCGGTGACCTTCAGCGGCTCGACGTGGGCGGTGCAGGCCGCGCAGCGGCGGGCGGCCGCGGGGATCTCGGTCAGGCACTCGGGGCAGGGCCGCTTGGGGGCCTTCGGCTTCTTCGGCAGGTACCGCGCTGTCGCCTTGGTGACCGGCAGCACGACGCAGAAGTACAGCACCGCCGCGGTCATCACGAAGGCGATCAGCACGTTGAGGAACTGGCCGTACGGGAACGTGACCCCGGCCACCGTCGCCTTGTACGAGCTGAAGTCGCCGGCCGCGCCGACCCCGACGCCGACCAGCGGGGTGAGGAAGGCCGACACGAAGCCGGTCACCACCCCGGTGAACGCGGCACCGATGACGACACCGACCGCCATGTCGACGACGTTGCCGCGCATCATGAAGTCGCGGAATCCCTTGAGCACTGCACTCTCCCGATCGATCGAAGCTGCTGAAGCCCCTGCTGAAGCCACTGCCAGCCGATAAAAATAGGACAAAAGCCCTGGAGGTCCAAACCCCCAGGGCCCTGATCCCTTGTCAGCAGCGGAAGTTGGCCGCTCAGCCGACCGTCGCGAGACTAGCCGAGCGGGTCCGGGGCGGCGGTGATGCCCAGCTTCGCGAGCTCCGCCTTGCCGCCGTCGAAGGCCGTCAGGACCAGCGGGCCCTGCTCGGTGACGGCCACCGAGTGCTCCCAGTGCGAGGCCCAGGTGCCGTCGTTGGTGACGACCGTCCAGTCGTCCTCCAGCACGGCGGTGTGCGGGGTGCCCAGCGAGACCATCGGCTCGATCGCCAGCACGGTGCCGGGGATCAGCTTCGGGCCCTTGCCGCGGCCGCGCTCGACGTAGTTCAGCACGTGCGGCTCCATGTGCATCGCGGTGCCGATGCCGTGGCCGCCGTAGCCCTCGGTGATGCCCCACTTGCCCTTGGGGGGCAGCGGCTGGCGGCGGATGAAGCCCTCGATCGCCTTGGAGACGTCGACCAGGCGGTTGTTCTTCTTCATCTGGGCGATGCCGGCCCACATCGAGCCCTCGGTCACCCGGCTCAGCATCTCGACCTCGGGGCGGACCTCGCCGACCGCCACGGTGATCGCCGAGTCGCCGTGCCAGCCGTCCAGGATGGCGCCGCAGTCGATCGAGATGACGTCGCCCTCCTGGAGCACCCGGTCACCGGGGATGCCGTGCACGACCTCGTTGTTCACCGAGGCGCAGATCACCCCGGGGAACCACAGACCGCCGTGGTCGGCGCGGAAGTTGGAGGTCGCACCGTGGTCGGTGATGACCTTGTCCGCGATGTCGTTGAGCTCCTGGGTGGTCACCCCCGGGGCGACCGCCTCCCGGCAGGCCTTGAGCGCCTCGGCGACGACCAGCCCGGCCGCTCGCATCTTCGCGATCTGCTCGGGGGTCTTGATCTCCACCATCTGGTCACGCCTTCCACGTTCTGTTTGCCACTGCCTACCACCGTACGACGCCGTACGGCCGCGCCGCCCGGGATCGGGGAGCGCGGCCGTACGGCGTCGCCGGGAAACTCAGTTGTCCTGCTTCAGCGCCTCGATCGCGCGGCGGGTGACCTCGTCCACCTTGCCGAGGGCCGAGATGGTCGCCACCAGGCCCTGCTGGGCGTAGTAGTCGATGATCGGCTCGGTCTCCGTGTGGTAGACCTCCAGCCGGGTGCGCACCTTGTCCTCGGTGTCGTCCGAGCGCTGGTACAGCTCGCCGCCGCACTCGTCGCAGACGCCCTCGGCCTTCGGCGGGTTGTAGTCCACGTGGAAGACGTGGCCCCCGTCGTTGCGGCACAGGCGGCGGCCGGCGATCCGACGGACCACCTCGTCCTCGGGGACCTCCAGGTCCAGCACGCCGTCCAGCTTGATCCCCTGCTCGGCGAGGAAGTCGTCGAGCGCCTTGGCCTGGCCGAGGTTGCGGGGGAAGCCGTCGAGCAGGAAGCCGCCCGCGGCGTCCTCCTGGAGCATGCGGTCCTTGGCCATCCCGATGGTGACCTCATCCGGCACCAGGCGACCCGCGTCCATGTAGCTCTTGGCCTCGAGCCCCAGCGGGGTGCCCTGACCGATGTTGGCGCGGAACAGGTCGCCGGTGGAGATGTGGGGAATGGACAGGGTCTTGGCGAGCAGGTGCGCCTGAGTACCCTTCCCGGCCCCGGGAGGACCAACGAGGACGATACGCATCAGCGGAGGAACCCTTCGTAATTGCGCTGCTGGAGCTGGCTCTCGATCTGCTTCACAGTTTCGAGTCCGACGCCGACGACGATGAGCACGCTGGTGCCGCCGAACGGGAAGTTGGTCTGCTGTCCGAAGGCGACCAGGGCGATCATCGGGATCAACGCGATCAGGCCCAGGTAGAGCGAACCCGGCCACGTGATTCGGGTCAGCACGTAGTTCAGGTACTCGGCCGTCGGTCGGCCGGCCCGGATGCCCGGGATGAAGCCACCATACTTCTTCATATTGTCGGCAACTTCTTCGGGGTTGAAGGAGATCGCGACGTAGAAGAAGGCGAAGAAGACGATCAGCAGGAAGTAGGTCGCCATGTAGATCGGGTGGTCGCCCTTGACGAAGTGCTGGGTGACCCACACCGCCCAGCCCGACTGGCTACCGGTCAGCTGGACCACCAGGGCCGGGATGTACAGCAGCGACGAGGCGAAGATGACCGGGATGACACCGGCCTGGTTCACCTTGAGCGGGATGTAGGTCGACGTGCCGCCGAACGCCCGCCGGCCGATCATCCGCTTCGCGTACTGCACCGGGATCCGGCGCTGGGCCTGCTCGACGAAGATGACCAGCATCACAACGATGATGCCGACCGCGACCACGGACAGGAACTCGACCCAGCCGCCACCGATGGTGCCGGAGCCCTTGATCGCCCACATCGAGGACGGGAACTGCGCGGCGATCGAGGTGAAGATCAGCAGCGACATGCCGTTGCCGATGCCGCGGTCCGTGATCAGCTCGCCCAGCCACATGATCACCGTGGTGCCGGCGGTCATCGTGATCACCATGACGGCGATCCGGAACACGCTCGTGTCCGGGACGATCTGGTTGCCCACCGGGCAGCCGGAGAACAGCGCGCCGCTGGAGGCCGTCGCCACGATGCCGGTGCCCTGGAGCACGGCGAGCGCGATGGTCAGGTAGCGGGTGTACTGGGTGATCTTCGTCTGGCCGGCCTGGCCCTCCTTCTTCAGCGCTTCCAGTCGCGGGATCACGACCGTGAGGAGCTGGAGGATGATGCTCGCGGTGATGTACGGCATGATGCCGAGCGCGAAGATCGTCAGCTGGAGGAGCGCGCCACCGCTGAACAGGTTGACGAGCCCGAAGAGGCCGTTGTTCTTGGTGTCCTTCACACACTCGTTCACGGCCGTGAAGCTCACGCCGGGGATCGGAATGTGCGAGCCCAGGCGGAACAGCACCATGATGCCCAGCGTGAACAGCAGCTTCTTGCGCAGGTCGGGCGTCTGGAACGCCCGCGCGAACGCACTGAGCACGGTGCCTCCTGCGCCTCCCGCGCGTCGTCGGCGGGAGGGTCGGTCCTGAATGGGAGTTTTGGCGGTACGGGCTCCCGTACAGACGGCACAGGCGAGCCTACGCGCAGCCTACAAGGGAACTCCACGGACTCTAACAGTGCGCAGCCACTCGGAAGAAGCGCGTACCGCCCCTCCCCCACTCACGGGGTACGGGATGCCCGGGTTTGCCACACAAAAGAACGAGGGCACGTCAACGGAATGCCCGGAAAACGCGATGCCCGGAAAACGCGCGAGCCCCGCGCCTCCCGAAGGAGGTGCGGGGCTCGCACGGAAGTCAGCGGGCTCAGACGAGCTCGGTGACGGTACCGCCGGCGGCGGTGATCTTCTCGGCGGCGGAGCCGGAGACGGCGTCGACCGTCACCTGCAGCGCAACCGAGATCTCGCCGGTGCCGAGCACCTTGACGAGGGAGTTCTTGCGAACCGCGCCCTTGGCGACCAGGTCCTCGACGGTGACCTCTCCACCCTGCGGGTAGAGCTCGGCCAGCTTGTCGAGGTTGACGACCTGGAACGTGATCTTGAACGGGTTCTTGAAGCCCTTCAGCTTCGGCAGGCGCATGTGGAGCGGCATCTGGCCACCCTCGAAGCGCTGCGGAACCTGGTAGCGGGCCTTGGTGCCCTTGGTACCACGACCGGCGGTCTTACCCTTGGAGCCCTCACCACGACCCACGCGGATCTTGTCGGTCTTGGCACCCGGGGCGGGACGCAGGTTGTGGATCTTGATCGGGTTGTCGCCCATGATCAGTCCACCTCCTCAACCGTCACCAGGTGACGGACCGTGTGGGCCATCCCGCGGATCTCGGGACGGTCCTCCTTCACCACGACGTCGTGCATGCGCTTGAGACCAAGCGAACGCAGGGTGTCACGGTGATTCTGCTTGCTGCCGATGTACGACTTGGTCTGCGTGATCTTCAGGCGAGCCATCAGGCGCTCACCCCTGCAGCACGCGCCCGCAGCAGAGCGGCGGGGGCCACGTCCTCCAGCGGCAGGCCACGACGAGCGGCGATCTCCTCGGGGCGCACGAGGCCCTTCAGAGCAGCCACGGTGGCGTGCACGATGTTGATCGCGTTGTCCGAGCCGAGCGACTTCGACAGGATGTCGTGAATGCCGGCGCACTCCAGGACGGCGCGCACCGGACCACCGGCGATAACACCGGTACCGGGGGCGGCGGGCTTCAGGAGCACGACGCCGGCGGCCTTCTCACCCTGGATCGGGTGCGGGATGGTGCCCTGGATACGGGGGACCTTGAAGAAGTTCTTCTTGGCCTCCTCAACACCCTTGGCGATGGCGGCCGGAACCTCCTTCGCCTTCCCGTAACCGACACCCACGGTGCCGTCACCGTCGCCCACCACGACCAGCGCGGTGAAGCTGAAACGACGACCACCCTTGACAACCTTGGCGACACGGTTGATCGCGACAACGCGCTCGACGTAAGCGGTCTTCTCGACGGCGGGGGCGTTGCCCCGGTCGTCACGCTTACGGTCGCGCCGCTCGCCACCGCCGGTGCCACCGCCGGCGCCGCTACCGCGGCGCTGGGGTCCAGCCATTGGAATTACCTCTCTCGATTACGTCCGTCGACTGAGTCGACGAGCGGCTTAGAAGTCGAGCCCGGCCTCGCGAGCCGCGTCCGCCAGGGCGGCGATGCGGCCGGCGTACCGGTTGCCCGCGCGGTCGAAGACGACCGACTCGATGCCGGCAGCCTTGGCGCGCTCGGCGACCAGGCTCCCGACCTTCTTGGCCAGCTCGGTCTTGTCGCCCTCGGCGCCCTTGATGGACACGTCGAGGGTGGACGCCGACGCCAGGGTGTGACCCTTGGCGTCGTCGATGACCTGGGCGACCATGTGACGGTTCGAGCGCGTCACGACGAGGCGCGGACGCACCTCGGTGCCGACGACGCGCTTGCGAACGCGGATCGCGCGGCGCTTACGAGCGGCGCTCTTGTAGGCGTTGCCCTTGCCGATCTTGACAGAGACGCTCATCGCTTACTTACCACTCTTTCCGACCTTGCGGCGGATGACCTCGCCCGCGTACTTGACGCCCTTGGCCTTGTACGGGTCGGGCTTGCGCAGCTTGCGGATCTTCGCGGCGACCTCGCCGACCTTCTGCTTGTCGATGCCGTCCACGTGGAACTTGGTGGCCGACTCGACGACGAAGGAAATGCCCTCGGGGGCCTCGACCAGGATCGGGTGGCTGTAGCCCAGCTGGAACTCCATGTCGGAGCCCTTCGCCAGAACTCGGTAGCCGACACCGCTGATCTCCAGCGACTTGCGGTAGCCCGCGGTCACGCCGGTGATCATGTTCGCCACCAGCGTGCGGGAAAGGCCGTGCAGGGCCTTCGACAGACGCTCGTCGTTGGGGCGGGTGACGAGCAGCGTGCCGTCCTCGCCCTTACCGATCTCGATCGGCGCGGCGACAACGTGGGTGAGGGAGCCCTTGGGGCCCTTCACCGAGACCGCCTGGCCATCGATGGTGACGTCCACGCCAGCGGGGACCTGGATGGGCAGCCGTCCAATGCGCGACATTGCTGTACCTCCGTTTCCCGAATTACCAGACGTAGGCGAGAACTTCTCCGCCTACGCCCTTCTTGGCGGCCTGCTTGTCGGTGAGGAGACCCGAGGACGTGGAGATGATCGCCACGCCCAGGCCGCCGAGCACCTTCGGCAGGTTGGTGGACTTTGCGTAGACCCGCAGGCCCGGCTTGCTGATCCGCTTGATGCCAGCGATCGAGCGCTCACGGTTGGGACCGAACTTGAGCTCGATGGTCAGCTTCTTGCCGACCTCGCCCTCAACGGGCTCCTCAACCTTGTAGGAGGAGATGTACCCCTCCTGCTGCAGGATCTCGGCGACGTGCGCCTTGATCTTGCTGGCCGGCATCGCCACGGAGTCGTGGTACGCCGAGTTAGCGTTACGCAGACGCGTGAGCATGTCTGCGATGGGGTCGGTCATGGTCATGATGGCCTCAGGCCTCTCTCGCCGTGGTTTCTCCGCGCCAGGTCCCCCCGCCGCACTCCGAGGAGTGCGGCAGGGGCACAGACGCAGGGGACCTGCGGCGTCGTAAGACTGGGTGCGAGCCCTCCGAAGAGGGTCGACGGCAGCTACGGAGCTGCCGCGACAGGGGGCCCGACCTCACTACCCTACGGGATTCCGTACGCAGCCCCAAAAAAGGGGCTCTGTGGGGTCGGGCACACCTGCTTCGCTATGGCGTTACCGCGAGGTCCTGGTTACCAGGAGCTCTTGGTCACGCCCGGCAGCTCGCCGCGGTGCGCCATCTCACGAAGGCAGACACGGCAGAGGCCGAACTTGCGGTACACCGAGTGCGGACGGCCGCAGCGCTGGCACCGGGTGTAGGCCCGGACGCCGAACTTCGGCTTGCGCTCGGACTTCGCGATGAGGGACTTCTTCGCCATGTGGTTACGCCTCCTTGAACGGGAAGCCCAGAGCGCGCAGGAGCGCCCGGCCCTCGTCGTCGGTCTGGGCGGTGGTCACGACGGTGATGTCCATACCGCGCTGACGGTCGACCTTGTCCTGGTCGATCTCGTGGAACATGACCTGCTCGGTCAGACCGAAGGTGTAGTTGCCACGGCCGTCGAACTGCTTCGGGGAGAGGCCACGGAAGTCACGGATACGCGGCAGGGCCAGCGACACCAGACGGTCCAGGAACTCCCACATGCGGTCACCACGGAGGGTGACGTGGGTGCCGATCGGCTGGCCCTCACGCAGCTTGAACTGCGCGATGGACTTGCGAGCCTTCGTCACCGCCGGCTTCTGACCGGTGATGGCGGTGAGGTCGCGGATCGCGCCCTCGATCAGCTTGCTGTCACGGGCGGCCTCGCCGACACCCATGTTGACGACGACCTTGACCAGGCCGGGCGTCAGCATGACGTTCTCGTACGAGAACTGCTCCTGCAGCTGACCCTTGATCTCGGAGTTGTAACGCTCCTTGAGACGGGGGGTCACCTTCTCAACAGTCGTCTCAGACATCAGATGTCCTCACCGGTTCGCTTGGCAACGCGGATCTTGTTGCCCTCGTCATCGAAGCGGTAGCCAACGCGGGTGACGACCTTCTTGCCGTCCTTCTCCACGACCAGCTGGACGTTGGAGACGTGCACCGGGGCCTCGACGGTGACGATGCCACCCTGAGTGCCCGGGCCCGGCTTGGTGTGCTTCTTGACCCGGTTCACACCCTCGACCAGGACCTTGTTCTCGGCGGGCATGGCCTGGATGACCTTGCCCTGCTTGCCGCGGTCCTTGCCGGTGATGACCTGAACCAGGTCACCCTTCTTGATCTTCATGCTGTTCGCCATGAGTTAGAGCACCTCCGGCGCAAGCGAGATGATCTTCATGAACTTCTTGTCACGCAGCTCGCGGCCCACCGGGCCGAAGATGCGGGTACCACGGGGGTCACCATCGGTGTTCTTCAGAACGACCGCGGCGTTCTCGTCGAAGCGGATGTACGAGCCATCCGGACGACGACGCGACTTCACGGTACGGACGACGACGCACTTGACGACGTCACCCTTCTTCACCGAACCGCCGGGGATCGCGTCCTTGACGGTCGCGACGATGACGTCCCCGATGCCGGCGTAGCGACGACCGGAGCCACCGAGAACGCGGATGCAAAGGATTTCCTTCGCGCCCGTGTTGTCGGCGACACGCAGTCGCGACTCCTGCTGGATCACAGCTTTCTCCTGATCGTCAACGAGAGCTGACGGGCCGGCCGCTGCTCACACCAGCGCCCACGAGGGGCCTGGTGCACATACGGCCGTACCGCATCAACTTCGTTACTTGGCCTTCTCGAGGATCTCGACGACGCGCCAGCGCTTCGTCGCGGACAGCGGGCGGGTCTCCGCCAGGAGGACCCGGTCGCCGATGCCGCAGGCGTTCGCCTCGTCGTGCGCCTTCAGCTTGTTCGTACGGCGGATGACCTTGCCGTACAGAGCGTGCTTGACGCGGTCCTCGACGGCGACGACGACGGTCTTGTCCATCTTGTCGCTGACGACGAGACCCTCACGGGTCTTGCGGAAACCGCGCGTCTCGTTGGTGTTCTCAGTCATCAGGCGTTCTCCACCGTCTCGATGCCCAGCTCGCGCTCGCGCATCAGGGTGTAGATCCGCGCGATGTCCTTACGGACGAGCTTGAGCCGTCCGTGGTTGTCGAGCTGCCCGGTCGCCGCCTGGAAGCGGAGGTTGAACAGCTCCTCCTTGGCCTCACGGAGCTTGGCAACGAGACCCTCGTTGTCCAGCTCGCGGAGGTCAGCAGCCTTGGTGCCGGCCGACATCAGCTCTCACCTGCCTCGCGCCGGATGATCCGGCACTTCATCGGGAGCTTGTGAGCAGCGCGGGTCAGCGCCTCACGAGCCACCTTCTCGTTGGGGTACGACAGCTCGAACATGACCCGACCCGGGTGCACGTTCGCGATCCACCACTCGGGCGAACCCTTACCGGAACCCATGCGGGTCTCGGCCGGCTTCTTGGTGAGCGGACGGTCCGGGTAGATGTTGATCCAGACCTTGCCGCCACGCTTGATGTGACGGGTGACGGCGATACGAGCGGACTCGATCTGCCGGTTCGTCACGTAGGCCGGGGTGACGGCCTGGATGCCGTACTCGCCGAAGGCGAGCTCGGTGCCACCCTTGGCAGCGCCACGGCGCTTGGGGTGGTGCTGCTTGCGGTGCTTGACCCGACGGGGGATCAGCATTGGAGTCAGGCCTCCGTTCCGGTGTTCTCGGCAGCCGGAGCCTCGGCGGCCGGGGCCGCGGAGGCCTCGGCAGCGGCGGGGCGACGGCCACGGCCACCGCGCTCGCCACCACGGCGCTCGCCACCGCGGGCGGGACGACCACCCTCGGGACGGGCCGGGCGGTTGCCCGAGCGGGCAGCGGCGTTCTCAGCGCGGACCTCGGCGATGTTCTTGACGTCGCCCTTGTAGATCCAGACCTTCACACCGATGCGGCCGAAGGTCGTCTTGGCCTCGAAGAAGCCGTAGTCGACGTTCGCGCGCAGGGTGTGCAGCGGCACACGGCCCTCGCGGTAGAACTCCGAACGGCTCATCTCGGCGCCGCCGAGACGACCGGAGCACTGGACCTTGATGCCCTTGGCGCCGGACTTCATGGTGCCCTGCATCGACTTGCGCATGGCACGACGGAAGGAGACGCGGGAGGACAGCTGCTCCGCGACGCCCTGAGCCACGAGCTGGGCGTCCAGCTCGGGGTTCTTGACCTCGAGGATGTTCAGCTGGACCTGCTTGCCGGTCAGCTTCTCGAGGTCGCCGCGGATGCGGTCGGCCTCGGTGCCACGGCGGCCGATGACGATGCCGGGGCGAGCGGTGTGGATGTCAACGCGGACGCGGTCGCGGGTGCGCTCGATCTCGACCTTGGAGATGCCGGCGCGCTCCATGCCCTTCGTCATCATGCGACGAATGGCGACGTCTTCCTTGACGTAGTCCTTGTACAGCTTGTCGGCGTACCAGCGGGACTTGAAGTCCGTGCTGATGCCAAGGCGGAACCCGTGCGGGTTAACCTTCTGGCCCATTACCGGGTCCCTTCCTTGCTGCTGACGACCACGGTGATGTGGCTGGTCCGCTTGCGGATCCGGAAGGCACGACCCTGCGCACGCGGACGGAACCGCTTCAGGGTCGGGCCCTCGTCAACATACGCCTCGCTGATGACGAGGTCGTCCACGTTGGAGTGGTTGTAGTTGTGCGCGGCGTTGGCAATGGCGCTGTCGAGCACCTTGCCGACGGGCACGGTGGCGGCCTGCGGAGCGAAACGCAGGACGGCCTGGGCCTCCGTGGCCGGCAGGCCACGGATGAGGTCCACCACGCGGCGGGCCTTCATGGGCGTGACGCGGATGTACCGCGCCTGGGCCCTGGCTTCCATGGTTGTCCCCTTGCTGGTGTAAGTCATTGAGTCGGTAATCTCGCTGGCGACTAGCGACGCTTCGACTTGCGGTCGTCCTTGACGTGACCGCGGAAGGTACGCGTCGGCGCGAACTCGCCGAGCTTGTGGCCGACCATCGACTCGGTGACGAACACCGGGACGTGCTTACGGCCATCGTGCACCGCGATCGTGTGGCCGAGCATGGCCGGGAAGATCACGGAGCGACGGGACCAGGTCTTGATGACGTTCTGGGTACCCGCCTCGTTCTGCGCGTCCACCTTCTTGAGAAGGTGGCCGTCGATGAAGGGGCCCTTCTTGAGACTGCGCGGCATCTGACCTGCTCCTAGCGCTTCTTGTTGGTCTTGCGGCGGCGCACGATGAGGGCGTTCGAAGCCTTCTTCGGGCTACGAGTGCGACCCTCCTTCTGGCCCCACGGCGAGACCGGGTGGCGGCCACCAGAGGTCTTACCCTCACCACCACCGTGCGGGTGGTCGATCGGGTTCATGGCGACACCACGCACGGTCGGGCGGACGCCCTTCCAGCGCATGCGGCCGGCCTTGCCCCAGTTGATGTTCGACTGCTCGGCGTTGCCGACCTCACCGACGGTGGCGCGGCAGCGCGCGTCCACCAGGCGGATCTCACCGGAGGGCATGCGCAGGTGCGCCATCTTGCCCTCACGCGCCAGCAGCTGGATGCCGGCACCGGCGGAGCGGGCCATCTTGGCGCCGCCACCGGGACGCAGCTCCACCGCGTGGATGGTGGTACCGACCGGGATGTTGCGAAGCGGCAGGTTGTTGCCCGGCTTGATGTCGGCGCCAGCGCCGTTCTCGATCCGGTCACCCTGCGCGATACCGCGCGGCGCGATGATGTAGCGCTTCTCGCCGTCCGCGTAGTGCAGGAGCGCGATGCGCGCGGTGCGGTTCGGGTCGTACTCGATGTGCGCGACCTTGGCCGGCACGCCGTCCTTGTCGTGACGACGGAAGTCGATCACGCGGTAGGCGCGCTTGTGACCGCCACCCTGGTGGCGAACGGTGATCCGACCGGCGTTGTTACGGCCGCCCTTGCTGTGCAGGGGGCGAACCAGCGACTTCTCCGGCGTGGACCGCGTGATCTCTACGAAGTCGGCCACGCTGGAGCCACGACGGCCCGGCGTAGTCGGCTTGTACTTGCGGATGCCCATTTGGCTCTCTCGTCCTCGTCCTTATCGACGATCACGATCTCCGTTAGGAGACCGGACCACCGAAGATGTCGATGCGGTTGCCCTCAGCCAGCGTCACGATGGCGCGCTTGGTGTCCTTGCGCTTGCCAAAGCCCGTCTTGGAGCGCTTGCGCTTGCCCTGACGGTTGAGCGTGTTGACGGACTCGACCTTGACCGAGAAGACCGCCTCGACGGCCTGCTTGATCTGGGTCTTGTTGGCACCGGGCGACACGACGAACGTGTACTTGTTCTCGTCGAGGAGCGAGTAGCTCTTCTCCGAGATGACCGGCTTCACCAGGACGTCACGGGGGTCCGTGAACGTCTTGCTCGTGATCTCTGCAGCCATCAGGCGGCGCTCCCTTCGAGCTCGCCCTCAGCAGCCACGGCCTTGGCGGACGCGGCGGGACCCGCCACGAAACGCTCGAAGGCGGCCTGGGTGAAGACCACATCGTCGGAGACGAGCACGTCGTAGGTGTTCAGCTGACCGGCGTCCAGGATGTGCACGTGCGGCAGGTTGCGGGCGCTCTTCAGACCCAGCTCGTCGGCACGCTCGACGACGAGGAGGATGTTCTTGCGCTCGGTGATCTTGCCGAACAGACCCTTGGCGGCCTTGGTCGACGGCGCCTCGGCCGCGATCACGTCGGTGACGACGTGGATGCGGTTGTGGCGGGCCCGGTCGGTGAGCGCACCGCGCAGGGCGGCGGCGATCATCTTCTTCGGGGTCCGCTGCGAGTAGTCGCGCGGCACGGGACCGTGCACGACGCCACCGCCGGCGAACTGCGGGGCGCGGGTCGAGCCCTGACGGGCGCGGCCGGTGCCCTTCTGGCGGTACGGCTTCTTGCCGCCACCGCGGACCTCGGCGCGAGTCTTGGTCTTGTGGGTGCCCTGACGGGCCGCAGCGAGCTGCGCCACGACGACCTGGTGCATCAGCGGAACGCTGACCTTCGCGTCGAAGATCTCGGCCGGCAGCTCGAGGCTGCCGGTCTTGTCGCCCGAGGGCGACAGGATGTCAATGGTGCTCATATCCTCACAGCCCCTTCGCCGCAGTGCGGACGAGGACGAGGCCGCCGTTCGGGCCCGGGATTGCGCCCTTGATCAGGAGCAGCCCCTTCTCCGCGTCAACGGCATGGATGGTCAGGTTCTGGGTGGTCACACGCTCGTGGCCCATCCGGCCGGCCATCCTCACGCCCTTGAACACGCGACCCGGGGTGGCGCAGCCACCGATCGAGCCGGGCGAGCGGTGCTTGCGCTGCACACCGTGACCGGCGCCGAGGCCCCGGAAGTTGTGGCGCTTCATGACACCGGCGAAGCCCTTGCCCTTGGAGGTGCCGGTCACGTCGACCTTGACACCCGCCTCGAACAGCTCCGCGGTGATCTCCTGGCCGAGGGTGTACTCGGACGCGTCCGTGGTACGGAGCTCGACCAGGTGGCGGCGCGGGGTGACACCGGCCTTGGCGAAGTGGCCCGCGAGGGGCTTGTTCACCTTGCGGGGGTCGATCTCGCCGAAGCCGATCTGGACGGCGTCGTAGCCGGCCGGACTGTCAGCGGTGTGGACCTGGGTCACGACATTGGGCCCAGCCTTGACGACGGTCACCGGAACGATCCGGTTGTTCTCGTCCCAGACCTGGGTCATGCCGAGCTTCTCGCCCAGGATGCCCTTAATCTGCTTAGCCATCTTCGGTGCGCCTCTCAGAGCTTGATCTCGATGTCGACGCCAGCCGGCAGGTCGAGACGCATGAGCGAGTCAACCGTCTTCGGCGTGGGGTCGAGGATGTCGATCAGACGCTTGTGAGTACGCATCTCGAAGTGCTCGCGCGAGTCCTTGTACTTGTGCGGCGAGCGGATGACGCAGTACACGTTCTTCTCAGTGGGCAGCGGCACCGGGCCTGCGACCTGCGCACCAGTACGGATCACCGTCTCGACGATCTTCTTCGCCGAGGAATCGATGACCTCGTGGTCGTAGGCCTTGAGCCGGATGCGGATCTTCTGTCCCGCCATGGCTACTCAGTAGTCCTTTGTCCTTAGTCACTGCACGACCACCCTCCGACCCCCGCGCTCGGGCGTGTCGCACTCGCGCTTGCAAAAAACCGGCGAACAACTCGTCGGTTTCAAGATTTCGGGGTGGGGGGCCGGGTCGAGGCCCCGCATACGCTTCCCGGAAGATTCCCGTACTTTCGCCCCGCAGCTGCCGTGGCGTCGACTTCACGCTTAACGGCCATCACGGGAACGACGAATACCTGGGACTCGCTTCCAGTCCTCCCGGCGGGAGGCGCGCAGCATCGGCAACTCAACCGAGCAACTTGGACATACTGCCACATGGAGCAGCCCGGATGCCAATCGGGGCCGGTGAGGTCGCCCTCACCGGCCCCGATCGGGTGACCGTCCCCAACCGCGGCGCTCACCGCCGCGGACCCGCGTCACCAGGGTCGCTTGCTCCCGCAGGTCAGCGCCCACTCGTCACCGGTCACGTTGGCGCACCACAGCTGACCCTTGTCGGGCTCGTTGTTGTACTCCTTGAGCTCCTTGTTCACCGGCGCGCAGTCGGTCGGCCCGGCCGGGTCGTACTTCGGGCACTTGCCGTCGCGGTTCACCAGGATGTGCGCGCGCCAGGCGTCCGCGCCCATGTCGATGCCCTTGGCCCCGGCGACCGGCACGAACTCGGGCCTGGTGGTCGGCATGTAGCGGTCCGCCGACCAGGAGGCCGCCATGGTGGCGAACAGCGCCACCGCGCAGACCGCGCCGGCGACCAGCCGGCCGGTGACCGCGGGCCGCAGGGTCAGCGGCGCCGGCCGCCCGTCGGTGCCGACCCGCTGCACCGTGCGCAGCCAACCGGTGCCCCGCTGGACGAGGAACATCAGGCCGAGCACCGCGAGGATCATCAACGCGTAGAGGATGATCCAGGTCGTCCGCGGGTACAGCTGGATGGACTTCGTCTGGGCCATCTGGGAGGCGAACCAGAAGCGCAGCAGCCAGGCGCTGATCAGGGTGGCCGTCACGGTCCGGACGGCGATGCTGCGCAGCCCGAGGCCCAGCGCCAGCGCGACCCCGGCGAGCAGCAGCAGGGTGTAGGCGCTCTGCCCGGCGAGCTCACCGCGCCACGGGAAGTCGTGGTAGTTCAGGTCGCCGTTGCGGTCCGAGGCCCAGCTCATGATGTACGCCGGGTCGATGTACACCGAGAGGTACGCGTACCGGTCCTTGGCCTGGGCGCCCAGCCGCACCAGCTCGTACAGCAGCGGCGAGCCGACCACGCCGGCGCTCACCAGCGTCACGCCGAGGAACAGCAGCGCCCGCTTGATCCGGGCGGCGCCCTGGCGCCACGGGACGACGAACAGCGTCAGGACGAGGACGCCGGGCGCGGCCCAGATGAACCAGCCCGAGTACCAGAGGAACATCAGGCCGAACGAGACGCCGAAGCCGAGGCCGCGCAGCACCGTGGACCGGGTGGACAGCTCGTGCGACCGGCGGAGCTCCCGCAGGGCGGCGGCCAGCATCGGCACCATGACCAGCATCGTGACGTGGCTGTACGGCCGGATCGGGTCGAGGAAGAGGATCGCCGACGGGACGGCGATCAGCAGCGCCCAGACCGGCCGCAGCATCAGCCGCCAGGAGAGGTACGCCATCGGGCCGACCAGTGCGCTGCAGATCAGCTGGACGTCCTTCATGGCGTAGCCGACGCCGCCGACGCCGCCGTAGAACAGCTTCGACCAGACCGCCAGCAGCGCCGGGAAGCCGGGCGGGTAGACGCCGGGCAGGCCCTTGCCCCGCAGCATGTCGTTGGCCATGCCCATGAGGTTGCCCGGGTCGCCCTCCTGACCGCCGAGGCCCCACTGGGTACCGTTCAGCGCCACCGCGATCCCGCCCGCGACCGCACCGGTGGCCAGTCCGGCGACGGCCGCGCAGACCAGTCGCTGGGCCAGCTGGTACCGGGCCAGGCTGCCCCGGTAGGCGGCGTACAGCAGCACCGCCAGGATGGGCAGGCCCACGATGGCGGCGTACTTCTGGAGCATGGCCAGACCGCTGACCTGGCCCACCCGGTTCAGCGGGTTGACGTCGATGCGGGTGCAGAGCAGCGCGAAGCCGAACGCCGCCACGATCGAGACCAGGGCCTCGGCCGAGCGGACCGCCCAGGGGCGCTCCAGCAGGCCGTCGAGCCGTCCGGGGCGGGGCGCGATCGCGCCCTCCGGTTCGAGCGACTCCTTGCTGGAGCCGCCGACCGGGCTGGTGGCCAGATCAGTCATGTCAGTCACTTCCGTGCAGTGGCCACGTCCGATGAGTGGCGAAGGATGGCTCAGTGGACCGGCGATCAGCGGCCATCATAGGGCGCTTACCAGAAGCCGAAGCCTCGGGCAAGGACCCCGTGCCGGCCGTATCGGGGCTTGGGCGTGGTGGTTCAGCAGGATCCGCCCGGTCGGTCGTCGGTGCTCCCCATGAGCACCCCCTCACCCACCTAGAGCCCAGCGGCCGGCCGAAGCGCTTACTCCCGCCCCGTCGAATTCGGCCGGGCGCCTCGGGGCGCCGTGACCCGGGGGCCTCCGGCCGGCTGTCGGCACCGCCCTCGGACACGCTCCGGTCAGCTGCTGCGGACCGCGCGGCCGACCATGGCGCCGGCGTGGGAGAAGTCACCCGCGCCGAGCCGGCCGGCGGCGACCATCAGGGCGTGCAGGCGGGACGAGAGGTGCAGGTCGGCCGAGCGCGCGGCGTTGGTCCAGCCCTTGGCGCGCAGCTCCTTGGAGATCAGCGAGTAGTACCGCAGCTCCTCGTCGAAGCGCTTGCCGTCCTTGACCCGGTTCGAGGAGTCGCTGGCCTGGTGGCGCCGGTAGCGGAACACCTCGCGCTCGTCGACCAGCAGGTTGCCGCCCTCCATCAGCATGTCGACCATGAACGCCAGGTCGTGGATGGCGTCGATGTCCGGGCGGTACGGGATCTTCGACAGCGCGGACTGGCGGTAGGTGAGCGACGGCGTGTACAGCCAGTTGCCGGACAGCAGGCTCTTCACCGCGGCCTCGCCGCTGATCACCCCGGCCTTGCGGGCCGGCGCGCTGATCCGGCGCTTGACCTTGTCGCCGATGCCGAGCGAGGGCACCAGGGTCCCGTCGCTGTCCATCACCCGCACGCCCGGCTGGACCGCGATCGCGTTCGGGTCGGCCCGCAGGCGCTCCAGGACGACGTCCAGGTAGTCGGGCTCCAGCAGGTCGTCGGCGCCCATCATCGAGACGAACTCGCGCTCGGCCAGGGTGGAGGCCTTGTAGGTGTTGCCGTTGGGGCCCAGCCGCTCCGCGTTGCGGATGTACCGGATCCGCTCGTCGTTCAGGCTCTCGATGTACTGGGGCGCCCGGAAGCCCGGGTACTGGTCGTCCACGACGGTCAGCCGCCAGTCCTGCTGGTGCTGGGCCCGGATGCTGTCGATGGTGGCGAACAGGTACTCCGGATCGCCGTAGTACGGGATGACGAAATCGACGCTCATGACGGCGCCGCACCTCCTGGTCCTGGATCACGCTTCGGTGCCGCCCGGCCGCGGCCAGCGGGGCGCCCCAAGTCAACCAGCTTTGCCGGGCCCGTGCGTCAGCCGGTCGGCCCACACCGGCGCCGGGGGGCGGAAAGCGGGTGCGCAGAGGCCGCCGATCGGAAATTCTGGCACACAGAAATACGTCCACCGGGCGGCCGGGGGATGAATGAACTCGGTAATGTCCGGATTTTCCGGAGCCCAAGAAGACGGCACACATCGGCGCCCCCTCTTTGACAACGGACGAACGGGCGTCACCGTTCGACCCGGTGGCCGACGGTCGAAGGGACCGTTCGCCGGCCTCTCCGGCGGCGCGCTCACCCGCACGCACGGCTGAGGGCCGGCACCCCGTCGGGGGTACCGGCCCTCAAACCCTGTGCCCTGTCGCGTGGAGCGCGATCAGTGGTCGGAGCCGACCGGAGCGTCGAGGCGGTCGTTGTTGTGACGGACGCCCTCGGTGATGGCGACCGTACGGGCCAGGTCGGTGAGCTTCTTCTCCAGCGACCGGAAGCGCAGGTAGGTGTTGAGCGTCAGGAAGCCCATGGCGATGACCATCAGGTAGAGCACCAGGTCCGTGCCACGGCCGACGCCCAGTGCGGTGGCCAGCTTGGTCACGCCGGCCGGCCACAGGATCGCGATGACGTTGGCGATGACGAAGAGCGAGAAGGCGATGCGCTTCCACGCCCGGGTGTTCGCGGCGTCCCAGCGCCGGACGAACAGGAGGGCCATGCCCACGGCGGCCAGGACGAGGATCAGCTGGATCCAGAGGTGATTCATCGGCGGTTACGCTCCCGCAGCGAGATGTCGAAGAGGATGTTCACGCCGTTGATCAGGGACTGGCCCTTGGCGCGCGAGTAGTCGGTGTAGAGGATGTCCACCGGCACCTCTGCAACCCGGAGGTCCGAGCCGGCGAGGAAGGAGACGATCTCCGAAGCGTGGGCCATGCCGTTCATGGTGATCCGGATGCGGCTGGCCGCCTCCCGGTTCATCACGCGCAGACCGTTGTGCGCGTCGGTGAGCTTGAGCTTGCGGGCGGTCGGGCTGACCGCGGCGGCGGTGCGGAGCACGACCCGCTTGATCCACGGCACCTGGCCGGTCTGCTCGATGAAGCGGGAGCCGAGCACGATGTCGGCCTCGTCCTGGCGCAGCAGCGCCACCATCTTCTCCACGTCGGCGGTCTGGTGCTGGCCGTCCGCGTCGAAGGTGGCGAAGTACTCGGCGCCCTCCTGCCCCAGCGCGTACTTCAGGCCGGTCTGCAGCGCTGCGCCCTGGCCCAGGTTGACCGGGTGCCGCACCAGGTGGGCGCCGGTCGTCATGACGTGCTTCGCCGTGTCGTCGGTGCAGCCGTCGTCGATCACCACGATGTTGGGGAAGGTCTTGCGTGCCCCCTCCACGACCTCGGCGATCACCTGGCCTTCGTTGTAGGCCGGGATCACCAGCCAGACGTTGTCATAGTCGGACACAGGGGCTCCATGCTTGGCGAACGGCACGGCGTCGCGTGCCTCGGTCTGTCTGTCGGTGGTGATCACGGGCGTCGTCGGCCAATCACAGTCCGGTCCCCCGCCGTCACGAGGTCCGCAGCGGCTCGGCCGCGCTCCTGCTGTCCAGCCCGGAGTGCCCGGAGGCGGCGGGGCGGGAGGGGAACGCGCGGTACAGCGCCCACAGCATCAGGACGGCGCTGACCAGCGCGCCGGCCAGGTACGCGAGCTCGGCACGGAGACCGACGTCACCCGGGGAGAGGGCGACCGCAACCAATGCTACGGAACCGGCCGTCCAGCCCACCAGCTGTCGGCGGTGCTGGGCGCTCGACATCAGCGCCTGGCCGAAGACCGTCGCGAGGACGTAGCAGAGGGTGCCGAGGACGAGCCAGGTGAAGTCCAGCGGGTTGAGCAGGTCCTTGGCGTTGAAGAGCAGCGGGTTGAGCCAGGCGCCGAGCGCGATGACCGGCAGCCCGCCGCCGATGCACATGGCGGCGACGATCGCCGTGGTGCGGGTCAGCACCTTGCGGAACTCGGCGTGGTCGCCGGCCGCGGTGGCACCCGAGAGCGCGGAGACCATGGAGGCCTGGAGGGCGCTGTAGGCGAAGAGCGGCACGCGGGCCATCACCACGGCCTGGCCGAGGGCGAAGACCAGGGCGTCGGACGCCTCGGAGTGCTTCGGAGCGAGCAGGCGCACGCAGACGACGGTCGCGTTCACCACCAGCTGGCTGAGCATCACGGAGCCGATCAGCAGGCCGAGCCCGCTGGTGAGCTGGCGCCAGGACACCTCCGGCCCGGGGGCGCGGTCGGCGAGGATGCCGCGCAGGCCGATCAGCGAGGCGGCGACCGGGGCGACCACCAGGATCAGGCCGAAGGCCAGCGCCGAGTGCAGCCCGAGGACGGCGGTCAGCGCGGCCAGCCCGATGCGCAGGGCACCGTCGACGGCCAGCTGGGTGCCGTAGGGGCCGAACAGCCCGAGGCCGGCCAGCGCACCGCGGGAGACCGAGCTCACCGCGAGGCCCGCCATGCCGCCGGCGAGGGCCACCACGAGGGTCCGGTCACCGCCGAACAGCTGGTCGGCGATCGGGCCGGCGGCGGCGGCCAGCACCGCGCAGGCCACGGCCAGGATCGCCAGGGCGAGCAGCAGCATCCGCCGTACCGCGGGCAGTGCCCCCGCCCCGGACACCTTGCGGGCGGCGACCAGCCGCGTCAGCTCCAGTTCGACGGGCTGGAACAGACCCCACCCGACGGACATCACGATCGTCCAGAGCATCGTCACCCTGGCTGCACCGGCCGTGCCCAGGCTGTAGCCCACGAGCGCCATGTAGACGTACGCCGAGGCGCCGAGCACGACCGTCCCACCGACCACGAGCCGGGCCCCCGGGGGTAGCACCCCGAGCAGCTTGGCGATCGGGTTCTTCATCACATGATCACCGAATTAACCGGCCGACCTTGCCACACGTCTCCGCACGAGGCCGGCCCGGCCGTGCGATTGCTGTGAATAGTAGCGGGTAGCCGTGAACGTCCGATGACGGTGGCCCCCACCCTCAGACCCCCGGGAAGGTACGGGACCACGGCTCCGTCCAAAGGTTCTGAGGATCGCTCAGCACCGTCACCGTGACACCCTGCGCCGCCAGGTCCCGCTTGATCCGGTCGCCCACGGAGGGGTCGGCGGTCAGGACGGTCGGCGGGACGGGCGCGGCCGGGAGCTTGTCGATGGCTCCCTTGAGGCGGCCCAGAGACTTCTGGTAGTCCTCCTCCTTCACCTGGGGACCGCCGATGGACACCCAGTGGATGTCGTACAGCGCCGTCATGTCGCCCCCGCGCCGGTTCAGCAGCGAGGCGAGCCAGGTGGCCTTGAGGTTCTTGTAGTCGTCGTTGGCGAAGAGCGCGATCACCGGGCCCTTGCTCGAGATGTCGAGCGCCTGCGCGCCCTTGGGGCCCATGTCCCCCTTGAACTCGCCGCGTCCCCAGGCCACCAGCGGGTTGGCGGACCAGGCGGACGGGTTGTCCTTGGTGGTCAGGAAGCCCCACTGCACGTTGGCGAAGAGGCTGAGCGCGGCGGCGACGGCGAGGCCGGACATCGCCAGCTCGCCGAGGCGGCTCGGCAGCGTGCGGCCCGTCCCCCGGTACGGGCTCTGCAGCATGACCCCGACGGCGCCGAGGGATATCAGGCTGACCACGACGCCCACGGCCGTCATCTTGTGGAAGTAGTACGAGTACTTGCCGATGGTGTGCAGCTGGTAGGCGGCGAAGGCGCTGAGCAGCCCGCCGGTGCCGAGCAGGACCGCGAGGTGCGCCTGGCCGACGGCGGTCCGGCGGTTGCGCGGCATGACCGCGGCCAGCAGGCCGAGCAGCCCGCCGCCGATGAGTATGGAGCGGTCGGCCCCGACGCTCGGGCCGTTCATGTTCGAGGCACTGGCCACGTCGAGGTTGCCCAGCACGGACAGGACGCTCGGCAGCGCGGCCACGCCCAGCGCGCACGCCAGCGCGCCGGCGGTCCACCACCAGCGCCCGGCGAACTTGCGCCGGTGCGCCGCCAGTGCGCCCAGCAGTGCCACGCCGACGAAGGCGCCGTAGATGTTGTACGCGTAGGTGACGGTGATCAGACCGGCCGACGCGGCCAGCACGAACTCGGTGGTGCCCATCGCCGGCCGGATCAGCACGGCCAGCGCGAGTGCTATCAGCAGCAGCCCGATGAAGGTCGAGTCGAAGCCGTGGACCATCAGGTCCATGTAGTTGCTCGCGAACATGATCGCGCCGACGGTCGCGCACACCGCCGCGCAGCGCCAGCCGCGCAGCCGCGGCCCGCCGATCCACCGGGCCGCCCAGACCAGCGCGGCGCAGAACAGCGCGTAGCCCACCAGCAGGTACAGGAAGTACCGGTTCATGGTGTAGAGCATGTCGCCGGAGTCGGCGGCGGAGTGGACGAGGGTGTCCGTCCAGGCCAGCAGGAAGTGGGAGCCCTGCGGGTACGTCACCTCGGACGGCGGTATCAGGAAGGACCGGGCCGCGTCCTGGTGGAGGAAGTTGAAGCCGCCGACGTTCTGGATGCCGGAGAAGAAGGAGAAGTGCGCGAGCCGGTCCTCCGACGTGGCGAAGTACGCGACCCGCTCGGCCGCCGACGTTCCCGCGATCGGGTGGAACAGGTAGTGCCAGACGCCGTAACCGGTGCCCAGGACCAGCAGGTCGGACCAGCGGAAGCGCAACGGCAGGCGCGGGCCGCGGCGGGCGGCCCAGGCGGCGACCGTCACCACGCTGAACATCAGGCCGCTGGTGGCGACCGGCGAGAGGCCCCACGGCCAGAGCGAGAAGAGCAGGCCGAACGTCAGCACCGAACCGGCGAGCACCAGCCCGGCGACGAACAGCCGGTCGAGCAGCACGCCGCCGACCCGGAGCACGGCGGCTATGGAGAACAGCAGCAGCGGCAGCAGCAGGACGCCCAGGTCCAGCGCGACCAGCCCGGTCGGCACCAGCCAGGACAGGGCCAGTCCCCCGGCCAGGACGAGCGGGTTGCGCCTGGACCGTCCACCGGTGGTCGACTCGGGCGGCGGCCCCGGCGGTGCGGTCGGACGTTGAAGCTCGCGCTCAGGCGAGGAATGTACGGTCGACACGGTGCCGTGCCCCTTCGGTCAAGTCCCTGCCGCCCGTCTCCCCGGCCGGGTGCGGACTTCCACTACCGTCAGCGGGCAGGCTACGAGCCACAGCATACCGAGGGGCCCGTCGGCACGACGGGCTGAGGGGCCCGGGTGGGCGGTCCGCGAACCAGTGGGAACGGCCGCCGTTCAGCCCCGGTTCAGCCCCGGAAGACCCAGATCTTCAGCAGCACGAACCGGGCCACCGTGGCCAGGCCGTTGGCGGCGACCAGTCCGGCGACCTCCACCGGCCGGGAGGCGTTCGGCGCCACCTGGTCCAGCAGGGCGAGCACGCCCGCGCTCAGGCCGAGCCCGATCAGGAAGGCCACCGCGCCCTGGAGCTGGTGCCGGACCATGCCCTGCGAGCCGGTGACCCCGAAGGTGAAACGGCGGTTGGCCGCGGTGTTGGCCACCGCGCTGACGGCCAGCGCGATCAGGTTCGCCGCCTGCGGGTCGGTGAACCACCGCGCGGCGACGAACAGCGCCAGGTAGAAGACGGTGCTGAGCACGCCGATGACCAGGAAGGACGGCAGCTGGCGGCGGGTCGACGGGGCCGGCTCGACGGGCTCCGCCGGTCCCTCGGTGACGGTCACCGGCCCGGGCCCCGCGCGTCGTCCTGCGCCGCGGCGTCCTGCGCCAGTTCGTCGTCCGCCGAGTCGTAGCCGACGAAGTAGGTCGGGCGGGCCTGCACCGCCGAGTAGATCCGGCCGACGTACTCCCCCAGCAGTCCGACGCAGATCAGCTGTACGGCGCCGATGAAGAGCATGCCGATGAACAGCGAGGACCAGCCGGGCACGGTCGCACCGAGCGCGTACGAGAGGGTGGTGTAGACCGCGAGGGCCAGGCAGACCACGAAGCTCACCAGGCCCAGCCAGGTGGCCAGCCGCAGCGGGGCGGCGGAGAAGTTGGTCACGCTGTCCAGCGCGAGCCGGACCATCTTGGACAGCGGGTAGTGGGTGCCGCCGGCCACCCGCTCCTCCCGGACGTACACCACCTCGCCGCTGGGGAAGCCGAGCCACGGCACCAGCAGCCGGTAGACGGGCTGGTGCTCGGGCAGCTGCTTGAGGGCCTCCACGGCCGCGCGGCTGAGCAGGCGGAAGTCGCCGGCCTGGTTGGGCATCCGCTTGCCGACCAGCTTGCGCATCAGCCAGTAGTAGGCGCCGGCCGTCCGGCGCTTGAAGGCGGTGTCGGTGGCGCGGTCCCCGCGCACGCCGTAGACGACGTCGAAGCCCTGCTCGCGGGCCAGGTCGAGCATCTCCGGGATCTTCTCCGGCGGGTCCTGGAGGTCCGCGTCGATGCTCACCACGTAGTCGCCGCGCGCCCGGTGGATGCCGGCGGTGAGCGCGGCCTGGTGCCCCGAGTTGCGGGCGAAGCGGACGATGCGGAACTCCGGCCAGTCCTGCCGGACCTTCTGCAGGACGACGGGGGTGGCGTCCGTGCTGCCGTCGTCGACGCCCACGACCTCGTAGTCGACCCCGAGCCCGTCCAGGATCGGCCGCAGCCGCTCGACGGTCAGCGGGAGCGCCTCCTGCTCGTTGTAGATCGGCATCACGACCGACAACAGTGGTGCCGTTGGCATGCGTTGGATCCCACTTTCCGCGACGGCGGGCTGGACGGTCGCCCGACAATAACAGCCGGCCATGAGCAGCCCGTGAGAGCCGGTGAAGGCCTGATGAAGGCCGAAGGGCTCCGCACACCTGGGTGTGCGGAGCCCTTCGGTTCGCCTGTACGGGACAGACAGGTCAGAACATCAATTACTTGATGATCTTGGTGACCTGGCCGGCGCCCACGGTGCGGCCACCCTCACGGATGGCGAACTTCAGGCCCTCCTCCATGGCGATCGGCTGGATCAGCGCGACCGTCATGGCGGTGTTGTCGCCCGGCATGACCATCTCGGTGCCCTCGGGGAGGGTCACGACGCCGGTCACGTCCGTGGTACGGAAGTAGAACTGCGGGCGGTAGTTGTTGAAGAACGGGGTGTGGCGGCCACCCTCGTCCTTCGACAGGATGTAGGACTGGGCCTCGAAGTCGGTGTGCGGCGTGACCGAACCCGGCTTGATGATGACCTGGCCGCGCTCGACGTCCTCGCGCTTGATGCCACGGAGCAGCAGACCGACGTTCTCACCGGCCTGGCCCTCGTCGAGCAGCTTGCGGAACATCTCGATGCCGGTGACCGTGGTGGTGGTCTTGGTCTCCTTGATGCCGATGATGTCGACAGTCTCGTTGACCTTGAGGATGCCACGCTCGATACGACCGGTGACGACGGTGCCACGACCGGTGATCGTGAAGACGTCCTCGATCGGCATCAGGAACGGCTGGTCCACGGCGCGGGCCGGGGTCGGGATGCTCTCGTCGACGGCGTGCATCAGGCCGAGGAGCTTCTCGCCCCACTCCTTGTCGCCCTCCAGCGCCTTCAGCGCGGAGACGCGGACGACCGGCAGGTCGTCGCCCGGGAACTCGTACTCCGAGAGGAGCTCGCGGACCTCGAGCTCGACGAGCTCCAGGATCTCCTCGTCGTCCACCATGTCGGCCTTGTTCAGGGCGACGACGATGTAGGGGACGCCGACCTGGCGGGCCAGGAGGACGTGCTCCTTGGTCTGCGGCATCGGGCCGTCGGTGGCGGCGACGACGAGGATCGCACCGTCCATCTGGGCCGCACCGGTGATCATGTTCTTGATGTAGTCCGCGTGACCCGGGCAGTCGACGTGGGCGTAGTGACGCGCCTCGGTCTGGTACTCGACGTGCGCGATCGAGATGGTGATACCGCGCTGCCGCTCCTCCGGCGCCTTGTCGATCTGGTCGAACGGCGTGAAGGGGTTGATCTCCGGGTACGCGTCGTGCAGCACCTTGGTGATGGCCGCGGTAAGGGTCGTCTTACCGTGGTCAATGTGACCAATGGTGCCGATGTTGACGTGGGGCTTCGTCCGCTCGAACTTCGCCTTCGCCACTGCAGTCCTCCTGAGGACAGTTCTGTACGCCGTGCTGACGTCAGTTGGTCTTTGATCGGGTTTGGCCCGAGGTGCCGGAAGCACCTCGCACCGTCCCGCGGGGTGGGGGCCGGAGGCCCCCCGGGAGGATCCGACCGGATCCTCCCGGGACGCCCCCTAATAGCCTAAGGGTTCGCAATCGTCCCGAATATCGGGACAGCCGCGGCCTCGTAGGGAGCCGGCTGGCGCCGGTCCTTACTCGCCCTTGGCCTTGGCGATGATCTCCTCCGCCACGGCCTTCGGAACCTCGGCGTACGAGTCGAACTGCATCGAGTAGCTCGCGCGACCAGAGGTCTTGCTGCGCAGATCACCGACGTAGCCGAACATCTCGGAGAGCGGCACCAGCGCCGTGACGACGCGGGCACCGTGACGCTCGTCCATGGACCGGATCTGGCCACGGCGAGAGTTGATGTCGCCGATCACGTCGCCCATGTAGTCCTCGGGCGTGGTGACCTCGACGGCCATCATCGGCTCGAGGAGGACCGGCTTGGCCTTCCGCGCGCCTTCCTTGAACGCCATCGAACCGGCGATCTTGAACGCGAGCTCGGACGAGTCGACGTCGTGCGCCTGGCCGTCGAGCAGCTTCACGCGGACACCCTGCAGCGGGTAGCCGGCGAGGATGCCGAACTCCATGGCCTCCTGGCAACCGGCGTCGACCGACGGGATGTACTCCCGCGGCACGCGGCCACCGGTGACCTGGTTGACGAACTCGTAGCCCTCGGCCTGCTCGAGCGGCTCGATCGCGATCTGCACCTTGGCGAACTGACCGGAACCACCGGTCTGCTTCTTGTGGGTGTAGTCGATGCGCTCGACGGCCTGACGGATCGTCTCGCGGTACGCGACCTGCGGCTTGCCGACGTTGGCCTCGACCTTGAACTCACGCTTCATACGGTCGACCAGCACCTCGAGGTGCAGCTCGCCCATACCCGCGATGATGGTCTGGCCGGTCTCCTCGTCCGTGTTGACCTGGAAGGACGGGTCCTCCTCGGCGAGACGCTGGATGGCAACACCCAGCTTCTCCTGGTCACCCTTGGACTTGGGCTCGATCGCGACGCGGATGACCGGGGCCGGGAAGTCCATGGACTCCAGGATGACCGGGGCCTTCTCGTCGGACAGCGTCTCACCGGTGGTGGTCTGCTTCAGGCCCATGACGGCGACGATGTCGCCGGCGCCCACCGACTCGATCTCCTCACGCTTGTTCGCGTGCATGCGGTAGATCTTGCCGATGCGCTCCTTCTTGCCCTTCACGGCGTTCAGCACCGAGGTGCCGGACTCCAGGCGGCCGGAGTAGATCCGGACGAAGGTGAGCTTGCCCAGGTGCGGGTCGGACATGATCTTGAACGCCAGCGCGGCCAGGGGCTCGTCGTCCGAGGCCTTGCGGGTGATCTTGGTCTCCGGGTCGTTGGGCTTGGTGCCCTCAACCGACTCGATGTCCAGCGGCGACGGGAGGTACTTGACGACCGCGTCGAGCAGGGGCTGAACGCCCTTGTTCTTGAACGCGGTACCGCAGAAGATCGGCGTGAAGGCCGACTCCAGGGTGCCCTTGCGGATCGCCTCGTACAGCAGCTCCTCGGGGACGTCCTCGCCCTCCATGGCGAGCATCATCACGTCATCGCTGACGTTCGACACCTCGTCCAGGAGCATCTCGCGGTACTCGTTCGCCTGCTCCTGCAGCTCGGCCGGGATGTCGACGATGTCGTACATCTCGCCCTTGGCGGCCTCGGCGGACCAGACCAGCGCCTTCATGCGGACAAGGTCGACAACGCCCTTGAAGTCCGCCTCGGCACCGATCGGGAGCTGCATGACCAGCGGGGTCGCGCCGAGGCGGTCCACGATGGTCTTGACGCAGAAGAAGAAGTTCGCGCCCGTGCGGTCCAGCTTGTTGATGAAGCAGATGCGCGGGACGCCGTAGCGGTCAGCCTGCCGCCACACGGTCTCGGACTGGGGCTCGACACCGGCAACACCGTCGAACACCGTCACGGCACCGTCGAGGACGCGCAGCGAGCGCTCCACCTCGACGGTGAAGTCGACGTGACCCGGGGTGTCGATGATGTTGATGGTGTTGTCGACGTCGTCGACCGTCCAGTGACAGGTCGTCGCGGCCGACGTGATCGTGATGCCGCGCTCCTGCTCCTGCTCCATCCAGTCCATGGTGGCAGCGCCATCGTGGACCTCACCGATCTTGTACGAGACGCCGGTGTAGAACAGGATCCGCTCGGTGGTGGTGGTCTTGCCCGCGTCGATGTGCGCCATGATCCCGATGTTGCGGACCCTGGCGAGGTCAAGGGAGGTTGCAGCCATGGTGGCTCGTTCTCTCTCTGTCTAGTGACGGGGTAGGGACTACCAGCGGTAGTGCGCGAAGGCCTTGTTGGACTCGGCCATCTTGTGGGTGTCCTCGCGACGCTTCACGGAAGCGCCCAGACCGTTGCTGGCGTCGAGGATCTCGTTCATCAGGCGCTCGGTCATGGTCTTCTCGCGACGGGCGCGGGAGTAACCGACCATCCAGCGCAGCGCCAGGGTGCTGGCGCGGCCCGGACGGACCTCGACCGGAACCTGGTAGGTCGCGCCACCGACACGGCGGGACTTGACCTCGAGGGCCGGCTTGACGTTCTCCAGCGCACGCTTCAGCGCCACGACCGGGTCCGAGCCGGTCTTCTCACGGACGCCCTCGAGGGCGCCGTAGACGATCCGCTCGGCGGTGGAGCGCTTGCCGTGCAGCAGGATCTTGTTGACCAGCTGGGTGACGACCGGGGAGCCGTAAACCGGGTCGATGATGACCGGGCGCTTCGGGGCGGGGCCCTTACGAGGCATTCTTACTTCTCCTTCTTGGCGCCGTAGCGGCTGCGAGCCTGCTTGCGGTTCTTGACACCCTGGGTGTCAAGCGAACCGCGGATGATCTTGTAGCGGACACCAGGAAGGTCCTTCACACGACCACCGCGCACCAGCACGATGGAGTGCTCCTGCAGATTGTGGCCCTCGCCCGGGATGTAAGCGGTGACCTCGATCCCGCTGGTGAGGCGCACACGGGCGACCTTGCGGAGAGCCGAGTTCGGCTTCTTCGGGGTGGTCGTGTACACACGCGTGCAGACCCCACGACGCTGCGGGGAACCCTTCAGCGCGGGAGTCTTGTTCTTCTCGACCTTGTCCTGCCGGCCCTTTCGGACCAGCTGCTGGATCGTAGGCACCGTTTCTCCGTTTTCTGTGTGCCAAGGCTTGGTAAAACTAACCTGCGGTGATCCCCCGCACACGGCCCCGTGGTCGACCCACGCGGTCGGGTGTGTTGGGCTTATTCCGACACGGAATCCCATGAGCTGATGTACAGCGACGGCGCTCAACGCGCGGGGCGCTGGAAGGCGCTCCGGCTCGGCGCGGCGACCGGTGTGCATGCACGCACAAGGACCCGGGGACACCCCAGGCACAAGGTCAGAGCGTACCTAGCGCATCGGGCGCGGTCAAAACAAATGCAACGCCGCAGGTCGCGACCTTCGGCCGGATGTCCCGGGAGTGTCCCGGACGCGACCACCCGGTGTCGGGCCGCCCTCCACCCGCTCTACCACAGCCCGCCGACCGCCGCCACCGGGGCGGGACGCGCCCGGGGCGGCCCGCTCAGACCGGCACCTGCAGCATCACCAGGAGCAGCAGCGTCCAGAGCGCGCAGCCCGCGTAGCCGAAGAGCAGGCCGAGGGTGGAAACCCAGTCGCCGGCCCGGTCGTGGCTGCTCTGCTGGGCCTTCGCGATGTGCCCGACGACCACTGCGGGCAGCGAGAGGCCGGTCAGGCCGAAGACCAGTGAGGTGACCGCCAGCCCGTTGGTGGAGCGAACCGGCGGCGGAGGCGGCGGGAGGAAGGTCGCCGGGACGGGCGGGGCGGCGAAGGCCATCGGCGCCGGCATCGGGCCGGAGGGCAGGTCGGACACCAGCCCGGCCAGCTGGCCGTAGGTCTGCGCGACGGAGGCCTGCTCGTGGCGCTGCTCGTACTCCTCGGCGGAGAGCCGGCCCTCGGCGAACGCGGCCTTCAGCACGTCGATCGTCCGATCCCGGTCCGCGTGCCCGGCGCGCATCCCCGTGTGGAACCCGGGCTGCGGGACGGACTGCGGGACGGGCTGGGGCTGCCGGTCCCCGCGGCGATCCGGCTCGCCGGGGCCCGAGGCTCCCCACGGTTGAACGGCCATCCGCACCTCCCGGCACCCGGCGCGGCCCCGCGCCCCTCGCTGTCCCTCACTGCCCCTCATAGTGCAGGACGAACGGCGCAGCTGAGTAGTTGCCAATTCCAGCCCGGCACCCGCCGTAACGCGCCGTCCGGACGGCGCGCCTCACCCGTTCGGCCCACTCTCTCAGGGGATCCTCAACTCGGGAGACAGTCCGTTTCCGCAGTGACAGGCTGAGTCCGAGACACCCATCCGCCAGCGAACAGAGAAGGCCGCCATGCAGGCGTCAGCGCCGCCGCCGTCCGACCGCCCCGTACCCGTTCCCCCCTCCGCCGTCAGCATCCAGGGGCTGTGGAAGCACTTCGGCGGCCAGGCCGCCGTCGCCGGACTCAGCCTGGAGCTCCCGGCCGGCTCCTTCATCGGCCTGGTCGGCCCGAACGGCGCCGGCAAGACCACCACGCTGTCCATGGCCACCGGCCTGCTCCGGCCCGACCAGGGCACCGTCCTCATCCACGGCGGCGACGTCTGGGCCGACCCGGTCGCGGTCAAGGCCCGGATCGGCATCCTGCCCGAGGGGCTGCGGATGTTCGAGCGGCTCAGCGGCCGCGAACTGCTGCAGTACAACGGGCGGCTGCGCGGCCTGCCCGGCGCCGAGGTGGACCGCCGCGCGGAGGAACTGCTGGCCGTCCTGGACCTCGCCCGCGACGCCGACAAGCTGGTCGCCGACTACTCCACCGGCATGCGCAAGAAGATCGGTCTGGCCGCCGCGCTGCTGCACAACCCCGACGTGCTGTTCCTCGACGAGCCCTTCGAGGGCGTCGACCCGGTCTCCGCGCAGACCATCCGCGGCGTGCTCAAGCGGTACGCGGCGGCCGGATCCACGGTGGTCTTCTCCAGCCACGTGATGGAACTGGTCGAACAGCTCTGCGACTGGGTCGCCGTGGTCAACGCCGGCCGGGTGATCGCCCACGGCCCGCTGGACACCGTGCGCGGCGGGCGCAGCCTCCACGAGGCCTTCCTCGGCCTGATCGGCGTCCGCGAGGACGACGGCCAGGCGCTCGGCTGGCTCGGCGGACAGGCCGGTGGGCAGGCCGGCGCGCAGCTCGGGGGCGGGCAGCTCGGGGGTGGGCAGTGAGCACCGCCCCCGCAGCCGCCCGTACCCCGGTGCCCGACGGGCGGACGGTGGTCCGCGCCCTGGTGGCGCTCAAGCTGCGGCTGCTGCGCAACGGCCTGCGGCGCAGCCCCGGCCGGACCGCCGTGTACGTCATCGGCGGCGTCCTCGGTCTGGCCTTCGCGGCCGGCATCGCCTTCGCCCTCGCCATGATGAACGGGCGCTTCGACGGCTCCGGGGACGCCGGGGTGATGCTGCTCGGCGTGCTCACCCTCGGCTGGGCGGCGCTGCCGCTGTTCCTCTTCTCCAGCGACGAGAGCGCCGACCCGACCCGGCTCACCATGCTCCCGCTGCGGCCCGGCCCGCTGCTGCGCGGCTCACTGCTGGCCGCGCTGATCGGGCCCGGCCCGCTGGTCAGCCTGGTGCTGGTGACCGGCGCGGCGCTGTCCGGCGCCAACGGCGGTGCCTCGGCCGCGGCCGCGCTGGTCGGCGTCCCGCTGGCCGTGCTCTGCCTGGTCACGCTCTCCCGGGCGGTCGCCGCCGGCAACGCCCGGATGCTCTCCAGCCGGCGCGGCAAGGACTTCGCGATCTTCGGCGGACTGCTGTTCGCCCTGCTCGTGCAGGCCGCCAACGTCGGCTCGCAGAGCGTCTTCGGCCGGCCCGGGGACCACCTCGACCTCAGCCCGCTGGCGCCGATCGCCTCCGTGCTGCGCTGGCTGCCGCCGGTCGGCGCGGCGGACGCGGCCCGCACCGCCGGCGAGGGGCGGTACGGGCTGGCGCTGTTCCAGCTCGCCGCGGCCGCGGCGCTGCTCGCCCTGCTGCTGCGCTGGTGGCGCGGCAGCCTCCAGGAGCTGATGGTCACCGCCGACTCCTCCACCCTGGAGGTGGCCCGCGGCGTGCAGAGCTCGCGCGGCTGGAGCCTCCTGCCCGAGGGCCGGGTCGGCGCGGTGATGCAGCGCCACCTCCGGTACGCCTGGCGGGAGCCGCGGGCCAAGGCCGCGGTGTTCACCAGCATCGGCATGACGCTGGTGATCTGCGTGCTGTCGATGGTCCAGGGCTGGTCGAGCGTCTACCTGCTGGCGATGACCGGGATGTTCCTCGGGCTGCAGATGCTCAACCTGTTCGGCATGGACGGCTCGGCGTTCTGGATGGTCGCCGCCACCCTGCTCACCCCGGCCGACGCCCGGGACGAGCTGCGCGGCCGGGCCTACGCGGTGCTGTCGTACGCCGTTCCGGTGACGCTGGTGCTCGGGCCCGTGCTGGCCGCCGCCACCGGCGACTGGGCCGGCCTGCCGTCCGCACTCGGCCTCGCGCTCGCCCTGCTCGGCTGCGGCGTCGCGCTCGGCGCGACGCTCAGCGTGCTCGCGCCGTACACCATGCCGGCCGACAGCAACCCGATGCGCAACGCCGCCCCCGGGCAGGGCGGCCTGGTGCTGGTCAACCAGTTCGGCTCGCTGTTCGGTGTGGCGTTGCTCTCCCTGCCGGTGAGCGGCTATCTCGGCTGGGCGCTGCTCTCCGCCGGCCCGACCTGGCCGGTTCTGCTGGTCGGCCCGCTCTACGGCGCCCTGATCGCCGCCCTCGGCATCCGCTTCGCGGCCGGGCGGCTGCTGGAGCGCGCCCCGGAGATCCTGGCCAAGGCCGTCGAGCGCTGAGTCGCCTGCGTCACCCGGAGCGCCCGGTCCCGTCGAAGGGGCCGGGCGCTCCGGCATCATGGGCGGGAGGGCCGGACCGTCGAGGAGAGCAGGGACACACCGTGGGCAAGCGCGCGCAGCAGGACGGGGACGGGGGCGCCGGCCCACTGCTGGAGCAGGCGGTGCGATCGGTGCTGACGGCCCCGGACGAGACGCTGGACCTCGCTCTGGACACCGGGGCGTCGCTGCTCGCCGCCTCGGCCGGGCAGTGGCCGGCGGTCAGCCGGGCCCTGCTGGGGTACGCGGACACCGCCGTCGGCCGCTGCTGGTCCGCCGGGTGGCGTCCGGCCGACCTGGCCCGGGTGGTCCGACGCGGGCTGAAGCCCGTCCACCTGGCCCTCGCGGTGGACCTGATCGCCGCCGAGGGCCGTCGGCACCCCGCGGCCGCCCTCGACCGGCGCTGGCACGAGCAGCTGCGCGAGCTGGAGGCCGAGGTGTGGTGGCCGGGTGACGAGCAGTACCTCGGCGCCTTCGCCGACCGGCACCGGCTGGACCGCTTCGCGCTCGCCACCGCCGCCCTGGAGCTGCTGCGGACCTGGGGCCGGCTGCCGCCGATCTCCCCGGTCGGCCCCGCGCCCGGCCGGCGGCCGCAGGCCGAACGCGCCGCCGGCCCGCAGGCCGGCGAGCCGCGGATGCTGGCCCGGATCCGGGCGCTGCTGGCCAAGGCCGAGTCCACCGAGTACCCGGAGGAGGCCGAGGCGCTCACCGCCAAGGCCCAGCAGCTGATGGCCCAGCACAGCATCGACGACGCGCTGCTGGCCGCCACCGGCGACGACCGGAACACCCCGGCGGCGCTGCGGATCGGCGTGGACAACCCGTACGAGAGCCCCAAGACGATGCTGCTGGACGCCGTCGCGGCGGCCAACCGGTGCCGGGCGGTGTGGGCCAAGGAGTTCGGGTTCTGCACCGTCGTCGGCTTCGACGGCGACCTGGACGGCGTCGAGCTGCTCTACACCTCGCTGCTGGTGCAGGCCACCCACGCGCTCAACAAGGCCGGCTCCCGCCGGGACTCGCGCAGCAAGGCGTTCCGGCACTCCTTCCTGGTCGCGTACGCGGCGCGGATCCGCGAGCGGCTGACCGCCGCCACCGAGCGCGCGACCAGCGCCGCCGCGGCCGGCCGGCACCTGCGCGAGGACGGCACCGAGGAGCAGCTGCTGCCCGACGAACGGCTGCTGCCCGCGCTCGCGGCCCGCTCCGAGGCGGTGGACGACGAGGTCGGCCGGCTGTTCCCCAAGCTGGTCTCGCAGCGGGTCCGGGTGAGCGACGGCGTGGGCTGGGCGGCCGGGCGCGCCGCCGCCGACCGCGCCGCGCTGCACGGGCGCGCCGGGCAGATCCGCCGGTAGACCTGATAGAACGGATCCCGCCATGAACCAAGGGGGATCGACGTGACGGAGTCGGCGGCCGAATCGGGATACCGCGACCGGGTGCGCGGGGCGCTGCTCGGCGGGGCCGTCGGCGACGCGCTGGGCTGGCCGGTGGAGTTCCAGCAGCTCCAGCAGATCCAGCAGCGGTACGGGCCGGACGGCGTGACCGGGCTGCCGGCCGGCGCCGGGCCGGTCGAAGTCACCGACGACACCCAGATGACCCTGTTCACCGCCGAGGGCCTGATCCGCGCGTTCGTCCGCGGCTGGACGGGCGGCGGCGGCTCGGTGCCGGAGGCCGTCCACGCCGCGTACCGGCGCTGGCTGCTGACCCAGCGCCAGGGCTCGCCGGACACCGCGCCGCAGCCCCGCCCGTACGACGGCTGGCTGCTGACCAGGCCCTTCCTGTACGCGTCGCGGGCGCCCGGCAACGCCTGCATGAGCGGGGTGTCCGAGCACCCGGAGTTCGAGTCGCCGTCCGTGATCGGGCAGCCGGGGCCGATCAACCCGGGCTCCAAGGGCTGCGGCACGGTGATGCGCTCGGCGCCGTTCGGGCTGGCACGGCTCGGCGTCGAGCTGTCCTTCGGGCTGGCCGTGCAGTGCGCCCAGATCACCCACGGGCACCCGACCGGCTACCTCTCGGCGGGCGCCTTCGCGGCGCTGGTCGAGCGGCTCGCCAACGGGACCGAGCCGTGGGCGGCGGTCGGCGAGACCGTGGAGCAGATCCGCGAGCTGCCGGGGTCCAAGGAGACGGTGCAGGCGCTGGCCCGGGCCGTCCGGGTGGCCCAGGAGTCGCAGCCGACGGCGGAGTCCGTGGAGCGGGTCGGGCTCGGCTGGATCGCCGAGGAGTGCCTGGCCATCGCGGTGTACTCGCTGCTGGCGACCACCCTCGAACCCGACCCGGTGCGCAGCGCGCTGCTGCTGTCGGTGAACCACTCCGGGGACAGCGACTCCACCGGCGCGGTCTGCGGCAACCTGGTCGGCGCCGCGTACGGCGCCTCGGCGCTGCCCGCCGAGTGGGCGGGGGCGGTCGAGGGCCGGGCCGAACTGCTGCGGGTCGCGGACGACCTGCTGGTGCTGTTCGGCAGCCGCGACCCGGCCCACCCGGCGCTCGGCGGGCGCTACCCGGCCTGGTGACGCCCGGTCCTCCTCCGGCTGCTTCGCCCACTTCGCCCGCTTCGTCCGCGGGTCGGTTCAGGGCGCCTGCGGGTCGGCTCAGGACGCCTGCGGGTCGGTGACCTGGCCGAGGAACAGCGGCCGCCCGTCGGCGGTGTCGCGGATCAGGAACAGGAACGGCCGGTCGATGTGCAGTTGGACGGACTCCGGCGCGGCCGGCGCTGCCATCGCCGCCACCCCGGCGCCGCTGCCGGCCGCCGCGACCGTACCGTCCTCGTTCACCTCGACGGTGGCCTTCTGCACCACCGCGCCCAGACCGAGCGGCTCCTTGGCGGTGATGCCGGTGATGCCGGTGATGCCGGTGAAGTCGGGCGCTTCGAAGGCCGCCTTGACGCCGAGTGAGCGCAGGGCGGGGACGAGGTCGTTGGCCGTGTCGAAGTGGAACCGCGGCAGGGTCAGGTCGACGGACCGCTCGTCGAGCCCGCCGAGGATCCGGTCGAGCTGGGCCTGGTCCAGGCCCTTGCTGAAGGCCGTGTACCCGCCCTGCGCGGGGACGATCAGGTCCATCGCCAACCCGCCTCCCGCATAAGGGAGTTCGACGGCCTGCCAGGGTTCGCCGACGATGCCGCCGGAACCCTCGGCGTACCGGAGGGTGCCGGTGCGGCTCATCGTGCTCACCGACGGGGTGGAGCCGTCCAGCCGGTGGAAGGGGCGCTCGGAGGTGTTCGCGGGCTTGAACCCGGAGGCCCACGCCGCCTTCAGGTAGAGCGCGTCGGTGAGTGCCAGCCGGGTGTCGGCGGTGATCTGTCGCGGGCCGAAGAGTTCCTTGATCCGCCCCTCGGTGGCCTTCTCCACCGCCGCGTTGATGCTCCTGCAGGCGTCGGCCGGGTCCTTGGCGAAGTCGACGGGGTGCACGCCGGTGTCGAAGGCGGCGGCGAGCGTGTCCAGGTACTCCGGGGCGACGGCCAGGCCCTGCTGCGTCCACAGGTCGTCGGACCGGCGCAGGACGACCTGGTCGCCGCCGGCCCGGCTCCCGCGGTCCGGCGCGCCGACGGCGAGGGCGTACTGTCGCGGGTCGAGCCCGGTGTGCAGGGCCTTGGCCAACTCCTCGGCGGTGGCGCCGCGCGCCCCCGGCAGCAGCATCCCGAGCACGCTCGCCAGCCCGGCCGGCGAGACCACGACGTTGCGCCCCGCCCCGTCCGGTGTCGCGGTCAGCGCGTGCAGCAGGTCCAGCCCGAAGGCGCTGGTCCCGGCCGCCACCGCCGCCACCTGCCCCGGATCCACCGCCGCCCGGCTCCCCGACGTCGAGGCCCGCACCACCACGGGCCCCCCGCCCGCCGCACTCCCGCACCCGGCCAGCGCCGGGCCGACGGCCAACCCGGCGGCGAGAAGCAGCCCCACCCGACGGCGGGAACGGCCATGCCCTGCGGTGCTGCGCTTCGTCATGGCCCTTCGACGCACCACCCCCGAACCCGGTTCCGCCCGGGCCCAGAGCGCAGGTCGTGGAGCTCAGTCCCAGAGCGCAGGTCGTGGAGCTCAGTCCCAGAGCGCCCCGAGCTCGAGCAGCTCGTCCCGGTACTCGATCCGCTCCACCCACTCCTGCGGCCAGACCGACTCCCCGTGACGGGCCCCGGCGAAGGCGCCGGTCAGACAGGCCAGGGAGTCCGAGTCGCCGCTGGAGTAGGCGGCCCGGCGGACGGCGGCCACCGGGTCGTCCGGCAGCAGCAGAAAGCAGAGCAGGCCGGTGGCGAAGGCCTCCTCGGCGACCCAGCCCTCACCGGTGGCCAGACACGGGTCCGCTTCGACGTCGGGCGCGGCGAGCGCGGCGTCCAGCCGGTCGAGCACGGCCAGGCAGTCGTCCCAGCCGCGGGCGATGACGTCCTGCGGCGAGTGGCCGTGCCAGCGCGCGGCGAGGTCGCCGAGCCAGAACTCGTCGTACCGCTCGCGGCTCGCCAGCGCGTACGCCCGCAGCACCGCGGGCAGGCCGGCCGGCGGAACGTCCTCGGCGAGCTTGCGGATGGCGTACGCGGTGAGGTCACTGGCGGCGAGTGCGGTCGGGTGCCCGTGGGTGAGCGCGGACTGCAACTGCGCGGCGCCCGCGAGCTGGCGGGCGTCGAGTTCGCGGATCAGCCCGACCGGAGCGACCCGCATGTTGGCGCCGCAGCCCTTGGAGCCGACGTCGCTCGCCTGCTGCCAGCGGTACGCGGGGCGGCTCAGCCGCTCGCAGGCGCGCAGGCAGGTCATGCCGGGAGCACGGTTGTTCTGCGGGGAGCGCCACCAGTCGACGAACTCCTCGCGAACGGGCCGCTCCAGCCGTAGCGGGGTCAGCGGCCCGCGCTCCAGGGCAATGCGCAGACCACGGCCGAGGGCGAGGGTCATCTGGGTGTCGTCGGTGACCAGCGCCCTTGGGGGCAGCGGAAGTTGCCGCCAGTCCGGGTGGTCGTCGGCAATCATCCCTACCGTCTTGAACTCGGTCACCCGGCCGATCGCATCCCCGATCGCCAGCCCCAGCAGTGACCCCGTCGCCTTGCCCACAGCTCTCCCCCGTTCCTCGAACCGACCCCGACCTGTCCCAGCCCTCGATCTAGACCTCGACCACCAGTTCCCTGAGGCCCCGGATCACGTAGCCCGGGTTCCACTCCGGTTCGCGGGCCAGGCGCAGGCCGGGGGCGCGGCGCAGGAGGGCGCCGTAGGACTCGGTGAGTTCCAGTCTGGCGAGCGGGGCGCCGAGGCAGAAGTGGATGCCGGCGCCGAAGGTGATGTGGGGGTTGTCGGTGCGGCCGAGGTCGAGGCGGTCGGGGTCGGTGAAGCGCTCGGGGTCGCGGTTGGCGGAGCCGAAGAGGAGGGCGACCTCGGAGCCGCTCGGGATGGTGACGCCGCGCAGCTCGATGTCCTCCAGGACCCACCGTTCGAACAGCTGCAGCGGGGTGTCCCAGCGCATCAGCTCCTCGATGGCGGTGGGCAGGAGCGCGTCGGTCGCGCCGCGCAGCCGGGCGAGTTCGCCGGGGTTGCGGAACAGCGCCCACCAGCCGTTGCCGGTGGTGTTGACGGTCGCCTCGTGGCCGGCGTTGAGCAGCAGCACGCAGGTGGAGATCATCTCCTGCTCGCTGAGCGCGTCGGAGCCCTCCTGGGCCTGGATCAGCGCGCTGATCAGGTCGGTGCCGGGGGCGGTGCGGCGTTCGCGGATGAGGGCGCGCAGGTAGTCGGAGAACTCGGTGCTCGCGGTGACGGCCTTGCGGGCGGCCTCCTCGCTCGGGTTGAGCTCGTACATGCCGGTGATGTCGGCGGACCAGGGCCGCAGCAGGTGCCGGTCGCCCTCCGGCACGCCGAGCATCTCGGCGATCACGGCGACCGGCAGTGGCTCGGCGACGGCGGCGATCAGGTCGCCGCCGCCGGCCGCGAGCAGGCCGTCGACGAGTTCCCCGGCGAGCCGCTGGACGGTCGGCCGCAGGCCCTCGACCATGCGCGGGGTGAAGGCCTTGGAGACCAGCCGGCGGATCCGGGTGTGGTCGGGGGCCTCCAGGTCGAGCAGCCCGAAGTCGTTGAGGGTGTGGAAGGGCTCGTGCGCCGGGTCGGGTTCGGGCCGCCCGAACTCCTGGTGGCTGAAGCGGTGGGTGTAGGTGCGCCCGAGCCGCCGGTCGCGCAGGAGCGCGCTGACGTCCTCGTGCCGCGAGACGAGCCACTGCCCGGTCGGCTCGAAGTACGTCACCGGCGCGTGCTCGCGCAACTCGGCGTACGCGTCGTACGGGTGGGCCACGAACGCCGCCGCCCAGGGGTCGAACTTCGCCGTCGTCGTCATCGCTCGATCACTCCAGGCCATGAGGGGGGAGCCGGAAGGATCATCGTACGCATGCGGTTCACCCGTTTTTAAGCCCCTTCTTCAGAGCCCCTCCCCCACCAGCCTGCGCACCAGGGCCGGCAGTGCCTGGGAGATCGGCTCGCGGATCACCTCGTCGGCGGCCTCGTCGTACGGCGTCGGCTCGGCGTTCAGGATGATCAGCTTCGACCCGGTCCGCACCGCGTTGTACGGCAGCGCCGCCACCGGGAACACCTGAAGGCTGGTACCGACCGCGATGAACACGTCGCAGGCGCGGGCGATCGAGTCGGCCTGCCCGAGCACCTCCTGGTCCAGGTTCTCGCCGAACATCACCGTGCGCGGCTTCAGGATCCCCCCGCACGCCCGGCAGGCCGGGTCCGGCTCGCCCGCCTCGACCCGCCGCAGCGCCTCCGCCATCGGCCCCGTCGCCGCGCAGCCCAGACACTGCACCTCCAGTGCGGTGCCGTGCAGTTCGAGCACCTTGCGCGGGGCCAGCCCGGCCCGCTGGTGCAGCCCGTCCACGTTCTGGGTGAGCACCCGCAGCGGCAGCCCCGAGCGCTCCAGATCGACCAGCGCCCGGTGCCCGGCGTTCGGCTCGGCCCCCAGCACACCCGTCTCCAGCCTCAGCCGCCACGCCCGCCGCCGCACCTCGGGATCGGCACGGTACGGGCCGATGGTGACCAGGTCCTGGGCCGACGGGTCCCGCTGCCAGAGCCCCTGCGGGCCGCGGTAGTCGGGGATGCCCGAGTCGGTCGAGATGCCCGCGCCGGTGAGGACGGCGATCAGGGGGCGTTTCGCGTTCATGCCCCGGACGGTACGGGCGGCCCGGTTCGGGGCGCCAGCGAAAATCCGGGTGCGCCGCGCCAACTACCGCCGCACACTGGGCCGGTCACCCCACCACTTGCCAAGGAGCCCCGTGCAGGGAGCAGTCAGCGTCTCGCCCGTCCAGATTCCCGAGTTGCTGCTCGGGCTGGCCACCGTCCGGCCGGTGTTCCTCTGGGGCGCGCCCGGGATCGGGAAGTCCTCGCTGGTGCGGGAGTTCGCCGAGTCGCTCGGCCTGGAGTGCGTGAGCCTGGTCGGCACCCAGCTCGCCCCGGAGGACCTGATCGGTGTCCCTCAGCTGACCCCGGAGGGCCGTTCCCGGTTCTGCCCGCCCGAGCAGATCGCCCGCGACGAGCCGTACTGCCTGTTCCTGGACGAGCTCAACGCAGCGACCCCGGACGTCCAGAAGGCGTTCTACTCGCTGATCCTGGACCGCCGGATCGGCTCGTACGAGCTGCCGCCCGGCTCGATCGTGATCGGCGCCGGGAACCGCGCCACCGACGGCGCGCTCGCCCGGCCGATGGCGTCCGCGCTGGTCAACCGCATGGTCCACGTGCACCTGCGGGCCAGCGCCGCGGACTGGCTGCGCTGGGCGGCCGGCGCCGGCATCCACCCCTGGGTCATCGACTACGTCACCGACCGGCCCGACCACCTGTGGTCCGCCCCGCCGAAGACCGAGGAGCCGTTCTCCACCCCGCGCGCCTGGCACATGCTCTCCGACGCGCTGCACTCCTTCGGCCCCACCTTGGACGAGGAGACCCTCAAGGTGCTCGCGTACGGGCTGCTCACCCCGCAGCACGCGATCGCCTTCTGCGGCTACGCCAAGATCGTCCGCAACGCGTACGGCCTGGAGGCGATCCTCAAGGGCGACGCCCGCTGGCCGCACCGGCTGGAGGACCGCGACCTGCTCTACTACCTGGCCGACGCCTTCCGCGGCCGCCTGGTCAAGGAGCTGCCGGCCAGCAAGGAGCACGCCTCGGGGGCGCAGCGGCAGACCGCCTTCCGGGCCAAGTCGCTGCTGGTGCAGCTGGCCGAGATCTCGGTGGAGGTCGCCCAGACGGTGATCGCCGACGGCGCGGACGGCAATCCGGTGCTGCCCTCCTGGTTCCTGATCGAGGCGGCCCGGGACATGCCCCGGCTGGTCGAGGCCCGCCGGTGAGTCCTTCCGTCCAGAAGGGTGCGAAGAAGCCGGACCCGGGCGCGGAGGTCTTCGCCGAGGGAGTCCGGCTGCTGCGCCAGAATCCGGCCTTCGACGCCGTGCCCGCCGATTTCTGCCGCCGGGACGACTGCGGGCTGGCCCCGCCCGGCGGCTGGGCGGTGGTCGACTCCGACGGCACCGTGCACGTCAACCCGCGCCGCCGGGCCGAACCGGAGGAGTGGGCCTGGGTGCTGGCGCACTGCCTGCTGCACCTGGGCTTCGGCCACGTCCCGGCCGCCCGGGGTATCCGGGTCCAGCCCGACGTCTACGAGGAGGCGGCCCGCTGCGCGGTGGTGAACCGTTTCCTCGCGACCTTCCCGGTCGGCCGCCCCCCGGTCGCCCTCCCGCAGGAGTACCCGGGCGGCGACGAGGAGGAGCTGACCGCCCGCTGGCGCCGCGACGGCCTGCCGCCGGCCGTCACCGCCGGGACGGCCGGCACCGCCGACCACGACCAGCTGCTGGTCGAGTGGCAGAACTACGGCCACACCCCGAAGGACTGGTCGATGGCCTTCGCCGCCGCCCTCACCCGCACCATGTCCGCCGCGATGGACCGGGCCGGCGGCCGTTTCGACCAGGAGACCGGCGAGCGCCTGCCCGTACGGCCGTGGACCAGGGCGCTCGGCTGGTTCGTCTCCTCCTACCCGCTGCTCGGCGGCATCGCGGCCGGCCTCACCGTCGTCGCCGACGCCGAACTGGCCCGCGCCCACGGCATCACCATCGCCGCCGTCAACGCCGAGGCCGGCGAGGTCTACATCAACCCGCTGCGCCAGCAGACCGACGAGGAGTGGCGGTTCATCCTCGGCCACGAGATGCTGCACGCCGCCCTGCGGCACGGCGAGCGTCGCGGCGGCCGGGATCCGTTCCTCTTCAACGTCGCCGCCGACTACGTCATCAACGGGTGGCTGCTGGAGATGGGCGTCGGCGACATGCCGGAAGGCCTGCTGCACGACCCGCAGCTGAAGGGGCTGTCCGCCGAGGAGGTGTACGACCGGATCGTCCGCGACGAGCGCCGGATCCGCCGACTCGCCACCCTGGCCGGCAAGAACCGCCCGGACATCCTCGGCGCACCGCTGGACCGCGGCCCGCGCGACTACGTGGACCTCGACGACTTCTACCGCCGCGGCCTCCAGCAGGGCTTCGAGCTGCACCAGCGCGAACGCGGGCTGCTGCCCGCCGGGCTGGTCGAGGAGATCCGCGCCCTCGCCCACCCGCCGCTGCCCTGGGACGCCCGGCTGGCCCGCTGGTTCGACGAGTTCGTGCCCCGCCCGGAGCCGGTCCGCAGCTACTCCCGGCCGGCCCGCCGGCAGTCCGCCACCCCGGACATCCCCCGGGCCGGCCGCTACCACCCGCCCGAGGAGGTGCCGCGCTGCACCTTCGGCGTCGTCCTGGACACCTCCGGCTCGATGAACCGGGTACTGCTCGGCAAGGCGCTCGGCGCGATCGCCTCGTACGCGGCCGCCCGGGACGTGCCCGCGGCCCGGGTGGTGCACTGCGACGCCGCACCGCACGACGCCGGGTACGTCCCGGTCGGCGAGATCGCCGGCCGGGTCCGGGTGCGCGGGCGCGGCGGCACCGAGCTGCAGCCGGGCGTCGACCTGCTGGAGCGGGCCGAGGACTTCCCGCGCGGGGCGCCCGTGCTGGTCATCACCGACGGCGCGTGCGACGTGCTGCGGGTGCGCCGCGAGCACGCCTTCCTCGTTCCCCGGGGCGCCGGGCTGCCGTTCACCCCGCGCGGACCGGTGTTCCGGATGAGCTGACGGGCGCCCGCCCCTCCCCTGCGGGAGCGGCCGTCCGTCCGTACCGCCCGGTCGGACCAACACCGGTCAGACCGGCGCCGGTCAGACCAGTGCCGGGCGGGGAGCGGCGGAGCGGCGGGCCAGCGGGGCCAGCGCCGCCAGGTAGCAGACCGCGGCCACCGGGATCAGCGCCAGGTCGACCCCCGAGGCGGCGGTGCCGGCCAGCATCAACACCGGGCTCCACCAGGGCAGCGTCCGGGCCGCGCCCACCGCGGCGGCGACCAGCAGAGCCAGCAGGCCGACGTAGAACAGCAGCGGGCCGATCTGGTAGACGGCCGGCAGTACCCCGGGGACGCCCTGGACGCGGTCGAACAGCCGCGACTGCCCGGCCTTGTCCGCCGCCGCCAGGCCGACGTACAGATCGATCCCGATCTGCACCAGCGAGGCCGCCAGGCCGACGAACGCCGTCCCGAGCGCGGCACCGGCCGCGAGCCGCCCGGCCGTGGTGCCGCGCGGGGCGAGCAGCCCGCGCAGGGCGAGCAGGACCGGGGCGAACAGCAGCAGCCCGGCGAACATCGCGGTGTGGCCGACCGTCCAGCCGAGGCCGGGTTCCCGGGAGCCCGGGACCAGCCTGATCCCCCCGTAGAGGGCCATCAGGGCGGGGGCGCCGACGACGGCGTAGGCGGTGCGGCGGTTCTGCTGCGGGGTGTTCATCCGACGATCTCCTGTGGTGATCCGCGGCCCCGGCAGGTAGCTGGTGGCCCGTGGTCCGTTCCGACACCACAGATGCTGTCCGCCGCACCCCTCGTCGCGGATCGCCCGCACCGGCGAACCCGCCGCCTCCCCCGCACGGGGGAGCCCCGACCAGGGGCCCCGCGCGCCCGGCGTGATCCGGAGGGGGGCCCTACGCCTCCCCCGCCACCACCGCGCCGGCCTCGTACGCGAACACCACCGCGTGCACCCGGTCCCGCAGCCCCAGCTTGCTCAGCACATTGCTGACGTGCGTCTTCACCGTGTGCTCGCTGACCACCAGCTCGGCCGCGATCTCCGCGTTGGAGAGCCCGCGCGCCAGCAGCCGCAGGGTCTCCTGCTCGCGCAGGGTGAGCTGCTCCAGCAGCTTGGACGGCGGCCGGACCGCCCGCTCGGGCGAGCCCGGGCGGCGGGCGGCGAACTCGCCGATCAGCCGCCTGGTCACCGAGGGCGCGAGCAGCGCCTCCCCGGAGGCCACCATCCGCACCCCGTGCGCCAGGTCGTCCCGCCGGACGTCCTTGAGCAGGAAGCCGCTGGCGCCCGCGTACAGCGCGTCGAAGACGTAGTCGTCGGCGTCGAAGGTGGTCAGCATGATCACCTTGGTGGACGGAAACTCGGCGCAGACCCGGCGGGCCGCCTCCAGCCCGTCCATGACCGGCATCCGGACGTCCAGCAGCAGGACGTCCGGGCCGTGGGCGCGGACCGCCTCGACCGCCTCGGCGCCGTCGCGCGCCTCGGCCACCACCTCGATGTCGGGCTGCGCGTCCAGGATCATCCCGAACCCTGCCCGCACCAGCTCCTGGTCGTCCGCGACGACCACCCGAATCGGATTCATCCGCCCGCCTTCTCCACCACGCCCGCCACCCCCAACGGCAGCCGGGCACTCACCAGGAAGCCCTTGCCCTCCGGTCCGGGCCCGGCCTCGGCCCGCCCGCCGCAGGCCGCCGCCCGCTCCCGGATGCCGACCAGCCCGCGGCCGCCGGACCAGCCGTTCACCGCGCCGCCGACGGTCACCGGCAGCCCGCGCCCGTTGTCGGACACCATGACCTCCAGGGTGTCCCCGGACCGCCGCACCCGGACCGCCACCCGGTCGGCGCCGGAGTGCTTGACCGTGTTGGTCAGCGCCTCCTGCACGATCCGGTACGCCGCCGCCTGGAGGTCGGCGGGCACCGCGCCCAGCCCGTCGGCCAGTTCGAGCTCCACCGCCGGTCCGGCCCGGCGCACCCGCTCTGCCACGTCGGCGAGTTCGGCCAACCGGGGCTGCGGAGCCAGCTCAGGGCCGGCCCCCTCCTCCTTCAGTACTCCGAGGACGCGACGCAGTTGGACCATCGCGTCGCGGCCCGCGTCGGCGATGGTGTCGAAGGCGCGGATCGCCCGGTCCGGGTTGGCGTGCACCACCAGCGGCCCGGCCTCGGCCTGGATGATCATCAGTGAGACGGCGTGCGCCAGGATGTCGTGCATCTCCCGGGCGATCCGGGCCCGCTCCTCCACCACCGCGCGGCCCGCCTCACTCGCCGCCCGTTCCCCCGCCTCGCGGGCCCGCTCGGCCTCCAGCCGGGCCAGCCGCCGCTGGGCGCGCACCAGCGAGCCGAAGACGAACGAGCCGACCGAGGTGAGCAGGCTGAACAGCATGCCGTTGGGCGAGTGGGTGCCGATCACGTTGGCGACCACCACCACCGCCAGCACCGTCCAGCGCTGCCGGTCCGGGGAGCGCTCCGCCACCGTGTAGATGCCGATCACCCCGGCCAGCGGCACCTGCGGACTCGCCGAGTGCGCCACCACGGACAGCGTCATGAGGGCCACGCTGCCCGCCGCCAGCGCGGCCAGCGGCGCCCGGCGCCGCCAGGGCAGCGACAGCGAGGTGGACACCGCCACCAGGTAGACCCACCACGGCCAGGCCGTGTCGTCGTTGCCGACCGCCCAGACCGAGATCCCGGCCGATGCCACGGCCAGCAGCGAGTCCAGCACGTACGGACTCAGCCCGGCCGACCAGCTCTGCCAGCGCGCCGCTCGCACCACCGCCGCCCCTCCCCCGGGTCCGGGGGCGCCGCCCCCGCGGAGAAGATCATGCCCTACCGGCAGGACCTCCGGAACGGCCCGGTCAGACACCGTCGACCGACACTCCGCCGGCGCCCGTGCGCGCCGCGATGCTGCGCGCCGCCCCCGGCTGCGAGGGGATCCCGAGTTCCACTCCGCCGGCCCCGGCGTGCGCGTCCACCGCGTACGCCTCCCCGGCCGGCACCCTGACCCGCACCCCGCCGGTCTCCGCCTTCGCCTCCACTTTCACGGGTGCCGCCGCGAAGTCGGCCCGCACCCCGCCGGTCCGGGTGCTCAACCGGACGGTCTGCGAGGTCAGCCGGGTGGCCTCGACCCCGCCGGTGTCCACCGAGGCCTCCACCTCGGCGGCCAGCCCGACCAGCCGTACCCCGCCGGTCTCCTGGGTCACCCGCACCTTCGTCCCGGCCGGCACCTGCACGGTGTACCCGACGCCGCAGCCCCGGCAGTCGTACGTCAGCCGCAGCACGCCGTCCTTCACCTCGTGCGTGGTCCGCGGCGCCTCGCCCCGGTAGTTCTGCTCCTCGGTCACGTGCACCGCGTCGCCGCCGCCGGTCACCACGATCCCGCCGGTGTGCGCCTCGACCACCAGTTCCCCGACCGGCTCCGACACCCCGTAGTCCACGGTCCGGTGCTCCTGGTCGTCCCCGAAGGGCAGGCAGGCGGACATCCCGACCAGCACCGTCCCCGTGATCGCCATCGCGCCCAGTACCCGCTTCATGCCCGGCCCCCTTCGAAAGCCCCGCCGTCCCGACACGCGAAGCCTCCCCCGGCCGTCCCCTCTCCCGCCTCCCTCGCCAGAGCGGTTCCGGCCCCTCCCCCGCACGAGGGAGGGGCCGCTCCCGGGAACGACGAAAGGGCCCGGAGGCTTGATGCCTCCGGGCCCTTCGTTGCTACTGAGTAGCGGGGACAGGATTTGAACCTGCGACCTCTGGGTTATGAGCCCAGCGAGCTACCGAGCTGCTCCACCCCGCGTCGGTAAACACGACTCTACGCGACTTCTGCCGGGGAACCTAATCCGTGCCCCGCAGGGCCCCCGGCCCCCTCGCCCCCTCGCCCCCTCGCCCCCGCAGCGGGAACGCCGCAGGGCGGCCACCCCGCGAGGGGTGACCGCCCTGACAGCCGAACGTCGGACTCAGCCGGTGTACGGGCCGTAGTCGTAGTCGTCCAGCGGGACCGCCTGGCCGGAGCCGGCGCCGAAGGGCGACAGGTCGTAGTCGTCGTAGCCGACGGCCGAGTACATCGCGGCCTTGGCCTCCTCGGTCGGCTCGACCCGGATGTTGCGGTAGCGGGGCAGACCCGTACCGGCCGGGATGAGCTTACCGAGGATGACGTTCTCCTTGAGGCCCAGCAGCGGGTCCGACTTGGCGTGGATCGCCGCGTCGGTGAGGACCCGGGTCGTCTCCTGGAAGGAGGCGGCCGACAGCCAGGACTCGGTGGCCAGCGAGGCCTTGGTGATACCCATCAGCTGCGGACGGCCGGAGGCGGGGTGACCGCCCTCGGCGACCACGCGACGGTTCTCGGTCTCGAAGCGGCCGCGCTCGACGAGCTCGCCCGGGAGCAGCTCGGCGTCGCCCGACTCGATGATCGTCACGCGGCGGAGCATCTGCCGGATGATGATCTCGATGTGCTTGTCGTGGATCGACACACCCTGCGAGTTGTAGACCTTCTGGACCTCGGCGACCAGGTGGATCTGGACGGCACGCTGGCCCATGATGCGCAGGACGTCGTGCGGGTTGGTGGCACCCATGGTCAGCTTCTGGCCGACCTCGACCGCCTCGCCCTCGCTGACCAGCAGCTTCACACGCTTGGAGACGGGGTAGGCGATCTCGTCGCTGCCGTCGTCCGGGGTGATGACGAGCTTGCGGGTCTTCTCGGTGTCCTCGATCCGCGCCCGGCCGGTGGCCTCCGAGATCGGGGCCACACCCTTGGGGGTACGGGCCTCGAAGAGCTCGACGACACGCGGCAGACCCTGGGTGATGTCGTCACCGGCCACACCACCGGTGTGGAAGGTACGCATCGTCAGCTGGGTACCGGGCTCACCGATGGACTGGGCGGCGATGATGCCGACCGCCTCACCGATGTCGACCAGCTTGCCGGTGGCCAGCGAACGCCCGTAGCAGAAGGCGCAGGTGCCGACGGCCGACTCGCAGGTCAGGATCGAGCGGGTCTTGACCTCGCCGATGCCGTGGCGGATCAGCTCGTCGATCAGCACGTCACCGAGGTCGGTGTTGGCGGTGGCAAGGAGCTTGCCGTCCACCGTGATGTCCTCGGCGAGCATGCGGGCGTACACGCTGGTCTCGACGTCGTCGGCCTTGCGCAGCACGCCGTCCGCACCGACGGTGCCGATCGCCAGCTTCAGGCCGCGCTCGGTGCCGCAGTCCTCCTCGCGAATGATGACGTCCTGGGAGACGTCGACCAGACGACGGGTGAGGTAGCCGGAGTCGGCGGTACGGAGGGCGGTGTCCGCCAGACCCTTACGGGCACCGTGGGTGGAGATGAAGTACTCCAGCACGGTGAGACCCTCACGGAACGACGCCTTGATGGGTCGCGGGATGGTCTCGTTCTTGGCGTTCGACACCAGACCACGCATACCGGCGATCTGGCGCATCTGCATCATGTTTCCACGAGCACCCGAGTCGACCATCATGAAGATGGGGTTCGTCTTCGGGAAGTTCTCGTTCATGGCCTCGGCGACCTCGTTGGTCGCCTGGGTCCAGATGCCGATGAGCTCCTGCTTGCGCTCGTCGTTGGTGATCAGGCCGCGCTCGTACTGACGCTGGACCTTCTCCGCCTTCGCCTCGTAGCCCTCGAGGATCTGGGGCTTGTTCGGCGGGACGACGACGTCGGAGATCGAGACGGTGACACCCGAGCGGGTCGACCAGTGGAAACCGGCCGCCTTCAGGTTGTCCAGGGTCGCCGCGACGACGACCTTGGGGTAGCGCTCCGCCAGGTCGTTGACGATCGCGGAGAGCTGCTTCTTGCCCACCTCGTAGTCGACGAACGGGTAGTCCTCGGGCAGCAGCTCGTTGAAGAGCGCGCGGCCCAGGGTGGTGGTCAGGCGGAACGGCTCGCCGTCGAACCAGGCCGTCTGGCCCTCCTCGTCCACCGGCGGGGTCCAGCCGCGCGGCGGGACGGTGCCGGCCGGCAGGCGCAGCTCGATCGGGGCCTGGACGTCCAGCTCGCGGGCGTCGAAGGCCATGACGGCCTCGGCGGTCGAGGAGAAGGAACGGCCACCGCCCTTCACCGTCTCCCGGTCCGAGGTCAGGAAGAACAGACCGAGCACCATGTCCTGGGTCGGCATGGTGACGGGGCGACCGTCGGCCGGCTTCAGGATGTTGTTCGAGGACAGCATCAGGATGCGGGCCTCGGCCTGCGCCTCCGCGGAGAGCGGCAGGTGGACGGCCATCTGGTCACCGTCGAAGTCCGCGTTGAACGCGGTGCAGACGAGCGGGTGGATCTGGATGGCCTTGCCCTCGACCAGCTGGGGCTCGAAGGCCTGGATGCCGAGGCGGTGCAGGGTGGGCGCACGGTTCAGCAGGACGGGGTGCTCGGCGATGACCTCTTCGAGCACGTCCCACACGACCGGGCGGGCACGCTCGACCATGCGCTTGGCCGACTTGATGTTCTGCGCGTGGTTCAGGTCGACCAGGCGCTTCATCACGAACGGCTTGAAGAGCTCCAGCGCCATGGCCTTGGGCAGACCGCACTGGTGCAGCTTGAGCTGCGGGCCGACGACGATGACCGAACGGGCCGAGTAGTCGACGCGCTTGCCGAGCAGGTTCTGGCGGAAACGACCCTGCTTGCCCTTCAGCATGTCGCTGAGGGACTTCAGCGGGCGGTTGCCCGGGCCGGTGACCGGACGGCCGCGACGGCCGTTGTCGAACAGGGCGTCGACGGCCTCCTGGAGCATGCGCTTCTCGTTGTTCACGATGATCTCGGGCGCGCCGAGGTCGAGAAGCCGCTTCAGGCGGTTGTTGCGGTTGATCACGCGGCGGTACAGGTCGTTCAGGTCGGAGGTCGCGAAGCGGCCACCGTCCAGCTGCACCATCGGACGCAGGTCCGGCGGGATGACCGGGACGCAGTCCAGCACCATGCCGTTGGGCTTGTTGGTGGTCTGCAGGAACGCGGAGACGACCTTGAGGCGCTTCAGCGCACGGGTCTTCTTCTGGCCCTTGCCGGTGCGGATGATCTCGCGCAGGCGCTCGGACTCCTCCGCCAGGTCGAAGGTCTCGAGGCGGTCCTTGAGGGCCGCCGCGCCCATCGAGCCGGAGAAGTAGGTGCCGAAGCGGTCGCGCAGCTCGCGGTAGAGCAGCTCGTCGCCCTCGAGGTCCTGGACCTTGAGGTTCTTGAAGCGGGCCCACACCTCGTCGAGGCGGTCGAGCTCGCGCTGCGCGCGGTCGCGCAGCTGCTTCATCTCGCGCTCGGCGCCCTCGCGCACCTTGCGGCGCACGTCGGCCTTGGCGCCCTCGGCCTCCAGCTCGGCCAGGTCGGTCTCGGCCTTCTTGGCACGGGCCTCGAGGTCGGAGTCGCGGCGGTTCTCGATCTGCTGGCGCTCGACCGAGACGTGCGCCTCCAGGGACGGCAGGTCGCGCTGGCGGCGCTCGTCGTCGACCCAGGTGATCATGTAGGCGGCGAAGTAGATGACCTTCTCGAGGTCCTTCGGCGCCAGGTCGAGCAGGTAGCCCAGGCGGGACGGCACGCCCTTGAAGTACCAGATGTGGGTGACCGGGGCGGCCAGCTCGATGTGGCCCATCCGCTCACGGCGCACCTTGGCGCGGGTCACCTCGACGCCGCAGCGCTCACAGATGATGCCCTTGAAGCGGACGCGCTTGTACTTACCGCAGTAGCACTCCCAGTCCCGGGTGGGGCCGAAGATCTTCTCGCAGAAGAGTCCGTCCTTTTCGGGCTTCAGGGTGCGGTAGTTGATGGTCTCCGGCTTCTTGACCTCGCCGTGCGACCACTGGCGGATGTCGTCGGCGGTGGCCAGGCCGATGCGGAGCTCGTCGAAGAAGTTGACGTCAAGCACTGGTCGTCAAGCCCTCTTTCGTAAGTCGAGAGTCGTTCATGTGGTCTGAGGGGGGCCTGGGGGCGGGCCGGCTGCTCGGGCAGCCGGCCCAACCTCCGTCAGACCTCTTCGACGCTGCTCGGCTCGCGCCGGGACAGGTCAATGCCGAGCTCCTCGGCGGCGCGGAACACGTCCTCGTCGGAGTCCCGCATCTCGATGGACTGGCCGTCCGAGGACAGCACCTCCACGTTGAGGCAGAGCGACTGCATTTCCTTGATGAGGACCTTGAAGGACTCGGGAATGCCGGGCTCGGGGATGTTCTCGCCCTTGACGATGGCCTCGTAGACCTTCACGCGGCCGAGGACGTCGTCGGACTTGATGGTGAGCAGCTCCTGCAGCGCGTAAGCAGCGCCGTACGCCTCAAGGGCCCACACCTCCATCTCACCGAAGCGCTGACCACCGAACTGCGCCTTACCACCGAGCGGCTGCTGGGTGATCATCGAGTACGGACCGGTCGAACGGGCGTGCAGCTTGTCGTCGACCAGGTGGTGCAGCTTGAGGATGTACATGTAGCCGACCGAGACCGGCATCGGGAACGGCTCGCCGGAGCGGCCGTCGAACAGCCGGGCCTTGCCGGTGGAGTTCACCAGGCGCTCACCGTCACGGGTGAGGGTGGTGTTGTCCAGCAGGCCGGTGATCTCGTCCTCGCGGGCGCCGTCGAAGACCGGGGTGGCGAGGTTGGTGCCGCCCTGGACGGTGTCGGCGCCGATCGCCTGGAGGCGCTGGGCCCACTCGTCGGCGAGGCCGGAGACGTCCCAGCCCTGCTTGGCGAGCCACCCGAGGTGGATCTCCAGGACCTGTCCCGGGTTCATTCGGGACGGGACGCCCAGCGGGTTGAGGATGATGTCGACCGGGGTGCCGTCCTCCAGGAACGGCATGTCCTCGACCGGCAGGATCTTCGAGATGACGCCCTTGTTGCCGTGACGGCCGGCGAGCTTGTCACCGTTGGTGATCTTGCGCTTCTGGGCCACGTAGACGCGGACCAGCTGGTTCACGCCCGGGGGCAGCTCGTCGCCCTCTTCGCGGTCGAAGACGCGGACGCCGATGACCTTGCCGGACTCACCGTGCGGCACCTTCAGCGAGGTGTCGCGGACCTCACGGGCCTTCTCACCGAAGATCGCGCGGAGCAGGCGCTCCTCCGGGGTCAGCTCGGTCTCGCCCTTGGGCGTGACCTTGCCGACCAGGATGTCGCCGGTGACGACGTCGGCGCCGATGCGGATGATGCCGCGCTCGTCGAGGTCGGCGAGGACCTCCTCGGAGACGTTCGGGATGTCCCGGGTGATCTCCTCGGGGCCGAGCTTGGTGTCACGGGCGTCGACCTCGTGCTCCTCGATGTGGATCGAGGAGAGGACGTCGTCCTGCACGAGGCGCTGCGACAGGATGATCGCGTCCTCGTAGTTGTGACCCTCCCACGACATGAACGCCACGAGCAGGTTCTTGCCGAGGGCCATCTCGCCCTCGTCGGTGCACGGGCCGTCGGCCAGCACCTGGCCGGACTCGACCCGGGCGCCCTCGTCCACGAGCACCTTCTGGTTGAAGGCGGTGCCCTGGTTGGAGCGGGTGAACTTGGCGGCGCGGTACGTGGTGTACGTGCCGTCGTCGTTGGCGACGGTGACGTAGTCGGCCGAGACCTCCTGGACGACACCGGCCTTCTCGGCGGTGATGACGTCCGCGGCGTCGACGGCGCAGCGGTACTCCATGCCGGTACCGACCAGCGGAGCCTCGCTCTTCAGCAGCGGCACCGCCTGGCGCATCATGTTCGAGCCCATGAGCGCGCGGTTGGCGTCGTCGTGCTCGAGGAACGGGATCATGGCGGTCGCGACCGACACCATCTGGCGCGGCGAGACGTCCATGTAGTCGATCTCGGTGCCCGGGATGTAGTCGATCTCGCCGCCACGGCGGCGGACCAGGACACGCGGCTCGGCGAAGGTCAGCTCCGTCGTCAGCGGGGCGTTGGCCTGCGCGATGACGTAGCGGTCCTCCTCGTCGGCCGTGAGGTAGTCGACCTGCTCCGTGACGACACCCTCGATGACCTTGCGGTACGGGGTCTCGATGAAGCCGAAGGCGTTGACCCGGCCGTACGAGGCCAGCGACCCGATCAGACCGATGTTCGGGCCTTCGGGGGTCTCGATCGGACACATGCGCCCGTAGTGCGAGGGGTGCACGTCACGGACCTCGAAGCCGGCGCGCTCACGGGAGAGACCACCGGGGCCGAGGGCGGACAGACGGCGCTTGTGGGTCAGGCCCGACAGCGGGTTCGTCTGGTCCATGAACTGCGACAGCTGGCTGGTGCCGAAGAACTCCTTGATGGAGGCGACGACCGGCCGGATGTTGATCAGGGTCTGCGGCGTGATCGCCTCGACGTCCTGGGTGGTCATGCGCTCGCGCACGACGCGCTCCATACGGGCGAGACCCGTACGGACCTGGTTCTGGATGAGCTCGCCGACGTTACGCAGGCGACGGTTGCCGAAGTGGTCGATGTCGTCGACCTCGACCACGATGTCGCGACCGGTCTGGTCGTTCCACTCGGTCTCACCGGCGTGCAGCTTCACCAGGTACTTGATCGCACCGATGATGTCGGGCTCGGTGAGCACGCCGGAGTCCAGCGACTCGGCGTTGCCCAGCTTCCGGTTGACCTTGTAGCGGCCCACCTTGGCGAGGTCGTAGCGCTTCGGGTTGAAGTACAGGTTCTCCAGAAGCGTCTGCGCGGCCTCGCGCGTCGGCGGCTCGCCAGGACGCAGCTTGCGGTAGATGTCCAGCAGCGCGTCGTCCTGGCCCTGGGTGTGGTCCTTCTCCAGGGTGTTGCGCATGGACTCGTACTCGCCGAACTCCTCGAGAATCATCTCGTTGGTCCAGCCGAGCGCCTTGAGCAGCACGGTGACGGACTGCTTGCGCTTACGGTCGATGCGGACGCCGACCATGTCGCGCTTGTCGATCTCCATCTCCAGCCAGGCACCACGCGAGGGGATGACCTTGCAGGAGTAGATGTCCTTGTCGGACACCTTGTCCAGGGTGGAGTCGAAGTACACGCCCGGGGAGCGGACCAGCTGCGACACGACGACACGCTCGGTGCCGTTGATCACGAACGTGCCCTTGTGGGTCATGAGCGGGAAGTCGCCCATGAAGACCGTCTGAGACTTGATCTCACCGGTCTCGTTGTTGGTGAACTCGGCCGTGACGAAGAGCGGAGCCGCGAACGTGAAGTCGCGGTCCTTGCACTCGTCAATCGAGTTCTTCGGCGGCTCGAAACGGTGGTCGCGGAAGGTCAGCGACATCGACCCACTGAAGTCCTCGATCGGGGAGATCTCCTCGAAGATCTCCTCCAGACCGGACTTGGTGGGGACGTCCTGACCGTTCTCCAACGCCGCCTCGACCCGGGACTTCCAGGCCGCATTGCCGAGCAGCCAGTCAAAGCTCTCGGTCTGCAGGGCCAGGAGGTTGGGGACCTCGAGGGGCTCCTTGATCTTCGCGAAGGAGACGCGGAGCGGGGCGGTGGATGCGGCGGAATTGTTCGAGGCGTTGCGCGGCGCGGCCAAGAGGGGGGTCCTTCCGAGGGCTCGGAGCTCACTACGCGCGTACCAGCCGGGCCTTCACGGGCTTGGTCCCGCCTCCCTCGCCACTGGCCTCCGCCGGGATCGAGATCCCAGGTCAGAGCCGCTTTGCGGAGGCGATGCCAGACCCCTTCAGGGCAACGCAGACTCCGGGCGACGAGTCACGGAGCAGCTAACAGGCAGCGCAAAGGGACAGTGTAGCCAAAGGGCACACTGCTGTCCAGCTCTGATTCGGAAACCGAATCGGAGACTCCTCCCGGTAGCCGGCGGACGCGAACGCCCACCGGGTACTGCACCGGCCCGGGCACTGCCCGGGCCCCATAACTCACGTGGAGTCATTTCCCGCCTGAGCCACTGGTTATGCATCCAGGGGCAAACCAACCGGGCGGACTCGCGCCTTGAGAATCGCGCGCCTCGCCGGGTTCGTCAAGGGCCCGCAGGCGGTGCGGACCTCGACCCGTCCATCGGCCGGACGCCCCCCGGCGTTACAGAAGCCGTGGTGGGGGCCACAGTCGATGACGGTGATCACCATACCCGTCCGCACCGACGCTGCCGAGTGGGCTCTCGGCCACACCGGCGCATCCCGGCCGCGGACCGGCCCCGGGGCCGTCCCAGGGCCGCTCAGGGCCGGAAACGCGAAAAAGCCGGGCCGACCACCCACAAGGGTGATCGGCCCGGCTTCAGGCCCCCTCAGAGGGGGCGAGAAGTCACTTGACGGTGACCTTGGCGCCGGCACCCTCGAGGGCGGCCTTGGCCTTCTCGGCAACGTCCTTGGCAACCTTCTCCAGGACCTTGGCACCAGCGGTGTCAACGAGGTCCTTGGCCTCCTTCAGGCCGAGGGAGGTCAGGGTGCGCACCTCCTTGATGACCTGGATCTTCTTGTCGCCGGCACCATCGAGGATGACGTCGAACTCGTCCTGCTCCTCGACGGCCTCAACGGCGGCCGGGCCACCGGCGGCGGCAACGGCGACCGGGGCGGCGGCGGTGACGTCGAACTTCTCCTCGAAGGCCTTCACGAAGCCAGCGAGCTCGATGAGGGTGAGGTCCTCGAACTGCGCGAGCAGCTCGTCCTGGGACAGCTTCGCCATGATGGCGTCCTTCCACTAAATCGGCAGGTGATGCCGTATGTACGGGTGGGGCGGGCACGGGCCCGCAGCGAGGCGTGAGCCTGCCGATTACTCGGCGGCGGCGTCCTCGGCGGCGGGAGCCGGCGTACCGGCACCGCCCTGCTCGACCTTGTCGCGCAGCGCGTCCACAGTGCGGACGAGCTTCGACGGCAGGGCCTGGAAGAGCGCGGCAGCCTGGGACTGCTTGGCCTTCAGGGCACCCGCCAGCTTGGCGAGCAGCACCTCGCGGGACTCGAGGTCCGCGAGCTTCTTGATCTCATCGGCGGACAGCGCCTTACCGTCAAGGACACCGCCCTTGATGATGAGAGCGGGGTTCTCCTTGGCGAAGTCACGCAGAGCCTTCGCCGACTCCACCGGGTCACCGGTGACGAAGGCGACAGCCGTCGGACCGTTGAACAGGTCGTCGAGCTCCGAAATCCCGGCCTCGTTGGCCGCGATCTTGGTCAGCGTGTTCTTCACCACGGCGTACTCGGCGTTCTCGCCGAGCGAGCGACGCAGGGTCTTGACCTGCTTCACCGAGAGACCGCGGTACTCGGTCAGCAGCGCCGCGGAGGAGCCACGGAACTTGTCCGTGATCTCGGCGACGGCAGCAGCCTTGTCGGGCCTTGCCATAGGCTTACGCCTCCTTCCGTGATGTCGAAATCCGGCCGACCGCGAAAGTCGACCATTCACGCCTCGAACCAACCGGACGGAAGGAAAGCCTGCGGAAAAGCAGATGAGCCCCGGTGCGCAGGGCGCACGGGGCTCGAAACGACCTCAACGGATGTTCGCGCGAACGCGGACCCGGAAGTCGAAGCTCCAGACACACCTGCGCGGGCTGCCTGCGACGAAGCGCAGATCCTTCGGCCACCGAATCCCTCGCGAGAACGGTGACAACCAGCGGTCTTTGGCTTCGGTAACAGTAACCGGACTCGGCCGTCCGGGGCAAATCGCCCCTGAACGGCCGATCCCCGCCGGGCCGGCCGCGCCGGACGGGGCTCAGCGGGCCAGTGGGGAGACCGTCCGGGGCCCGGTGTCCACGGTGTCCGCCTCGGCCGGGGCCTGCACCGAGAGCAGGGCGCCGGCGAAGTCGGAGTAGAGGATCGAGTCGTCCGCCCGGCCGCTGTCACCGCTGCCGGTGCGCTGGAGCCGGACCAGCTGGTCCTTGTCGTTGAGCCAGAGGTCCACGGTGAGCGAGATCGAGCCGCCGGGGGCCAGCGCGGCCCGCAGGCCGTCCCGGCGGGCCTGGGTCAGCTGGGTCTGGGCGGCGGCGTAGCGCTCGGCGGTGGTGGTGATCCGGTAGTGCTCGACCGTCGAGTCGTCGAACTTCTCCTCACCCACGAACCGCGGGTCCACCCCGTCGGCGGTGGCGGCGGCCAGCGCCTCGACCGGGTTCAGCAGGTCGATCAGCCCCGCGTACGGGACCTCCCGGTGGCCGTCCGGGTCCGGCGGGACGGAGAAGCGCTCCCAGTGCCGGCCGCCCTGGCGAGCCGCGGTGGCGGCGTCACCGCCCTGGTAGGCGACGGTGTCCACGACGATCAGCTGCTCGGCGTCGGCCGGGGTGGAGCGCTTGATCTGGAGCGCCGTCTTGGGCTGCCAGAACAGCGGCCCGGCCCCGGCGTCCGCTCCCAGCCGGTAGCTGACCTTGGCCCGGCGGGCGGTCTGCATGGCCAGCTGGGCGGAGACCAGGACGCCGTGCGGCGAGCGGTCGCTGGGCTTGGCCGCCTCGGTCGACGAGGAACTGGTCGGGGTCGGGCTGCCGGAGGGCACGGCCGGCGTGCCGCCACCCCCGCCGCATCCGGCCAGCCCGCTCGCCAGCAGGACGACCGCGGCCAGCGCCGCCAACCGCCGTCGTCCCGCCATCGTCTGGTCCCCTCTCGCCCGGGCGCCGCGTCGGCGGCTTTCGTTCCGGCCACCTTGCCACCCTGCCCCGGATCAGCCGGTGGCGCCCCCCTTGCCCAGCTTCGCCAGCTCGGCCAGTTCCACCGTGTCGGCCGCCTCCGGCACCCGCAGCGGTGACCGGCGTGCCGTAGTCCGAGTGGAGGACGGTGGACTTGCCGTGCTGCGCCCCGGGGGTCAGCCGTTCGGTACGGAGGGAGCCGTGTCGGCTCCGGTGCGCGGGCTCGGCGGATCAGCCGAGCAGTTTGAGGAGGTCGGTCTCGCTGCCGAGGTCGGTGGCGGCGGGGGCGTCGATCTTCGCGGCCTTGCCGAGGTCCGCGTACTTGACGGTGACGGCGTCGTGCTCGCCGTTCTTGTCGCCGTACTCCTGGTACTGGACGAGTTCCTGCCGGCCGTTGAGCCAGAAGTCGATGGTGAGGGTCCTGCCGTCCTCTTCCAGGGACTTCTGGACGGCCGTGCGCTGTTCGGCCGTGAGCGCCGGCATGCCGGCCACCATGGCGGAGGCCTCCTCGACCACCCGCAGGTGGGTGACCTGGACGCCGTCGAGGCTCTCCTGGCCGACCTTGGCGGGCTTGCCGCTCTGCGCGGCGAGCCCGAGCTGGGCGACCGGGTTGAGCAGCTGGCTCATCAGCAGGACGCCGTCGCCGAGTTCGTTCGAGGCGGGCAGCTTGATCCAGTGCTTGCCGCCCATGGCGGCGGCCTCGGTGTCGCCGCCGCCGAGGTAGCCGTCGGTGCCGATCACCCGGAACCGGATCTTCTTGGTCTCCACCTCGCCCGTCAGGTCGACGGCCGTCCGGTTCGGGTCCTTCCAGTCGGCGTCGCCGCTGCCCGCGGTGTGGGTCGAGCCGTCCGGGGAGACCATGGTGACCTTGCCGTTGCCGGCCTTCTGCATCACCAGGGCGGAGGCGGCCAACGCGGCCTTGGGGTCTCCGGCCGGCGCCGCGTCGCCGCTCTTGGCGTCGCCGCCCTTGCTGCCGCAGGCGGTGGCGGCACCGAGCAGCACGGCCGCGGTGACGACGGTCGAGGCGAGGCGCGCAGCGCGCATGGAGTCCCCCGTGAGATCCGAACGATCCGATGAAGAACCGATTTTCGGCTTCTTCTCACGCGGACTCTAACGGATCGCCAGATGTCCCACGCGCCGGACAGCCCCCTCCCGTCACCCGGCTTCGACAGGGGGCGCGTCGCCTTCTCCGGGGGTCGAGACATCCGTCGTGGTCACCGTGGTGCCGTCGCTCCCCCGGGCCGTCTCACGCAGTCTCAGCAGCCGCTCGCCGGGCCCGACCCAGACGTCGTAACCGATCGCCGTCACCCCCCGCCGGCGGTACCAGTCGACCACCGCGGCGAGTCGCGCGGGGGTCAACTCCTGGTCCGCGCCGAAGTATTCGGCCACCGGCGTGGTGCCCTGATAGTGCGCCACGGTCGTCCCGGCCAGCTGTTCGCCGCCGAGCGAGCCGAGCTTCCCGGTCTGCGCGATCTCGTACGCGCGGCTGCCCGGGTTGGTGACCAGGGCGGTCATCCAGCCACCCGCGTAGCCGCCCGGGCCGGTGGTCGCCCGCGGATCGAGCGACTCGGCGCCGTCCCGGTCCGCGTGCTTGGGCGGGGCGCCCTGGTAGCTGAGGTCGAGTGCACCGTCCCTCAGGGTCAGCTGCCCGGTGCCCTGCTCGTCGGTGACGGTCAGGGCGCCCTCGTCCCGGGTGCCCCAGGTCAGGGTGCCGCTCGCGGTGCGGCGGCCGGCCGGGCCCTCCTCGACCACGTCGATCCGGGCGCCGCCGGCGTCGTCCAGCGCCTGGGCGGCGGCGAGCACCACCTGGCGGGGCGGTACGGGCGCGGGGTCGCCGTCGGGGGTGCGGGTTCCCGGGGCGGCCAGCAGGCTGCACCCGGTGGTGGCACCGATCAGCAGCAGGGTGGCCACCGCGACGGCGGGGCGAAGGGTGGGCGGCACGGCACGCTCCGACGGTCACACGTTCTGCACATGATCTGACCGGCAGAGCGTACGACGCTTCGGGCAACCGTTCCCATCCACCCCCGTCCCGATCCGGAAACGACTGCGGGCCCGCACCCCCGGTGAAGGGGGTACGGGCCCGCAGTACGGACTGCTTCAGAGCCGATCGGCTCAGACCGCGGCCGGGTCCTCTTCGACGAAGAGGTTGCGGGTGCGGTTCGGGTCCACGGGGATGCCGGGGCCGATCGTGGTGCTGATGGCGGTCTTCTTGATGTAGCGGCCCTTGGCGGCGGACGGCTTGGCGCGGAGCACCTCGTCCAGCGCGGCGGCGTAGTTCTCGACCAGCTGCTCGTCGGTGAAGGAGGCCTTACCGATGATGAAGTGCAGGTTCGAGTGCTTGTCGACGCGGAACTCGATCTTGCCGCCCTTGATGTCGTTGACAGCCTTGGCGACATCCGGGGTCACGGTGCCGGTCTTCGGGTTCGGCATCAGACCACGGGGACCGAGCACGCGGCCGAGGCGGCCGACCTTGCCCATGAGGTCCGGGGTGGCGACGACGGCGTCGAAGTCCAGACGGCCCTTGGCGACCTCGTCGATCAGCTCGTCGGAGCCGACGATGTCGGCGCCCGCAGCACGCGCGGCCTCGGCACGGTCACCGGTCGCGAAGACCAGGACCCGAGCGGTCTTACCGGTGCCGTGCGGGAGGATCACGGTGCTGCGGACCATCTGGTCGGCCTTGCGCGGGTCGACGCCCAGACGCATGGCGACCTCGACGGTGCCGTCGAACTTGGTGGTGCTGGTGGCCTTGGCGAGGCGGATGGCCTCGAGGGGGGCGTAGAGGCGGTCGCGGTCGACCTGAGCGTCCGCGGCCTTCAGAGCCTTGCTGCGCTTCACTGCTGCTCCTGAATGGTGATGGGAGTCGTGGTATCACGGGCCTGCGCAGGCCCTACCACAGGGACGAAAAGAGCTGGTCAGCCCTCGACGGTGATGCCCATCGACCGGGCGGTGCCGGCGATGATCTTCTCCGCCGCGTCCAGGTCGTTGGCGTTCAGGTCGGGCATCTTGGTGGTGGCGATGTCGCGGACCTGGGCGCTGGTGAGCTTGGCGACCTTGGTCTTGTGCGGCTCGCTGGAGCCCTTGTCCACACCGGCGGCCTTCAGGATGAGGCGCGCGGCCGGCGGCGTCTTCGTGATGAAGGTGAAGGAACGGTCGTCGTAGACCGTGATCTCCACCGGCACGATCATGCCGCGCTGCGACTCGGTCGCAGCGTTGTAGGCCTTGCAGAACTCCATGATGTTGACGCCGTGCTGGCCCAGCGCGGGGCCGACCGGCGGCGCCGGGTTGGCCGCACCGGCGTTGATCTGGAGCTTGATAAGCCCCGTGACCTTCTTCTTCTTGGGAGGCATGTCTCTCCGGGTCCTTCCGAGAGGTGAGTGCTGGTGTGTGCGGAACCGGGGCGACACCCGGCCGCCAACACACACATCGAACCAGGCTAACGCCTTAGCGCCGCTGGACCAAAACGGATCCGGGGCAGGGCCCTCGGCCCCGCCCCGGATCCGAAGACCGTGGGACTAGTTCTTCTGGATCTGGTCGAAGGAGAGCTCGACCGGGGTCTCCCGGCCGAAGATCTCGACCAGGCCCTTGACCTTCTTCGAGTCGGGGTTGATCTCGTTGATGGTCGCCTGCAGCGTCGCGAACGGACCGTCGGTGACGGTGACCGAGTCGCCGACCTCGAAGTCCAGCACCTGGATCTCGCTCGGCTTGATCGGCGAGGGCTTGCCGGCCTCCTTGGCCGCCTGGCGCTCGACGTCCGGGGCGAGCATCTTGACGACCTCGTCCAGGGTCAGCGGGTACGGGTCGTAGGCGTTGCCGACGAAGCCGGTGACACCGGGGGTGTTGCGCACGACGCCCCAGGACTCGGGGGTGAGGTCCATGCGCACCAGGACGTAGCCGGGGAGCTTGTTCTGGCGGATGGTCTTGCGGTCGCCGTTCTTGATCTGGACGACCTCCTCCTGCGGCACCTCGGCCTGGAAGATGTACTCCTCGACGTTCAGCGAGACGGCGCGCTGCTCCAGGTTCTGCTTCACCCGGTTCTCGTAGCCGGCGTAGGTGTGGATCACGTACCACTCGCCCGGCATGAAGCGCAGGTCCTCGCGGAACTTGGCGACCGGGTCGACCTCGACGGCCTCCTCAGCCTCGGCCTCCTCGGCGTCGGCGTCGGCCTCGGTCTCCTCGGCGGCGGGCTCCACGTCGTCCTCCACGTGCAGCGCCGCCTCCTCGGCGGGCTCGCCGGCCTCGGCCTCGTCGTGCGCGTCGACCTCGTCCTCGTCGCCGTCCACGGCGTCAACGATCTGCTCGGCGGACTCGGCTTCGTCAGCCAGCTCGGCCGCGTCCAGCTCGGCGGCGACATCCGCCTCGCGGACGGTCTCGTCGGCGTCGTACAGGGGGGACTCAGACACGGTGGCTGCTTCTTTCCTGGAGATGGTGAAGGTGGCGCGCTCCGGGGCCGGCTCCGGCGGGCTGCCGCTCGCGCGGGCGCCAGGAGAGGACTCGGAGACTTCAACAGTACCGAGTCCACGGTAGCGGCCTCGTACGTCCGGCGCAGACAGCACGACCCGGGCCGATGATTCGGCCCGGGTCGGGAGACTGCTACGGAGGTGGGACGGCCAGGTCAGCCGAAGACCAGGAGGCTCAGCTTGGAGAGGCCGTAGTCGAGGCCGGCCACGAAGCCCATCACGACCACCACGAACACGACGACGACGGTCGTGTACTGGGTGAGCTCGCTGCGGGTGGGCCAGACGACCTTGCGCAGTTCGGCGATGATCTGGCGGTAGAACAGGCCGATTCGGGCGAACGGGCCCATCTTGCCGCGCTTGCCGGACTTCTTGTCACCGGCGCGGGCGGCGCGCTTGCGCTCGCGGCGCGAGAGCGACTTCTCCTCGCCCTCGGCGGGCGTGGTGTCGGCAGCGCCGTCGGCCCCCTCGGGGTTGCCGCTCTCAGGCGTTGCGGTGGAGCCCGTGGTCTCCGTCACTCGTCCTCACCTGAATCCGGGTCCGGCCGAGCGGCTCGCGCCCGATGGGGCACGAACGGCCGGCTACAAGCGGTGCTGATTCGGCGCCCTCTCCGCATCAAGCCCGCTCGCTCTGTGGAGCGAACGGGCTGAAAACGGATCAAGCAGCAGGGCAAGAGGGACTTGAACCCCCAACCGCCGGTTTTGGAGACCGGTGCTCTACCAATTGAGCTATTGCCCTACGGGGTCTCGCGACTCCGTAGCGACCAACCTACCGCATCTCCCCCGACTGTCTGCACAGCTGGTGAAGCTCCGGTTCTTTTTCGGCGGGCCGTCGAGCAGTGAGCATACGTGGTCGAGGGGTGTTTGGTCGAACCTCTTCTTCCGGGAGCACCGGTTGTCCGGCATATGTCCGGCATGCCCGCATGATCACCGGCGGATCGACGGGCGCCGCCATGTGGACGGTCCGGTACGGATGGTGAAACCGCGATGCCCGGTCCGTCCCGGTTCTGCGACGATGCAGGCATGAGCGCTTCCACCCCGCAGCCCGACCGTTCCATCCGCCCCGCCGACCGCCGGGTCTCCGCCCGGGTCGGCGCGATCGCCGAGTCCGCGACCCTCGCCGTGGACGCCAAGGCCAAGGCCCTCAAGGCGGCCGGCCGTCCGGTGATCGGCTTCGGAGCCGGCGAGCCCGACTTCCCCACCCCGGACTACATCGTCGAGGCGGCCGTCGAGGCCTGCCGCGACCCGAAGAACCACCGCTACACCCCGGCGGGTGGCCTGCCCGAGCTGAAGTCCGCGATCGCCGCCAAGACGCTGCGCGACTCCGGCTACGAGGTGGACGCCTCCCAGGTGCTGGTCACCAACGGCGGCAAGCAGGCGATCTACGAGGCGTTCGCCGCGATCCTGGACCCGGGCGACGAGGTCATCGTCCCGGCCCCGTACTGGACCACCTACCCGGAGTCGGTCCAGCTCGCTGGCGGCGTCCCGGTGGAGGTCGTGACCGACGAGACCACCGGTTACAAGGTCTCGGTCGAGCAGCTGGAGGCCGCCCGCACCGAGAACACCAAGGTGGTGCTCTTCGTCTCGCCGTCCAACCCGACCGGCGCGGTGTACACCGAGGCCGAGGCCGAGGCGATCGGCCGCTGGGCGCTGGAGCACGGCCTCTGGGTGCTCACCGACGAGATCTACGAGCACCTGGTGTACGGCGACGCCTCCTTCACCTCGCTGCCGGCCCTGCTGCCCGAGCTGGCCGACAAGTGCGTCGTGGTCAACGGCGTCGCCAAGACCTACGCGATGACCGGCTGGCGGGTGGGCTGGGTGATCGGCCCCAAGGACGTCATCAAGGCCGCGACCAACCTGCAGTCGCACGCCACCTCGAACGTCTCCAACGTCGCCCAGCGCGCCGCGATCGCCGCCGTCAGCGGCGACCTGGCCGCGGTGCACGAGATGCGCACCGCCTTCGACCGCCGCCGCAAGACCATCGTGCGGATGCTCAACGAGATCGAGGGCGTGTACTGCCCCGAGCCGGAGGGCGCGTTCTACGTGTACCCGTCCGTCAAGGGCCTGCTGGGCAAGGAGATCCGCGGCCGGCGCCCGGAGAGCTCCGGCGAGCTGGCGTCGCTGATCCTGGACGAGGCCGAGGTCGCGGCCGTCCCGGGCGAGGCCTTCGGCACCCCCGGCTACCTGCGGTTCTCCTACGCGCTCGGCGACGCCGACCTGGCCGAGGGCATCGGCCGGCTGCAGAAGCTGCTCGGCGAGGCCCGCGACTGACACCCGTCGGCGCCCGCTGACACCCGCTGACACCCGCGCTTCACGTCGGGTACCGCCCTCTTTCACCCCTTCGGGGGACGGAAGGAGGGCGGTTCCCGTTTGGGGGTCCGATGCGGCAGTATCGGCGAATGGAACGCCTGTTGAATCCGCGAGACGTCAGGGACCTCCCGAAGGCCCACCTGCACCTGCACTTCACCGGCTCGATGCGGCCCGCCACCCTGCTGGAGCTGGCCGACAAGCACGGCGTCCGACTGCCGGAGGCGCTCAGCTCCGGCGAGCCGCCGCGACTGCGGGCCACCGACGAACGCGGCTGGTTCCGCTTCCAGCGCCTGTACGACACCGCCCGCTCGGTGCTGCGGGACGAGGAGGACATCCGCCGGCTGGTCCTGGAGACCGCCCAGGACGAGCGGCGGGACGGCTCCCGCTGGCTGGAGATCCAGGTCGACCCGACCTCGTACGCGCCCCGGCTGGGCGGGCTGATCCCCGCGCTGGAGCTGATCCTGGACGCCGTGGAGCACGCCGCCACGGCCACCGGGGTGGGCATCCGGGTGCTGGTCGCGGCGAACCGGATGAAGTCCCCGATGGACGCCCGGACGCTGGCCCGGCTCGCCGTCCGGTACGCCGACCAGGGCGTGGTCGGCTTCGGCCTCTCCAACGACGAGCGGCGCGGCCTCGCCCGGGACTTCGACCGGGCCTTCGAGATCGCCCGCAAGGGCGGGCTGCTGGCCGCCCCGCACGGCGGCGAGCTGGCCGGGCCCGAATCCGTCCGGGACTGCCTGGACGACCTGGGCGCCGGCCGGATCGGCCACGGCGTCCGCGCCGCCGAGGACCCCCGGCTGATGGAACGGCTGGCGGACCGCCAGATCACCTGCGAGGTCTGCCCGTCCTCGAACGTCTCGCTCGGCGTCTACGAGCGACCCGAGGACGTCCCGCTGCGGCGGCTGTTCGACGCCGGCGTGCCGCTGGCCCTGGGCGCGGACGACCCGCTGCTGTTCGGCAGCCGGCTGGCCGCCCAGTACGACCTGGCCCGCGACGTCCTCGGCTTCGGCGACGCCGAACTCGCCGAGCTGGCGCGGCAGTCCGTCCGCGGCTCGCGCGCGCCGGAGGCCGTCCGCAAGGAGCTGCTGGCGGACATCGACACCTGGCTGGTCAGCGGCACCTGAGGCGTGCCCTGTGGACCGGGCCTAGAGCTTGACGCCGATCATCACCGGCTCGTTCACCAGCTCGACCCCGAAGGCCTCGCGGACGCCGTCCCGGATCTCCCGGGCCAGCGCCAGCAGGTCCTCGGCGGTGGCCGCGCCGCGGTTGGTGAGCGCCAGGGTGTGCTTGGTGGAGAGCGTCGCCGGGCCGCTGCCGTAGCCCTTGCCGAAGCCGGCCCGGTCGATCAGCCAGGCGGCCGAGGTCTTGGTGCAGCCCTCCGGCGCCGGGTAGGCGGGGGCGTTCTCGGTGCCCGGGCGGGTCCGGAAGGACTCGTACTGGGCGGCGGTGAGCACCGGGTTGGTGAAGAAGGAGCCGGCCGACCAGGTGTCGTGGTCCGCCGGGTCCAGCACCATGCCCTTGCCGGAGCGCAGCCCCAGCACCGCGTCGTGCGCCCGCTCCAGCGGCACCCGCGCGCCCTGCTCGACGCCGAAGTGCCTGGCCACCTCGGCGTACTTGACCGGAGTGGAGAGCCCCGCGTGGTCGGCCAGGGCGAACCGCACCCGCAGCACCACGTAGCGGTCCGGCTCGGCCTTGAAACGGCTGTGCCGGTAGGAGAACGCGCACTCGGCGTTGGGGAGCGTGACCACCTCGCCGGCCGTGCGGTCGTAGGCGACCACCTCGGTGATCGACTGGGCGACCTCCTGGCCGTACGCGCCGACGTTCTGCACCGGGGTGGCACCGGCCGAGCCGGGGATGCCGGCCAGGAACTCGACGCCCGCCAGGCCGTGCTCGCGCACCGCGCGGGCGACCGCCTCCGACCAGACCTCGCCGGCCGCCAGCTCCAGCACGGTGCCGTCCAGGGCGAAGCCGGTGGTCGCGATCCGCAGCACGGTGCCGGGGAAGCCGGCGTCGCCGATCACCAGGTTGGAGCCGCCGCCGAGGACCAGCAGCGGCTCGCCGGCCTCGTCGGCCGCGCGGACGGCGGCGATCACCTCGTCGTCGGTGTGGGCGGTCACCAGGCGGCGGGCCGGGCCGCCGAGCCGGAGCGTGGTCAGCGGGGCGAGGGGGGCGTCGTTTTCTACCAGCACGCCCACCAGCGTACGGGTGCGGGGACGGCCGCCCGGCCGCCCCCGCACCCGGATCGGCCGGTCAGGCCTTCGAGGCCTCGGCGTGGACGGGCGCCGCGTCCTCGGCCCGCTCGGCACCGGCCTGCTCCGGCTCCACGGCCGCCGGCTCGTCGGCGACGACCGCGGGCTTCACCCGGCGCGGGAGGAAGAACGCGCAGACCGCCGCGACCGCCACCACCCCGGCGCCGACGTACAGCGCGGGCACCAGCCCGTCGATGAAGGACTGCTCCGACGTGTACCCGCCCTGCGCCGAGAACACCGCCGAGAGGACGGCCACGCCGAGCGCGCCGCCGACCTCGCGCAGCGCGTTGTTGGCGCCGGAGGCGATGCCCTGCTCCTCCGGCCGGACGCTGTCCATCACCAGGGCGGCGGTCGGGGCGAAGTACAGCGACATGCCGATGCCGCAGATCACCACGGCGGGGATCTCGGCGGCGTAGTCGTAGCCGGTGCTGCCGCCGGTGATCGCCGCGTACATCGCCAGGCCGGCGCCCTGCAGCAGCAGCCCGGTGACCACGATGGGGCGGCCGCCGAAGCGGTCGGCCAGGATGCCCGCGATCGGGGCGACGATCAGCGGCATGCCCGTCCACGGGAGCATCCGGATGCCGGCCTCCTGCGGGCTGTAGCCGCCCACGCTCTGCAGGTGCTGGCTGATCAGGAAGATCGAGCCGAACATCCCGAGGAACATCAGCAGGCCGGAGGCGTTGACGGCGGAGAAGGCCCGGCTGCGGAACAGCCGCATCGGGAGCATCGGGTGCTCGGCCCAGCGCTGCTCGTACAGCACGAAGGCGGTGAGCAGCGCGACGCCGCCGATCAGGGAGCCGAGCACCAGCGGGCTGGTCCAGCCGTTCGGGTTGCCGCGGATCAGGCCGAGGACGACGCCGAACAGGCCAAGGCTGACCAGGATCGTGCCGACCACGTCCAGCGCCGGGTTGGCGCCCCGGCTCTCGCGGAGCTTGAGGGCGGCGAGCGGGATCAGGACGAGGCCGACCGGGACGTTCACCCAGAAGATCCACTGCCAGGAGAAGTGCTCGGTGAGCGTCCCGCCGACCAGCGGTCCGGTGGCGACGGCCAGGCCGTTGACGCCCGCCCAGATGCCGAAGGCCAGACCCCGCCTGGCCGCCGGCACCGCGGCGGTGAGCAGGGTGAGGGTGAGCGGCATGGAGACCGCGGCGCCGGCGCCCTGGACGGCGCGGGCGGCGATCAGCGCGCCGATGCCCGGCGAGAGGGCGGCGGCGGCGGAGCCGACGGTGAAGAGCGTGAGCCCGACCAGGAAGATCCGGCGGCGGCCGAACCGGTCGCCGAGCGCGGCGCCGAACATCAGCAGGACGGCGAAGGACAGGGTGTAGGCGCTGACCGTCCACTCCAGGTCGGACAGCCCGCCGCCGAGGTCCTCGCGGATGGACGGCAGCGCGGTGGTGACGACCAGGTTGTCCAGGCTGGCCATGAAGCCCGCGACGCTGGTGATCACCAGGGTCCAGACACCGAGCCGTCCCAGGCCCTGTTCTTCCGTTCTCTCCGTCATGACTTCCCCCCAGGGGTCTTAGATAGTTATTGATCACTAACTTTCGAGGCCCGAAAAAAGGCCGCACGGACTCCACCGTGCGGCCCGCTACTCCCCGCCCTCGCCGTGCTCTCCGTGCTCTCCGAAGCCCAGGCCGCTCCAGATCCGGTGGTCCCGGGGGTACCCCAGTGCCACCAGCGTGTTGATCAGCATCCCGTACGCGAAGAACTCCGCGGCGCCCTGCACGTCACCGCCGATCCGGCCCCTGACCCGCTCGAACAGCTCCTCCCAGAGCCTCCGGGCGGTCTCCCCGATCTCGTCCTCGCCGGTCGTCCGGGCCGCGAACACCGAGACGTAGAGCTGCATCTGCATCATGAGCTGCTCGCTGTCCGCGACCAGGCCCAGGTACGCCTCGGACATCGCTTCGGCGGCCGCCGGCCCGGTCAGCCCGACCGAGGCCTCGTCGAAGACCTTCCAGGTCTCCTCGATGCAGCGCTCGGCGGCGGCCGTGAAGATCGCCTGCTTGCCGGGGAACAGCCGGAACAGGTACGGCTGCGAGACACCCACCCGGCGGGCGATCGCCTCGGTGGACGTCCCCCGGTAGCCGCTCCTGGCGAATTCGATCACCGCGGCACGAACGACGCTCTCGCGCCGCTCCTCGGCGCTCATCCGCATGCTCGTCCTCGCCATAGGAGTCAAGTTAGTGGCCAATCACTATCTTCGCAAGGCCGACGGGCACGGCGGGAATCCCGTCGGACGGGCCCCGCCGCGGCCGGACACACCTGGGGCCGAGGTGCCTTCAGGCGAGCCGGACGACCGCCCTGGACATCCCGAGCACCTTCTGCCCGCCGGTGGTGGCCAGCAGGTCGACCTGCACCTTGCGGTCGTCCAGCAGCTTGGCGACCTTGGCCGACACCTCGACCACCGCACCGACGCCGTCGTTCGGCACCGGGACGGGGCGGGTGAATCGGACGCCGTACTCGACCACCGCGGCCGGGTCGCCGACCCAGTCGGTGACCACCCGAATGGCCGCGGCCATGGTGAACATTCCGTGCGCGATGACGTCCGGCAGGCCGACCTCCACGGCGAACTTTTCGTTCCAGTGGATCGGGTTGAAGTCGCCGGAGGCGCCCGCGTACCGCACCAGGGTGTCGCGGGTCACCGGGAAGGACTGCGCCGGCAGCTGGGTGCCGACCTCGACCTCGTCGTAGCTGATCGCCATCGTGTTCACTTCCCCGTCTCGTCGGCGGCCCGGGCCACCAGCGTCATGACCGACGTCACCACGTGCTCGCCGATCGCGTCCGACACCTCGCCACGCACGGTGAGCACGTCATTGCCCGCCAGCGACTTGATGTTGTCGATGGTGACCGCGACCGTCAGCCGGTCACCGGCCAGCACCGGGCGGGAGTAGGAGAACTTCTGGTCCCCGTGCACCACGCGGCTGTAGTCCAGGCCCAGCTCCGGGTCCTCGACCACCTGGGAGGCCGCCTGGTAGGTGATCACGAACGGGAAGGTCGTCGGGGCGATCACATCGGGGTGGCCCAGCGCCTTCGCCACCGCCGGATCGGTGAACGCCGGATTGGTGTCCCCGATCGCGATCGCGAACTCGCGGATCTTCTCCCGGCCGACCTCGTACGGCTCGGTGGGCGGGTAGGTCCGCCCGATGAAGGAGGGGTCGAGTGCCATGGGGCAACTCCTCGGAAGCACGGTGGATCCGGCGGCCGTTGCCGCCGGCGGGGCGCGCATGGGTGCATACGCGAAAAACTCCGGGCCGCACCCCCTGAGGGATGCGGCCCGGAGCTCAAGACCTGTGTCACACAGGCCCGATGCCCTGCGAGAGGGTCAGCGGGTCTCGCGGTGCGCGGTGTGCGAGTTGCAGCGGGGGCAGTGCTTCTTCATCTCAAGACGGTCCGGGTCGTTACGCCGGTTCTTCTTGGTGATGTAGTTCCGCTCCTTGCACTCCACGCAGGCCAGCGTGATCTTCGGGCGGACGTCGGTGGCAGCCACGGGAGTGCCTTCCTGGGACAACGAATAAGAACACAACAAGAGTAGCCGACCGGGAGTGCGATCTCCCGACCGACTACGCGGGGTAGCGGTGACCGGACTTGAACCGGTGACACAGCGATTATGAGCCGCTTGCTCTACCAACTGAGCTACACCGCCACAGTGATCCGCAGCACAACCGAAGCCGACTGCTTTTCACCAGAGCCCCCATGCGGAATCGAACCGCAGACCTTCTCCTTACCATGGAGACGCTCTACCGACTGAGCTATAGGGGCGAACGAGGAAGAGATTACACGTTCCGCGCCCAGAGGTGAAATCCGTATCCCGACGCGAAGACCGCAGGTCGGCGAGGTGAACGGACGGACGATCCAAGGCCCCGCGTTCGATCGGCCCACCAGCCGCACGGCCCGACCCGATACGACTATTGCCCGCCTCCGAGCGCCCCGCCCCCACGCGCCATAGGCTCGACCCTCATTGACGGGGACGGCCCGGGGCGTCAGGACGACCCGGGATCAGGACGGTCCGGCCGACCGGACGGGCCAGCGCGGGAAGGAGCCTGCGATGGACAGCGCAGCCGCCGACGGACCGCACTCCGGCTCCGGCCCGACAGCCAACCCGCTCGGGCACGGACCGGTCCTCCTGCTCACCGGCGCCCGGCTGGCCGACGGGCGGGTGGTGGACGTCCGGATCAGCGGCGACCGGATCCAGGCCGTCGGCACCGTCGGCAGCCTCGGCCCGCTGCCCGCCCTGCCCGGCGCGCCCACCATCACCACCGGCGCCAGGATCGACCTCAAGGGCTACCTGCTGCTGCCGGCCCCCGCGGAGGCGCACGCCCACTACGACACCGCCTTCTCCGCCGCCCTGTCCGCCCCGCCGCCGGAGAGCCCCTCCGACCTCACCCGGCGGGTCACCGAGGCCGCGCTCGCCTCGCTCGGCTACGGCGCCACCGCCCAGCGCACCCACGTCCGGATCGGCGACGTGCACGGGCTGCGCCGGCTGGAGGCGGTGCTCACCGCCCGGCAGGCGCTGCGCGGCCTGGCCGAACTCCAGGCGGTGGCGATGCCCCGGCTGCTCACCGGCCGGGCCGGCGCCGACGGCCGGGCACAACTGCGCGAGGCGCTCAAGCTGGGCGCCACCGCGGCCGGCGGCTGCCCGGAGCTGGACCCGGATCCGGCCGGGTACGTCCAGGTGCTGCTGGAGGCCGCCCGGGAGGCGGACTGCTCGGTGGACCTGCACACCACGGCCGGCGATCCGGCCCAACTCTCCCGGCTGGTCGGCGCGTTGGCCCCGCTGCGGCCGCGGGTGACGCTCGGGCCGTGCGGGGCGCTGGCCCGGGGCGCGTCCACGGTGCTGGCGACCGGCGGGGTGCGGGTGGTCTGCCTGCCGCAGAACGGCGGCTGCACCGGGCTGGAAGGCCGGTCGCCGGGGCTGCGGCCGGGCCTGCTGCGGGAGTTGACGGAGGCCCGGGTGCCGTTGGCGGCCGGCAGCGGCGCCCTGCGGGACCAGTCCAACCCGGTCGGCCGGGCGGATCCGCTGGAGTCGGCATACCTGCTGGCAGCCGGCGGGGAGCTGGGCCTGGAGGCGGCGTACGACGCGGTGGCGAACCAGGCCCGGGCGGTGCTCGGGCTGCCGCCGGTCCGGGTGGACGCCGGGTTCCCGGCGGAGCTGCTGGCGGTGCGCGGGGACAGCCTGGCGGGGGCGCTCGCGGGCGGCCACAGCCGGCTGGTGGTGCACAGCGGCCGGGTGGTCAGCCGGACGAGCGCGGTGCGGGAGTTCGCGGACACCGTGGCGCTGGCGCTGCCCCGGCAGTCCGGGAGCGCCGGCGGGGGCTGAACAGCCTCCCCCTCCCAGAAAGTTCAAGGGGCGCGCGACGGATGTCGCGCGCCCCTCCCCCACCTGCTGGCCGCCGTTCGACGGCGGCTGGAGCGGTCCCGGGCCTCCCCCACATTGGAGCCGGTCCCGCTCGGTCAGCACTGACGCTACGCCCACGGACCACCGCTCCGGGCCTGCCTTGACGCTCCCCTGTCGGCCTCCGGCCCGCTCTTGACGGGTCGTTGACGCGGCGGCTGCCGGGGCGGCGTTCAGGGCTCGTACCGGTACCCGATCCCCGGTTCGGTGATCAGGTGCCGCGGGCGGCCCGGGTCGCGCTCCAACTTGCGCCGCAGCCCGGCCAGGTAGACCCGCAGGTAGTTGCCGCGCGCCTCCTGGGCCGGTCCCCACACCTCGCGCAGGATCTGCCGCCCGGGCACCAGCCGGCCCGGGTTGGCCACCAGCAGGGCGAGGATCCGCCACTCGGTCGGGGTGAGCCGCACCGGGCCCCGCGGGCCGGTCACCGTGGTGGCCGTCAGGTCGACGGTGTGGTCGCCTATCACCGGCCGCCCCAGCGGGGCACCGCCCAGCGGCCGGCGCAGCACGGCGCGCAGCCGGGCCAGCAGTTCCTCCATCAGGAACGGCTTGGTGAGGTAGTCGTCGGCGCCCGCGTCGAGGGCGCCCACCTTGTCGGCGGCACCGGACCGGCCGGAGAGCACGATGATCGGCATCGCGCTGCGGGTGCGCAGGCCGCGCAGCACGTCCATGCCGTCCAGGTCCGGCAGGCCGAGGTCGAGCAGCACGGCGTCCGGGGCGGAGTGCGCGGCGCGGTCCAGCGCCTCGCCGCCGCTGGCGGCCGTCCGCACGGCGTACTGCCGGGCGCTGAGGTTGATCCGCAGCGTGCGCAGCAGGGCCGGTTCGTCGTCGACGATCAGGATCTCGCTCATGCGGCCACCTCGCTCCGCTCGGCGGTCACTTCGCGGGACACGCGCCTTTCGGCGGTTCGTTCAGTTCGTCCACTCATGCACGGGCTCCTCCCGAGTGGCGGCGGGCAGGGTGAGCAGCATGGTGGTGCCGCCCCCGGGGGTGTCCTCGACCTCCAGGCTGCCGCCCATGGCCTCGGCCAGACCGCGGGAGAGCGCGAGGCCGAGGCCGACACCGGTGGTGTTGTCGGTGTCGCCGAGGCGCTGGAAGGGCAGGAAGACCCGGTCGCGCTCCTCGGGGGCGATGCCGGGGCCGCGGTCGATCACCCGGATCTCGACCTGGTCGGCGTGGTGGCTGGCGGTGACCAGGACGGGCGCGCCGGGTGCGTTGTAGCGCAGCGCGTTGGTGATCACGTTGGCGAGCACCCGCTCCAGCAGCGGCGGGTCGGCGAGCACCGGCGGCGCGGTGTCCAGGTCGAGCGGCTGGATCGGGGCGTACGGGTCGGGGAGGCTGTCGAGCGCCCGGGGCAGGATCTCGTCGAGGTGGGTCTCGGCGAGGTGCAGGGTGAGCGCGCCGGCCTGGAGGCGGCTCATGTCGAGCAGGTTGTCGACCAGGCGGGTGAGCTTGACCAGCGACTCGTCGGCGGTGGCGAGCAGTTCGGCCTGGTCCTCGGGCGAGAACTCGACGTCGGGGCTGCGCAGCGAGCCGACCGAGGCGAGCGCGGCGGCGAGCGGGGTGCGCAGGTCGTGGCTGACGGCGGCGAGCAGGGCGGTGCGCATCCGGTCGGCGGCCTTGATCGGCTCGACCTCGGCGGCGACCACGGCGAGCCGGTCGCGTTCCAGCGCGACGGCGACGTGCGCGGCGAAGGCGGTGAGGACGCGCTGGTCGGCGGCCGGCAGCCGGCGGCCGGTGAGGACCAGGACGGCGTCCGCGCCGACCGGCACCTCGGTGGTCTCGCTCTGCCCGTCAGGGTCGTCCTGGTGCTCGGCCTCGGAGTGGGCGAGCACCTCGTCGTCGATCCGGGAGAGCAGGGCGACGGCCTGCATGCCGAAGGCCGTCCGGGACTTCTCCATCAGGGCGGACAGGGCGTCGGCGCCGCGCAGCACGCTGCCGGCCAGGGTGGAGAGGGTCTCGGCCTCGGCGGTGGCCCGGGCGGCGCGACTGGTGAGCCGGCTGGCGTGGTCGACGATGGTGGCGACGGCGAGCGCGACGGTGGCGAAGACGACCAGGGCGACGATGTTGTTGGTCTCGCCGATGGTCAGGGCGTGTATCGGCGGGATGAAGTAGTAGTTGAGCAGCAGCGAGGCGGTGACCGAGGCCAGCAGGGCGGAGGTGGCGCCGCCGAGCAGGGCGACGATGACCACGCCGAGCTGGAAGATCAGCGCGTCGGTGGTGAGGTTGATGCTCTCGTGCGCCTGGGACAGGACGGCGGTCAGCAGCCAGGGCACCACGAGGCCGGCCGCGTAGCCGGCGATGGTGCGGCGCTTGGAGTGGCGGCGGCCGAGCGAGGGCAGCCGGCCGCGGCCGGTGAACTCGTGGGTGACCATGTGGACGTCGATGTCCTCGGAGTCGTCCACGGTGGTCTCGCCGATGCCGGGGCCGGTGAGGAAGCGGTTGATCCGGCCGCGGCGGCTGGTGCCGAGCACCAGCTGGGTGGCGTCGTGGGCGCGGGCGAAGGTGAGCAGCGCGGTGGGGATGTCGTCGCCGACCACCACGTGGTAGCTGCCGCCGAGGGTCTCGACCAGCTGGCGCTGCTGGGCGAGCGCGCCGGAGGAGGCGCCGGCCAGGCCGTCGCTGCGGGTGACGTGGACGGCCAGCAGGTCGCCGCCGGCGGTGCGGTCGGCGATCCGGGCGGCGCGGCGGATCAGGGTCTCGCCCTCGGGGCCGCCGGTGAGGGCGACCACGACGCGTTCGCGGGTCTCCCAGACGCGGTCGATGTTGTGGCTGGCCCGGTAGTCGCGCAGGCCCTCGTCGACCCGCCCGGCCACCCAGAGCAGGGCGAGTTCGCGCAGGGCGGTGAGGTTGCCGACCCGGAAGTAGTTGGAGAGCGCGGCGTCCACCTTCTCCGCCCTGTAGACGTTGCCGTGGGCCATCCGGCGGCGCAGCGCCTGCGGGGCCATGTCGACGAGTTCGATCTGGTCGGCCCGGCGGACCACCTCGTCCGGGACGGTCTCGCGCTGCGGGATGCCGGTGATCTTCTGGACGACGTCGTTCAGCGATTCCAGGTGCTGGATGTTGACGGTGGTGATGACGTCGATCCCGGCGGCCAGCAGTTCCTCGACGTCCTGCCAGCGCTTGGCGTGGCGGCCGCCGGGGATGTTGGTGTGCGCCAGTTCGTCGACCAGCACGACGGACGGACGGCGGGTGAGCACCGCGTCGAGGTCCATCTCGTCGAACTCGGCGTCGCGGTAGGAGCGTTGGACACGCGGCAGGACCTCCAGGCCGTCCAGCATGCCCTCGGTGTGGCGGCGGCCGTGGCACTCGATGTACCCGACCGCGACGTCGGCCCCGCGCTCCTGTCTGCGCCGGGCCTCGTCCAGCATCCGGTAGGTCTTGCCGACCCCCGGGGCGGAACCGAGGTACACCCTCAGCCGGCCCTTGCGGACGCCGGTGCCGGGGGTGAGGTCGCGGGCCATGGGCACTGCTCTTTCGTTCCTGCGAGGGCTGCCGCCAGGGCGTCCTCGGGCCGGGGTCGGGACGTACGGCGGCCGACCCGGGCGCGGGGGTGGTGCCCCGGCCCGGGTCGGCCTGTTTCACGGATCCAGCCGTTGACCTGTCACTTCTGCTCCGCCGGTCATTCCTGTTCCGCCGGTCACTTCTGTTCCGCGAGTGCCCGGTTCAGCAGGAGGACGTTGACGCCCTCCTGCCCGAGGAAGCCGAGCGAGCGGCCTTCGGTGTACTTCTCGACCAGCTTGTGCACCGCGTCCGCCGACAGGTTCCGGGTCTTGGCGACCCGGTTCACCTGCTCCTCGGCGTAGGCGACCGAGATGTACGGGTCGAGGCCGGAGCCGGAGGCGGTCAGCGCGTCGGCCGGGACGCTCTCCGGGGCGACGCCGTCGAACTCGGCGGCGGCGGCGCGGCGGTCGTTGACGGCCTTCAGCAGGTCGTCACTGTTCGGGCCGAGGTTGGAGGCGCCGGACGAGGACGAGTCGTAGCCGGTCCCGGCCGCGGAGGGGCGGGGCTGGAACCACTTCGGGTCCGGCTGCGCCTCCTCCTTCGGGTCGTCGGGGTTCTTCTTCGGGAGGTTGAAGTTCTGGCCGATCAGGCTGGAACCGACCTCCTTGCCGTCGGACTTCACGAGCGAGCCGTTGGCCTTCTCGGTGAAGGCGACCTGGCTGATCCCGGTGACCAGCAGCGGGTAGGCGATCCCGAGGATCGCGGTGAGCACCAGCAGCGCCCGCAGTGCGGTGAAGTGGGTGCGGACGGTCGTCGGCAGGGGCTTGGACATCGGATTCTCCTCTCTCAGCTCAGGCCGGGGATGAACTGGACGATCAGGTCGATCAGCTTGATGCCGACGAACGGCACCACCAGACCGCCGAAGCCGTAGACCCCGATGTTGCGGCGCAGCAGGGAGCTGGCGTCGGACGGGCGGTAGCGCACGCCGCGCAGGGCGAGCGGGATCAGGCCGATGATGACGAGGGCGTTGAAGATGATCGCCGAGGTGATCGCGGACTGCGGGCTGTGCAGGCCCATGATGTTGAGGTGGCTCAGGCCCGGGTAGACCCCGGCGAACATCGCGGGGATGATCGCGAAGTACTTGGCCACGTCGTTGGCGATCGAGAAGGTGGTCAGCGCGCCACGGGTGATCAGCAGCTGCTTGCCGATCTCGACGATCTCGATCAGCTTGGTCGGGTTGGAGTCCAGGTCGACCATGTTGCCGGCCTCCTTGGCCGCCATGGTCCCGGTGTTCATGGCCACGCCGACGTCGGCCTGGGCGAGCGCGGGGGCGTCGTTGGTGCCGTCGCCGGTCATCGCGACCAGCTTGCCGCCCTCCTGCTCCTTCTTGATCAGCGCCATCTTGTCCTCGGGGGTGGCCTCGGCGAGGAAGTCGTCCACGCCCGCCTCCTCCGCGATCGCCTTGGCGGTCAGCGGGTTGTCGCCCGTGATCATGATGGTCTTGATGCCCATCCGGCGGAGCTCGTCGAAGCGCTCCCGCATGCCCTCCTTGACCACGTCCTTGAGGTGGATCACCCCGAGGACGCGGGCCGGCTTGGCGCCGACCTTGGTGGCCACCACCAGCGGGGTGCCGCCGGCCGCGGAGATCCCGTCGACCAGGGCGGAGACCTCGTTGCCGACCGAACCGCCGTTCTCGGTCACCCAGTTGGTGACCGCGCCGGCCGCGCCCTTGCGGACCTGGTGGACCGCCTCGGCCTCGTCCAGGTCGACGCCGGACATCCGGGTCTGGGCGGTGAACGGGACCCAGGTGGCGTGCGTCAGCTCGCCCTGGGCGCGGGCCCGCAGGCCGTACTCGGTCTTGGCGAGGACCACGATCGAGCGGCCCTCCGGGGTCTCGTCCGCGAGGGAGGACAGCTGCGCGGCGCTGGCCAGTTCCTCGGTGGACACGCCCGGGGCGGGCAGGAACTCGGCGGCCTGGCGGTTGCCCAGGGTGATGGTGCCGGTCTTGTCCAGCAGCAGGGTGTTGACGTCGCCGGCCGCCTCGACGGCCCGGCCGGACATCGCCAGCACGTTGCGCTGCACCAGCCGGTCCATGCCGGCGATGCCGATCGCGGAGAGCAGCGCGCCGATGGTGGTCGGGATGAGCGCCACGATCAGGGCGACCAGGACGATCATCGACTGCGGCGCGCCCGCGTAGGTGGCCATCGGCTGCAGGGTCACCACGGCGACCAGGAAGACGATGGTCAGCGAGGCGAGCAGGATGTTCAGCGCGATCTCGTTCGGCGTCTTCTGCCGGGCGGCGCCCTCGACCAGGGCGATCATCCGGTCGATGAACGACTTGCCGGGCTCCGAGGCGATCTTCACCACGATCCGGTCGGACAGCACCTTGGTGCCGCCGGTCACCGCCGAGCGGTCACCACCGGACTCGCGGATGACCGGCGCGGACTCGCCGGTGATCGCCGACTCGTCGACGCTCGCGACGCCCTCGACGACGTCACCGTCGCCGGGGATGATCTGCCCGGCCTCGACCACCACGTGGTCGCCGAGCCGCAGCGCGGTGCCCGGCACCTCCTCCTCGGCCTGCGTGGCGGGCCAGTCGGTGAGCCGGCGGGCGACGCTCTCGGTCTTGGTCTTGCGCAGGGTGTCGGCCTGGGCCTTGCCGCGGCCCTCGGCGACGGCCTCGGCCAGGTTGGCGAAGATCGTGGTGAGCCAGAGCCAGACGGTGATGGCCCAGGCGAACACGGACGGGCTGGCGATCGCGGAGACGGTGGTGACCACCGAGCCGACCTCGACCACGAACATGACCGGGTTCTTGACCATCACCCGGGGGTCGAGCTTCTTCACCGCGTCCGGCAGGGACGCGACGATCAGCTTCGGGTCGAGCAGGCCGCTGGCCACTCTGTGCTGCGCGGCGGGCTCAGCCTTGTCGGCCGGTGCGGGGTTGAGCGTAGGGGTGGACATCAGGAGAGACCTTCCGCGATCGGCCCGAGAGCCAGGGCCGGGAAGTAGGTGAGGCCGACGACGATCAGGATGACGCCCGACAGCAGGCCCACGAACAGCGGCTTGTGGGTGGGCAGGGTGCCCGGGGTGGCCGGGACCGGCTGCTGCTGGGCGAGCGAACCGGACAGCGCCAGGACGAAGACGATCGGCAGGAGGCGGCCGAAGATCATCGCCAGGCCGAGCGCCGTGTCGTACCAGTCGGTGTTGACGGTGATGCCGCCGAAGGCCGAGCCGTTGTTGTTGGCGGCCGAGGTGAAGGCGTACAGCACCTCGGAGAAGCCGTGGGCGCCCGAGTTGAGCATCCCGGCCCGCTCCCCCGGCAGGGCCATCGCCAGGCCCGTGCCGACCAGCACCAGGGTCGGCGTGGTGAGGATGTACAGCGAGGCGAACTTCATCTCCCGGCCGCCGAGCTTCTTGCCCAGGTACTCGGGGGTGCGGCCGACCATCAGACCGGCGACGAACACCGCGACGATCGCCAGCACGAGCATGCCGTACAGGCCGGAGCCCACACCGCCGGGCGCGATCTCGCCCAGCATCATGTTGAAGACCGTCAGCCCGCCGCCGAACGGCGTGTACGAGTCGTGGAAGGAGTTCACCGCGCCGGTCGAGGTCAGCGTGGTCGAGGCGGCGAACAGGCCGGAGGCGGCGATGCCGAAGCGCTGCTCCTTGCCCTCCATCGCGGAGCCCGCGGCCTGGAGGGCGGTGCCCTGGTGCTGCGACTCGGCGAAGGTGAGCAGGGCGACCGAGGCGACCCAGAACAGGCCCATCACGGCGAGGATCGCGTAGCCCTGGCGGTTGTCCCCCACCATCCGACCGAAGGCCCGCGGCAGCGCGAACGGGATCAGCAGGATCAGGAAGATCTCGACCAGGTTGGAGAAGCCGGTCGGGTTCTCGAACGGGTGCGCGGAGTTGGCGTTGAAGAAGCCGCCGCCGTTGGTGCCGAGCAGCTTGATGACCTCCTGGGAGGCCACCGGGCCGCCCGGGATCTTCTGCACCTCGCCGCTGAGCGTGGCCACCTCGTGGAAGCCGTGGAAGTTCTGGATCACGCCGGAGGCGGCCAGGACCAGGGCGAAGACGATCGAGATCGGCAGCAGCAGGCGCAGGTTGATCCGGGTGAGGTCCACCCAGAAGTTGCCGACCCGGTCGGTCCGGTTGCGGGTGAAGCCCCGGATCAGCGCGCCGACGACGGCGATGCCGACGGCCGCGGAGACGAAGTTCTGCACCGCCAGGCCTGCCATCTGCGCCAGGTGGCCCATCGCGGACTCACCGGCGTAGGACTGCCAGTTGGTGTTGGCGACGAACGAGATCGCGGTGTTCCAGGCCTGGTGGCCCTCCATCTGCGGAACGCCCAGGTTCAGCAGCAGGTAGCCCTGGAGGCGGATCAGGCCGTAGAGGAAGAGGACGGAGACGGCCGAGAAGGCCAGCACCGAGCGGAGGTACACCGGCCAGCGCTGATCGGCGTCGCCGTCGACGCCGATCACCTTGTAGATGCCGCGCTCGACTCTGAGGTGCTTGGTGGTGGTGAGGAGCTTGGCGATGTAGTCGCCAAGGGGGCGGTAGCACAGGGCCAGTGCCCCGACCAGGGCCAGGGCCTGCAGCCAGCCCGCGAGAGTGGATCCCATGTCAGAACTTCTCCGGGAAGATCAGCGCCACGACGAGATAGCCGACGAGCGCGACGGCCACGATCAGACCTGCGATGTTCTCCGCGCTCACAGCTTCTCCACCCCCCGCGCGATCAGGGCGATGACGGCGAACACGGCGACCGTGACACCGACGTAGATGAGATCGGACATGGGCTCCACCAGAGCGGTTCGGGAGACTGCCGCGGGCGGGCCGGGGGCTTCGCGCGGCGCCGGCGGACGACCGGCAGATGCAGCAAAGCAGCCGTCAGAGGCGCGTTATGGCTCCCTGACGCCCTCCATACGGGTGACTGCGGGACGTTGACGCGACCTTGACGCCCGCTTCACCGGGCCGTGACCGTCGTCATCAGGCCGTGATCGGCCCGGCGCCGGAACGCCGGAAGCCCCGGGATTCCGGGGCTTCCGTACGGGTGGGGGTGCGGGTTGGTACGGGCTTCGTGCGGGCGGGGCCGACGGAGGCCCGGGGGGCCGGCTACTGCTCCGGTCAGACCTTCTCCGGCGCCGGGAGCCGCTCGTACCCGCTCCCCGGGGCCGGCTCGCCCCGGCGCACCGCGCCGGGCGCCCGGCGCGACGGACCGCCCGCGCGCCCGGAGGAGGTCAGCTGCCACGGCACGCTGATCACCATCACGCCCGCCGTGAACAGCAGCCGGCTCTTCAGCCACAGCGCCGACTGGTTGTGCAGCAGGTGCTCCCACCAGTGGCCGACCACGTACTCCGGGATGAACACGGCGACCGCCTCCCGGGGGCTGTCCCGGCGGTGCTCCCGCACGTACGCCAGCACCGGCTTGGTGATCTCCCGGTACGGCGAGTCCAGCACCTTCAGCGGCACCCGGACGCCGGCCTCCGTCCACTGCCGCTCCAACTCGCCGGTCGCCTCCGGCTCCACCGCCACGGTCAGCGCCTCCAGCGAGTCCGGCCGGAACGCCTCCGCGTAGCCGAGCGCCCGCAGCGTCGGCTTGTGCAGCTTGGACACCAGCACGATCCCGTGCACCCGGGCGGGCCGCGCCGACTCGGCCTCCGGGTCGTCCACCGCCAGCTCGGCGGCGACGCCGTCGTAGTGCCGGCGGATGCCGCGCATCATCAGCCACAGCACCAGCGCGGCGACCACGGCCAGCCAGGCGCCCTGGGTGAACTTGGTGAGCAGCACGATCACCAGCACCAGCGCGGTGACGACCGCGCCGAAGGCGTTGATCACCCGGGAGCGCAGCGCCGAGCGGCGCACCGCCGGGTCGGTCTCGGTGGCCAGCGCCCGGTTCCAGTGCCGGACCATGCCGATCTGGGACAGCGTGAAGGAGGTGAAGACGCCCAGGATGTACAGGTGGATCAGGCTGGTGACGTTCGCGTCGTACAGCCAGAGCAGCCCGCCGGCCACCACCGCGAGCGCGATGATGCCGTTGGAGAAGGCCAGCCGGTCCCCGCGGGTGTGCATCTGCCGGGGCAGGTAGCGGTGCTCGGCCAGGATCGAGGCCAGCAGCGGGAAGCCGTTGAAGGCGGTGTTGGCGGCCAGGATCAGCACCAACGCGGTGACCGCCTGGATCGCGTAGAACAGCACGCTGTGGTCGCCGCCGAAGATCGCCGCCGCGAGCTGGGCGATCACGGTCTGCTGGGGCGTGCTCGCGCAGTCGCCGGGGAAGCCGGACAGCCGGCAGGCGCCGCCCTCGGTGATGTGCACCTTGGCGATCAGCGCGAGGGCGGTGATGCCGGCGAACATCACCACGGCCGTGGTGCCCATCACGGCCATGGTGCGCGCGGCGTTCCTCGCCTTCGGCGCCCGGAAGGCCGGGACTCCGTTGGAGATCGCCTCCACCCCGGTCAGCGCCGTACAGCCGGAGGCGAACGCCCGCAGGCCCAGCATCAGCAGGCCGAGGCCGGCCACCGTGTCCTTGCCGTCCTCCGGGAGGATCCCGTACGAGGCGCTGGACGCCACCGGCGCGTCGCCGAGCGCGACCCGGACCAGCCCGGTGACCACCATCAGCAGGATGCCGCCGATGAACAGGTACGTCGGCGCGGCGAAGGCCTTGCCGGACTCCCGGACGCCGCGCAGGTTCACCGCCATCAGCAGCAGCACGAAGCCCAGCGCCAGCCAGACCCGGTGACCGGCCAGCGAGGGCAGCGCCGAGATGATGTTGTCCACCCCGGAGGCCACCGACACCGCGACCGTCATCACGTAGTCGACCAGCAGCGAGGCGGCCACCACCAGACCGGAGTTGGCGCCGAGGTTGCGGGACACCACCTCGTACGAGCCGCCGCCGCTCGGGTAGGCGTGCACCACCTGGCGGTAGGACATCACCACGACCGCCATCAGCGCGACCACGCCGGCCGCGACCCACGGGGTCAGGTAGAGGAAGGCGGCGCCACCGACGGTGAGCACCAGCAGGATCTCCTGGGTCGCGTAGGCGACCGAGGAGAGCGGGTCGGAGGCGAAGATCGGCAGCGCCAGCCGCTTGGGCAGCAGCGTCTCGCCGAGCTCCTCGCTGCGCATGGCCCGGCCGATGACGAGGCGCTTGAGCGCCTGGGGCACGTTGAACACGTTGGCGAGCGTAAGTTCGGTCGGACACGACGGAATCCGTTGCGGCGCCGGCCCGGCACGTCCCGCCCTCATGGACTTCCCGCAGGTCAGGGCCACTGCGGGCGGGCACGTGCCGGGCGTATCGAGGGCGTCAGGGCCGCCCCGTTAAGACCGCGTCAAGATACCGGGTTGTTATCGGGCGTCCAGGCTGTGGACGCCCAGCACCTCAGCGGTGGCGGCCCGGGTCACATCCGCATCCGCAGCCGGCAGACCACCGCGTCGGTGTGCCGGCGCAGCGCGCGGTCGATCACGGCGCCGCGCCGGTTCTGCAGCGCCCGCTGCCACCAGCGGGCCGGCTCCACCTCCGGGATCAGCACCGTCAGCCGGTCGTAGGCGTGCTCCTCGCCGAGCCGGTTCACGAACGCGGCGATCGGCTGGCCCAGCCGGCGGCGGTCCTCCGGGATCTCCACCAGCGGCACGCCCGGCTGCCACAGCTCCCAGTCCCGCCGCAGCGCCTCCGCCTCGGCCTGCTCGTGCACCACCGTCACCGCCAGCACCTCGTCCCCGAGCGACAGCGCCGCCGACAGGCCGTCCCGGGTGAGCCGGGTGATGGCCGTCACCGGCACGACCACCAGGCTGCGCTGGCGGGTCACCGCGCCCGGCACCCGGCCCAGCTCCAGCCGCTCCCCGATCAGTCCGTAGCTGCGGTGCACCGCCTCGAACAGCACCACCAGCAGCGGCAGCGCCACCACGATGCCCCAGGCGCCCTCGGTGAACTTGGTGCCGGTCACCACCACCGTCGCGACCCCGGTGAGCAGCGCGCCGAACCCGTTCAGCACGGCCTTCCGCACCCAGCCGGCCGGCCGGTGCACGGACCAGTGCCGGACCATGCCGACCTGACAGATCGTGAACCCGACGAACACGCCGATCGAGAACAGCGGCACCAGGCTGTTCACGTCCCCGCCCGAGCCGACCAGCAGCGCCGCCGACACCAGGGCGAGGAACAGCACCCCGTGCCGGTGCACCTGGCGGTCGGCCCGCAGCGCGAACACGTGCGGCAGGTGGTTGTCCCGGGCGAGCAGGTGCAGCAGCACCGGCAGCCCGCCGAAGGAGGTGTTCGCGGCCAGCCCGAGCAGCACCACGGTGGCGAACTGGACGACGTAGAAGGCGGCGCCGTGGCCGAGCGAGGCGTCGGCGAGCTGGGCCAGCACCGTGACGCCCTCCACCGGCTGGAGGTGGAAACGGCCGATCAGCACGGCCAGCCCGATCAGCATCACGCCGAGCAGGGCGCCGAGCACCACCTCGGTGTGCTGCGCCCGCTTCACCCGCGGGGTCCGGAACGACGGGACGGCGTTCGCCACCGCCTCCACCCCGGTCAGCGCCGAGCACCCGGCCGCGAACGCCTTGAGCAGCAGCAGCGCGCCGACGGTCGTGGCGTTCTCGGCCAGCGTCGAGGCGTGGCCCGCGGCGGCCGCGGTGCTCGCCGGGCCGTCCCGGAACAGGCCGACCACGATGATCGCCAGGATCGACACCACGAAGACGGCCGTCGGCGCCATGAACCAGCGCGCCGACTCGGCGATCCCGCGCAGGTTCACCGCCGTCACCAGGGCCAGCACGCCCAGGCACAGCCAGACCCGGTCGTCGTACAGGCTCGGCACCGCCGAGGTCAGCGCCGCCACCCCCGCGGTCACCGAGACCGCCACGTTCAGGATGTAGTCGATCACCAGCGAGGCGGCCGCGGTCAGCGCCGTCCGTCGGCCCAGGTGCTCCTTCGCCACCGCGTACGAGCCGCCGCCGTCCGGGAACGCCGCGATCACCTGCCGGTACGACGCCACCAGCACGCCCAGCAGCACCGCGATCGCCACCGTCACCGGCAGTGTGAAGCCCAGCCCGTACGCCCCGGCCGCGGCCAGCACCAGCACGATCGACTCCGGCCCGTACGCGACCGAGGCCATGGCGTCCAACGACAGCGCCGCCAGACCGCCCAGCGCACTCAGCCGGTGCCGCTCGTCGCCCGCGCCGGTGTCCGGCGGTTCGGGTTCGGCCGTGACGGCCTGGGTGGTGATGGCGCTGGGCATCGGACGGAACCTCCGCGATCGGTTGTTCCTCCGATCCTGCGGGCCGCACCCCCGCCCTCCCCCCGACCCCTACGCGTTCCTGACGCCGTCCCAGGAACCATTGACGGGCCCTTGACGCACCGCGGGAGAGCTCATGGCGGGGGGGTGGCGGGGATGGGTGGGCCGCTGTCCCGGCGGGCGCCGGTTGGGAAGACGACCAGCTCTTGCGAAGAACCCCCGGCGCGCCCTACGCACACCCGGGACACCACCACAATCACGCTGAACGGCCCCACCCACCCCCGCACCCACTCTGCTGCCTGCTGACCGTAATTGCAAGCAATGCGCAATAAGTGTCCTCGCCGCCGGCACGGCAGCGCCGCGGCGCCCACGCGACGATCACGCGGCGGGAAAACGACAACGGCCCCCGATCCGCGTCTCCGCAGATCGGGGGCCGTTCTCTGTCCTGTGGCTGGTGCAGGGTTCGAACCTGCGTAGCTTACGCGGCAGATTTACAGGCCGCTGACCAGGGGCGCTCTGACCTGGGAACTCTCGCTCGTGGGCCCTACCTGGTCCGCCCCTGGTCCGGATCATGGTCCGAACGGCCCTCACTTGGACCACCTTGAGAGCGCAGCGAAGGCCGGGGGCGGGCAGCGATTTCGCTGCCCGCCCCCGGCCTTTCGTGTTTCACGCCACACCCCGACGCGCCCCCATCGAGCACCGCCAGTGCTCGCACCCCGCGCCTCGATGACGACCGCGTGAGCGATCCACCCCCTCGCGGCCGCGCTCCGCACCGGCAACTTGCGGCGCAGGAGACCGGCGCCCTCGAAGCCGGACGCGTCGATGAGGGCACATCCCCCCCAACAGGCCCCGGCCCGCCCGGCGGGCAGAACAGGCGACACGCCGAAGGGCGTCTGGGCCCCGGACGGATTCGTCCGGGGCCCAGTCGCGCACGTACTCTGGAAGAAGTGCGAAACCCCTTCGCCGACTGGCGCGTGAGCGCGTGTCAGCGATCCCGGCCGCAAGGTGCGGGCGGATTCACGGCGCCCGCTCAGGCGGACGTCGCGATCCCGACCGCAGGGCGCGGCCGGGATGGTTCGAAGGGGTGGAGCATGACCGCGTCTCATCAGCAGCAGCCGGCCGACGAGGATCCGGGCGGCGCAGAGCCGAAGAACGCGGGGAGGCTCCACAGGGATGGGGTGCGCCGACTGCTTGCCATCTGGCGAGGGGTGAAGATGGCGTACGACATCTGGCAGCTGTTCCAGGACTTCTGGAGCTAACTGCTTAGCACGATGGCCCAGCCGCTCCAACGGCCAGGCCATCGCCAGTGCGACTGTAGAGCCACACCGTAGGTACAGAGGGTCCGTCTCGGAACCCCTGGTGTTAGCGCACCAGGCGAGGCGGGCCCTCTTCCATGCATTCGATGATGCTCACGCACCTCAATGCACTAAGTCTCTAATGACGATACCAGGATGTCTTCTTCATGGTAGGCATTGTCTTGTCACAGCGGGTGGCTCCCGGAAGCGCATCGCCTGTCCCAACTAGTCCGACTGACCAGTCTTGATGCTGCTGGAGCGAGTCAACGGCTAGTCGTCGCGTATGTCGAACCACAGGCATACGCAGAGCTTCGCCAGCTGTCTCGGTAGTTGCAGGTCAGGCGAGGGCATCTGAGACGAGTTGCATCGAGTCCACGACCACCACAGCGCCGGCGGTGGCCAGCTTGGCGTCCTTCCCCGGCTTGTTGGCGTAGCCGATCGTCGGGACTCCGGCGGCCTTCCCGGCCTCGACATCACGGGCCGCGTCGCCGATGAAAATGCAGTGCTCCGGTCTGGTGCCTGCGCCTTCCATCGCTTCGAGCAGGAGGCGCGGGTTCGGCTTCATGGACGAGGGGTCGCCCGGGGCGCGCCCGAAGACGCCGGTCACATAGTCGCTGAGGCCGTGCTCGGCGAGGTAGGCCTCGATGGCCGCGCCCGCGTTGTTGCTGACCACGGAGACCAGCCGACCGGAGCGGACGGCAGCACGCAGGAGAGATTCTCCGCCCGGGGTCGGGCGGGCGACTCGGATGGCTTCAGTCTCCAACGCGACCAGCGCCGCATCCGTGCTCGCCGTGAGATCGGGCCGGGCGTCCGCGACCAGCCGGAACAGGGCGAGCGGATCGTTCTCCTCGGCCGCCCCGGCCGGGGCCTGCTCGCCACCGGCGAGCAGGCCCTCGCGGAGTCGGCGCGCAACCTCCGAGGCGGGGAGGCCGGCGAAGACCGAGCAGACCGGGCCATCGAAATCGAGAAGCACGTGCTTCACCGGCCGCAGCACGTCGGCGAGTTGCTGAGGCGTGGCGGTCATGGCTGCCGCTCGTAGGCGATCGTGCTCCACACGCTGTCGAACCACATCTGGGCCTGCTGGACGTACTGCGATCCGAGCGAGGCGTCGTCCGGCCCGGCGGCATGGTGGAACAGGGTGGTGTCCTTGCCGGTGACGTCGTAGAAGGTGTGGGCGGTGTCGTCGATCGCCACGGTGCGCTCGCGGAGCGGATAGAAGCCGAAGAACGCCTCCGACCGGTTCAGGATGTACAGCTTGAACAGGCTGGATGCCCGATGGACCTTGACCTCGACGCTCGCATTCTGGACGAGGCCCAGCTCTGCCAGCATCTCCACCGAGTGAGCGATGCCGCCGGCGTTCGTCAGGGCGATGTTGCGGGCGCGCTGCCGGAGGGCTGTCTCATCCTGGAGCCCGTCGACCAGGACCGGCACGGCCATCGGCGCTGTGGTGTCCGGCAGCAGCAGGCGGACCGTGATGGACTCCGGCGCCAGCCGGCCGGAGCGGACCTTGTCGAGCGGTTCCTGCAGCGCGTTGTGCAGCGTCTCGCTGGAGAAGCCCGCGAAGTCGAGGGTCACCTGCTGCTGCTCGAAGGCCGCTTCCAGGTGCGGCCGCAGCCCGACTGGCCGAGAGGTCCTCTCGCGGACGAATGAGCCGCTCCCCTGGCGGGTCACGATCAGCCCCTCGGTGCGGAGCAGGTCGAGCGCCTTGTCCACCGTGCCGCGCGCCACGCCGAAGTGCTTCGCCAGCTCAGGGCCGGAGGGCAGCTTGTCGCCGGTCTCGAAGCCTGGCTTCTTCGTGAGGATCGAGGCCCGCAGAGAGCTGCCGACCTGCTGATACGGGGGGCGGGAGTCGTCCGGGTCTAGGGCCATCTCCCCATGCTAGGGCAGGTGCCCAAGAGGGGCGAGAAACCCAACTCTCTTGACCTGCCTAAGCAGGTTGTCTATGTTGTGAGTGTCGCACCAAGTGAGACAGAGGCGACACAGAGGGGCCTTCTTTGGGCTGCTCTGAGCTGCACAAACGCACCCGTGAATGGACGGCGCCCGCCGTACCCGGGGTGAAGGGGCCCGGGATAGATCGGGCCGAGGCAACCGGCGCCTTGGCAGTCCGGATGGCTAGAGACCGAAAGGTCAACGCCGTCCATGCCTGGGAGCACATCCCGAAAGGACGGCCCGTCGGGTCCTGCTCTGCCGGATCCGACCTGTGAACGAGTGACTTTGGCCCGGCCCTTCCGCTCGCGGTTGGGCCGTGGCCATGGCTACTCGTACGCCACGAGTAGCTGGGCCCACATGAGTTGGGCTGGCGCGCGTTCCTTGGCCGGAGCGCGCCAGCCCCAGGCCCGCCCTCTACCAGAGACGAGGCAGACCCATGAAGTCGATTGTTGCAGGGCAGATGGCCCTGACGCCGGACGAGTTCGCCGAGTTGGCGCTCGGCGTGGACTCGGATTTCACCCGGCTGTTCACCGGGGTGCCCGGTGAGAGCGAGACCGAGCGGAACGCCCGGATGGACGCCGCAGACGACGTCCTGGCGGACCTGCGCCGGGAAGACCCGGAGCTGGCCGCCTACGCCGAACGACTGCTGAGCATGGCGCCGGTGCCGCTGCGACGCCCGGCGGTCATCCGCCGCACGGCGAGCGTCGAGCGGGTGGCCGCGTGATGGCGAGGCTCGCGCTCACGGCGCGTTCACCGCGCGCCGGGTGGTGGTCGCTGTGAAGGCGCCGATCAGCCAGGACCAGATCAGCTCGGCCGAGAAGGCGTTGGCCGTGGGGACGTGGACGATCACGCTCGGCGCGGTCCTCTACAGCATGCTCACGGTGACCCCGCTCATGTCCCGACACACCCCGCAGGACTGGCGGTGGACGGCCCCGATCCTGCCGCTGGTCGTGGACGCGGCGGTGGTGATCGTGGTCCGCATGGACAGCACGCTCGCCCGACTCAACGGCGACGGCGGCCGGTGGCCAGCCGTGCTGCGCTGGATGACCGGCGTCATGACGGTGCTGCTCAACGTGGGTCAGTCCGCCCTGGACCAGGACAAGGTCGGAGTGGCGGTCCACTCGGTGGCCCCGCTGCTGCTGATCGTCACGGCGGAGACTTCGCTCGCCTACCGGCGCACGATTGCCGCCGCGCTGATGGACCGTGAGGCCCGTGAGCGCGATGAGCGGGCCGAGCGCGACCGCATCGCCGAGGAGAAGCGCCGCCAGGCCCGCGAGGACCGGGTGGCGGAGTACGAGCGGGCCAACCAGCGCGAGCGTGAGCGCCGTGAGCACGAGCAGCAGATGGTCCGCGAGCAGCGTGAGCACGACGACCGCATGGCCCGCGAGGAACGCGAGGACAAGGCCCGCCGGGAGGACTCCGAGCGGCGTGAGCGTGAGCGCCGTGAGCGCGAGGCGAGTGAGCGTGAGCGCGGTGAGCGCGAGCGTGAGCAGGACGCCGCGCAGGGGGCCGAACGGCTGCGGCAGGAACTCCTGGCCGCGCCCGCGGTGACCGAGCGCCTGCCCGAGAACGAAGCCCGGCTGACCGTCCAGACCGCCGTGACGCTCGGCATCCCGCAGCGCCGGGCGGTCGAGCTGACCGGCTGGTCGGCCGGATGGATCGCCGCCCGCTACCAGGAACTGCGCTCCGCCCGCCCGGAGCTTCCCGCCCTGCATGCCGTGCCCGCCGGCGCCGCCTGACCCCACCCCCTTGGCCTGCTCCGCTGACCTTCAGCAAGGAGACCCCTGTCATGTCCGTGACCGAAATCCAGGTGGTCAGCTTCGGCTACCTGCATGGCGCCCCGCCCGAGGCGACCCTCGTGCTCGACCTGCGCCGGCACTTCCGCGACCCGCACGTCGACCCCGCCCTGCGCCACCAGACCGCTCACGACATGCCCGTCCGCCAGGCCGTCATGGCCACCCCGGGCATCCGCGAGCTGATCGTCAGCGCCGCGCTGCTGGCCGACGCCTACGACGCCGGGCCGACCACAGCGCCGCTGACCATCGCAGTCGGCTGCGCGGGTGGACGGCACCGCGCCCCCACGGTCGCCATGACCCTCGCCCAGCGCCTCGCCAAGACCGGCGCCCCCGTCCGCCTCACCCACCGCGACCTCGACAAGCCCGTCATCAACCGCTGAAGGAGCCCGTGATGCCGCTCTTCCGCCGTAGCCAGCAGCCGCAGTCCGGCCAGCAGCGCCGAGCCACCGCCGTCCGTGAGGCCGACCGCGCGGGCCACGCCCAGATGGACGCCAAGATCAGGCGCCGCACCGCGATCGAGACCAACCCGCCCGCCCGCGCCTGGTGGCGCTCCTCCTGACCCCAGCCCCCTGTGGTGCACACCCCCGCACCCCTCCCGCACACCTCAGGTATGCGGGGTGCGCACCACCCCTGACCAGGGAGAATCCCATGGGCTACATGCTCTGCCTGATCGTCCTGCTGGTGGACCTCGCGATCATGGTCGTGGGCCTCTGCGAGCTGATCCGCCGGGGCGGGTGGAACCGATGACCATCCCCCCGCCCCCGTCCCAGCCGCCCACCGCCGGCATGACTCCCGACACCGACCCGGTGGTCGCCGAGTGGTGGCGCAAGTCGGGCCCCCGCATCCCCCAGCCGTCCCAGCCCCTACCCAACACGACCGTCTACACCCCGGTCCCGATCGGCACCGGCCCCGCTGCCGAGGCCGCATCGGTGGCGGCCGCCGCAGAGGCCTTCTGGGCCCCGGTCGGCAAGATCCTCGCCGAGCAGGCCACGACGATCGCCTCGCAGGTCGGAGACCAGATCGGCCAGCTCCTCACCGAGACCGAGGCCCAGCGCGCCGCCCGCCAGCAGGTCGAGTACGAGACCCTGCTCGCCGCCCAGCGCGCCCGGATGGACTCGGCACTCGGCAAGGTCGGAGAGACCGCCCAGGAAAAGGCCCGGCGCCACCGCGTCGAGGACATCCTCACTCCCACCGGTCCCAGCCACCGGGACAACCTCGTCGGCTTCGCCGACCTGCTGGCCGAGCGAATCACCGAGACCCCCCAGGACCGGGCCGCCCGCCTGGAGGCCGCACGCGAGCTCGACCGGCAGCGCGCCCGCACCCGGGAGGACGCCGCCCGGGCCGCCGCAGGGGAGACCCCCGCCCAGCGCGACCTGCGCCACCGTCAACAGCGGCTCGCCGAACAGCGCGAGGCCAAGCAACGGGCCCGGCGCGAGCGCCGCCGGGCCGCCCGCGCCAAGGTCGGCTCTTCCGACCGCACCCGCCGGTTCCGCCGCTGGTGCATCCTCACCGGGATCTCGGCCGTCGGCGGCTACTCCACCGGCCTGGTGTCGCTGATCGCCCCGGGCGGGCCCTACGTCGGCCTGCTGCTGGCCGCCGCCGGCTGGGCCCTCGACCTCCACCTGCGCGACCGCGGACGCCTGCGGGTCTCCGAAGTCCGGGGCCCCGGGCCCCTCCTGATCCTGATCGCCCTGCGCGTCCCGGTTGCCTCCGGCATCGCCGTCGCCTCCGGCATCGCCCCCCTCTTCGCCGCCCTCCCCCTCTTCTAGCCCGTCAGGAGACAGACACCATGAGCAGCCTCATCGCCCTCGGCACGGGCGGCGCCGCCACCGTCACCACCATGTACCTGTACGTCGGCGTCCGCGGGAAGGGCAAGATCACCGTGGAGCCCGACCACGTCCCCTACTGGGCGTTCGGCGTGGGTTTGCTGGCGGCCAACGCCGGCACCGCCTTCCAGCAGTTGAGCGGCATCGGCCAGCAGCTCAGCGACGGCTTCCAGGGCAACGCCGCGATCGGAGAGTGGCAGACCGGCGCCACCGCCGCCGTGCTGACCCTCGCCGTCTTCGGCCTCAAGCCGCGGGCGTGGAAGGACGCGCTGTGCGGCGCCGTCGCCCCGTCGCTGTACGCCGCCGCCGGAGGCTTCTGGGCCATCCCCGCCAGCGTCCTCGGCGGCCTCATCCACTCGTTCGTGAGCTGAGAGAGGATGGCGATGGAGAAGATCTTCCCCACCGACAAGCTCCTCCCCACCCTCCTGTGGCCGGTCACCGGCCTGACCACCGGCACGCCCGTCCTGATCCGCAAGCTGACGGCCCCCCAGCGCGAGCGCCGCGCCGAGGCCGCCACCCTCAAGGCCGAACACGACAAGCTCGCCGCCGAGGCTGCGAAGTTCGACGAGGCCGCGTTCGCCAAGAAGCTCGCCGAAGCCGATCCGGCCAAACGCCCCGCGATGCTCCACGCCCGGGAGACCGCGCGGGTCACGGCCGAGCAGTTCGACCTGGAGCAGGCCAAGGCCGACCGCAAGGCCACGCGCAGCCGACTCGGCGACGCCGCCGGCGCGGCCGCCCTGATGCTGGTCGTGGGCGGGCCGTTGGTCTGGTCCCTCGTCGGCCCCTGGATCGAGCCCGGCATCGGCCTGCTGCTCGGCGGCTGGTGGATCGCCGCCCTCATCCACGCCCCCGCCCCCGCCCCCAGCAAGGGCACGAAAGCCGGGGCCACGGAGGACCAGGGCGAGGAGGACGACCAAGCCGACGAGGAAGAGGACGACCAGGAAGAGGAGTACCGCCTCCGGACACCCGCCGCCCCGGCCACGCCCCGAGAGCTGTCCGCCGCCGAGCTGACCACCTCCGTCGAGCACATGGTCGCCCTGCGCGCCCAGACCGATGAGGGACGCGGCCACGTCCACCTCGCCGAGGCCCTCGAAACCTTCCAGCGCCACGGCCTCTACCCCGACGCCGACGCCCGCGCTTTCGGCGCCCTCGTCCGCGCCGCCGGCCTCCCGGTCGAACCCGGGATCCGGGTGCCCGGCAGGACCCCCTCCACTGGCTTCACCGCCACCTCCCTCGCCACCCACCTCCGCCGCTCACCCGCCCTCCCCCCACAGGCCGCCGCCCAGGCCGCCGTCGACCACACCCCCCAGGCCGCCTGAGACCGCCCCACCCGCACCACCCGCACCACCCCTGAGCCCCCCGTCCGACACCCCGCCGACGGGGACTCAAGGGTGGTGCGGCCACCCCCTCCCACCCCTCTCCCCCGACCGCACCCAAGCCCCCGCCGATCCCGACTACACCCGCCCGCTGACCTGCGACGACTACACGACTACAACCCCGACTACGCGCCGACTACAGGCCCAACTACACCCCTTCGGAAGGGGAAAACGATCAGCCAGTCCCTCGACGGCCCCCGCCCCGACGCCAGCCACTACGAACTCGCCCAGGTCTACGTCACGTACGGCTCCCTGCCGCCCGCCGACCACGCCCACCTGCTCGCACTGCTCGCCATCACCGACGCCCTGCGGACCCTCACCGACCAACCGACGCCCGACCCGCAGCCCACCCACCCCTGAACGGAGACACCATGGCCCGCCTGCGCCTGCGATACGCCACCTGGCCGCACCCCGAGATCCAACTGATCGACACCCCCGACCCGGCCTGCCCCGACTGCGAAGGCGAAGGCGGCTGGACCCGCGACTACGGCCACCCCGAGACCGGCGAGTACGACGGCACCGACACCCACTACTGCGCGTGCTGGGATCCCGCCCGCGTCCGCCGCCTGCTGCCCGTCCCGCGCTGGATCGCCCGCCGCTGGCTCGGCTGGACCGAACCCGTCTACTCCGCTGAGCCGCCGTTCTAGCCGCCTGCCCGACCGGCCGTGCCACCCGGACCACCGCCACAGCCGGAGGCGAGGTCCGGGTGGTGCGGGGGCCGGACAGACCGGACCCGCTCCTGTGAAGGGAAAACGCCGTGACCAACCCCCACCAGCCCTACTTCGACGCCGTCCTCGCCGCGCTCGGCGCCAACGCCGACCCGTCCGAGTCGTTCGCCGAGTTCTGCGCCGACAACGGAGAGGTGATGCTCACCGAGATCTGCATCCGACTCGACACCGACCGCGCCCAGGCGGCCGGCTACCCGCACGGCCTGACGCTGCTGTGGGACCAGGTCTCCGGTTGGATCTGGGCCCGCGGCACCAGCGACGACCGCCTCTCCAACCCCGAGCTGCTGGCCTTCGGCCTGGTCGTCACGCCCGACGGCATCGCCACCGCCGCCGACCTGCTGCTGTCCGGCCGCGCCGACGCCCTGCCGATCCAGTGCGAGACCACGGCGCCTAGCGACAACCCGCTCACCGACGCGCTGGCCAAGGCGGTGGCCGAGGGCAACCTCGACCACACCACCGCGGCCCAGCTCGCCCAGTACGCCTGACCGGCCTGCCCGATCGGCCGGCGGACCCGTGGTCCACCGACACCCCCGCTCCCGTCCCCGTCGCCCCCGGGACCGAGTGGGGCGGCGCCCCGGCCGGCGGCCCCGAAGAGCCGCCGTTCTAGCCGGACCACGTCCCCGAGCAGCACGAAGCCCCGCAGCAGCAGCCCGATCTTGGCAGAGAGGCGGCTGCTGCGGGGCCAATCCGATCCCCTTCGCAGAGACCAGGACTCCAGCATGCCCGGAAACACCACCGCCCCGCAGCCCCGCTGCGAAGCCGCCCACCTCGACGACGAAAGCCCCTGCCAGGGCCCGCGCGACGCCGTGACCGTCCTCGACCGCCACGGCGACGCCGCCAAGGCCTGCGTCCACCACGGCACCCGCCTGTACGCCAGCCTCATCGACCCGCGCGTCCACCCCGGCAGCGTCCCCGACGCCGCCCTCGACGTCTACTACCGCGCCCAGACCACCTCCCCCTTCGCCTGGCTCGACCACCACCAGCTCCCCGGCGAGGACGAGTCGTGAGCCGGACCCCGCCCCTCGGTGACCAGCGCGGACTGTGGCAGGCCGTCATGGCCGCCGCCGCAGGCCGCTGCCAGTGCCGCGGCACCTGCGGCAGGAACCACGACAAGGACGGCGGACGCTGCCCCGCCGCCCACGGCGCCGGCCCCGCGTACCTGCTCGCTGCCCCCGCCGAACCGGCCAGCCTGCTCCTGCCCCCGCACAAGGCCGCCGCCCTGCCCAAGCAGGCGCTGGCCGCCTGGTGCCCGGCCTGCCACGACGCCACCCGCCGCACCGCCGCCAAGGCCCGCCAGGCTGCCACCCCGGCCGCCGAGCCGGATGGCCTGTTCGACCTCTGACCTCCCCTTCCATCGGGCGGTCCGCGCCCGATGGTCTCCCCGGGATCGGACCGCTCCGCACGAAAGGAGCCCCCGTTGAGCACCCAGCACGCGGCCGTTATCCCGTTCCGGCCCGAGCCCGCCGAGGTCAAGGCCGCCGAGCAGGCCGTCATCGGCGCTGCCTTGCTCGACCCCGCCCAGGTGCCGGCGCTGGCCGCCCAGCTCGGCGACCCGAGCGCCTTCTACCACCCGGCACACGAAACGATCTGGCGCGCCATCGTCCGCATGGCCGACGGCGAGCGGCCGGTCGACCCGGTGCTGCTGGCCGGTGTCCTGCGCGCCCAGGGCGACCTGGTCCGCATCGGCGGGCCCGGCTACCTGCACACCTGCATCGAGGCGACCCCAACCGCCGCGAACGGCGACTACTACGCCGAGATCGTGCGCGTGGCCGCCGAACGTCGCCGGATCAACACCGCCACCAGCCGCCTCGCCCACATGGCCGGCGACGACCAGGCCGACTTGGAGGCCGTCCGCACCGCCGCCCTCGCCGCCCTGGCGGACCTCGCCTCCGGCGAGACCTGGCTCGACCCCGTCCCGCTCGGCTCCCACGGCGCCCTGCCGACGTTCCCCGTCCGGGCCCTGCCCGGGTGGCTGGGCGCGTACGTGGAGGCGGTGGCGGAGTTCACCCAGACCCCGGTCGACATGGCCGCCACCATGTCCCTGGCCGCGCTGTCGACCGCCGCCGGCGGCCGGGTGAACGTGGAGATCCGGCCCGGCTGGCGCGAGCAGTCCAACCTCTACCTCGTGTGCGCGATGCCCCCGGCCAGCCGCAAGTCCGACGTGTTCGCGTTCATGACCGGCCCGGTCTACCGGGTCGAGGACGAGCTCCGCGCCGAGGCCCGCGGCCGAATCATCGAGGCCGAGACCGCCAAGGAGACCGCGCTGGCCGAGGTCGAGGCGCTCATGGCCAAGGCCCGCAAGAACCCCGACCTCGACCGCGCCCATCTGGTGGCCGAGATCTCCGGCGCCCGGATGCTGGCCGACGAGATCGTCGTGCCGCCGAGCCCGCGGCTGACCCTGTCCGGGGACATCACCCCCGAGACCGTCACCCACCAGCTCGCGGTCCACCGCTGTCTGGCCGCGCTCTCCCCCGAGGGCGACCTCTTCGACAGCATCGTCGGCCGCTACAGCAGCAAGCCCAACCTCGGCGTCTTCCTCCAGGCTCACAAGGGCGAGCGGCTCCAGGCCGACCGGATCACCCGCGAGCAGCCCACCGTCGACAAGCCCGCGCTCACCATCGGCGTCACCCCGCAGCCCGCCGTCCTCCAGGAACTCGGCGCCGCCCCCGGTACCCGGGACCGCGGCCTGCTCGCCCGCTTCCTGTACTCCCTCCCGCCGTCCAACCTCGGCTACCGCAAGATCCGCACCACCCCCATCCCCGCGCCGGTCGCCACCACCTACGACGTCCGCCTGTCCACGCTCCTGCGCACCCTCACCGCGCTGGACGAACCGGTCGTCGCGAAGATGACCGAGGCCGCCGACCTCGCCGTCGAGAAGCTGCAGGAGAGGTTCGAGGTCCAGCTCCGCCCGGACGAGCCGCTCGCCCACATCAAGGACTGGGCGGGCAAGCTCGTCGGCCACATCGCCCGCATCGCGGTCCTCCTCCACCTCGCCGACCACGTCGGCGGCGACTGGCGCGCGCCCGTCGAGGCGGCCACCGTCGACCGCGCCGCCGAGATCGCCGAGTACTACACCGCCCACACCCTCGCCGTCTTCGACCTCATCGCCGCCGACCCCGCCACCGAGGACGCCCACGCCCTCCTCCAGTGGCTCCAGCGGCCGAAGAAGGACGGCACCCACCGCACCCACATCAAGGCCCACGACGCCGTCGCGTCGTCCCGGCGGTTCAAGAAGGTCGCTGACGTCGAACCCGCCCTCGCCCTCCTCGAACAGCACGGCTGGCTCCGCACCGACCAGCCCCCGGCGAGCAACCAGCGTGGACGACCGCAGGCCATCACCTACCGTGTCCACCCTGCGCTGAGCGCCCCCACCGACACGGACCCGATCACGTAACCGTCAGGAACGTCAGGACAAAGCCCTGACCTGGCGATACGCCGCCGGACATGCCGTCAGCGCACGTCAGGGTTGTCAGGGATAGCCGAACTCTCCTGACAGCCCTGACAACCCCTGACGCCCGGCCAGGAGCCGTATCGGCAGGTCAGCGGGTTCCCCTGACATGCCTGACGTCTTCCGCCCTTCGCCGCCGCCCGCGAGAGGGCTCGCAACACTCCGCAGCCACCCTCCGCACCCACAGCAGGAGACTTCGCCATGCCCAAGCGCGAACTGCTCAAGCTCCCCGTAGTGCTCGCCGAACTCGGCATGTCCCGTGCCGCCTTCTACCGGATGCGCGCCCGGGGCCAGGCGCCGCGCCTCATCAAACTCCCCAACGGTCAGGTCCGGGTCGACCGAGCCGACCTGGACGCGTGGCTCGCCGCCTGCGAGGTGGCCGCCTGATGCCCACCTCCTACAAGGTCACGTTCTGGGAGCACCGCCACCGGCCCGACCGGCGCAGGCCGTGGATGGTGCGGTGGACGGTGAACGGGACCCTGGAGTTCTCCGAGTCCTACCTCACGAAGACCCAGGCGGACGGCCGGAAGGCCGAGCTGCTCGTCGCGGCGGCCTCCCACGAGCCGTTCGATACGGAGACGGGCCTCCCACTCGCGGAGCTTCGCAAGCGCCAGGAGGAGCAAAGCTCCGTTACCTGGTACCAGCACGGACGGAACTACGTCGAGGCCCGCTGGGACGGCGCCCCGGCCAAGACACGGACGACCTGGGCTGACGCCCTGGCCAGCGTCACGTTCGAGCTGGTCAAGAGCAAGACCAGCATGCCGGACAAGCTGCTGGTGCGGCGCGCGTTGTACGGCTGGGCCTTCAACGTGAACCGCTGGACCGATGAGCCGCCGGCCGACGTCGCCAAGGCCTTGGCATGGGTGGCGCGGAACTCGGTGGACGTGTCCGAGCTGGCGGACCCGAAGATGGTCCGCCGCCTGCTTGCCGCCCTCTCGGTGAAGCTGGACGGCACCAAGGCCGCCGCCTCGACCACGCTCCGGAAACGCCGGATCCTGAACCACGTCCTGGGCCGTGCCGTCGAGGACGGCCTCCTGACCGTCAATCCGCTGCCGTCGGTGCAGTGGCAGCCCCCTCGGGCCGAGGATGGGGTCGATCCCGAGTACGTCATGAGCCCGGAGCAGGCCGCCGCGATGCTGGAGGCCGTCGGCCGGCAGGGGCGGCGCGGGCCACGGCTGGTCACCTTCTTCGGGTGCATGTACTACGCGGGCATGCGTCCGGGCGAGGTGGTCCACCTGCGCAAGGACCGGTGCGTTCTCCCGGCGGAGGGCTGGGGGAAGCTCAACCTCAACGGGAACAGCCCCCGTGTCGGGTCGTCCTGGACCGATAGCGGCGCGTCCCACGATCCCCGCGGCTTGAAGCACCGGGCGGAGTCGGCCACCCGGCCGGTACCGATCCCGCCCGAGCTGGTGAAGCTGCTGCGGGAGCACATCGAGCTGTACGGCACGGCTCCCGACGGCCGGCTCTTCCGGACCTTCCGGAACGGCATGGTGCAGGAGAGCGGGTACGGCGTCGTCTGGGCCGCTGCACGGGCCGAGGTCTTCAGTGAGGAGGAGCGGGCCACCCCCCTCGCCAAGCGTCCGTACGACGCCCGGCACGCCGGGATCTCGCTCTGGCTGGCCTCCGGCGTTGCGGTGGCCGAGTGTGCCCGACGTGCGGGGCACAGCATCGCGGTTCTGCTTCGCGTCTACGCCAAGTGCATCCACGGCGATGAGGACCACGCGAACCGGCTCATCACCGAGAGGCTCCAGCGGCGGGCCTCACACCCATCGACGACCGAGGGCTCTTGATCCTGGTCCGCGCCTGGTCCGGAACTGCTGGTCAGGACTGGGATTCGGGCGAAACAGGGTGAGACAAACCGCGCAAAACGGCCATCCGGTGTGGCCTGCGTTCGAGTAAAAAGAAACGGCCCCTGATCCACGTTTCCGCAGATCAGGGGCCGTTCTCTATCCGGTGGCTGGTGTAGGGTTCGAACCTACGTAGGCTATGCCGGCAGATTTACAGTCTGCTCCCTTTGGCCGCTCGGGCAACCAGCCAGGATCTTGTCCCCCGGGGCGTCCGCCCCGTTCGACGTCGTAAACAATACCTGATGCCAGGGGGTGCTCCGCCACTCGATAGGTCACGTGATGATCAAGGGCCACGGCGTGGCTGTCGGGGGCGGGGGCGGGGTACCGCTGGATAGGCTGGGGAGGCGGACGCCCGGTGGGGCAGGCCGTGCCAGTGAAGCCAGAACATCAAGGAGACCAACACCCATGGCCGACTCCAGTTTCGACATCGTCTCGAAGGTCGAGTGGCAGGAGGTCGACAACGCGATCAACCAGACCTCCCGTGAGATCGCCACCCGTTTCGACTTCAAGGGCGTCGGCGGCGAGATCAGCCGCTCCGGCGAGAAGATCGAGATGAAGGCCAACGGCGAGGAGCGCGTGAAGGCCATCCTGGACGTCCTACAGGGCAAGTTCATCAAGCGCGGACTGTCGCTCAAGGCCCTGGACGCCGGCGAGCCGCAGCTGTCCGGCAAGGAGTACAAGATCTTCGCGGACATCAAGGAGGGCATCTCCACGGAGGATGCCAAGAAGGTCGCGAAGATCATCCGCGACGAGGGCCCGAAGGGCGTCAAGGCGCAGGTCCAGGGCGACGAGCTGCGGGTCAGCTCGAAGAGCCGCGACGACCTGCAGACCGTACAGGCACTGCTCAAGGGCAAGGACCTGGACTTCGCGATCCAGTACGTGAACTACCGCTGACCCCCGGAGGGTTGTGCGGCAGGGCCCCGATTCCAGAAGTGACTGAGCGTCGTACGCTCGCGATGGCCCGGCTGCCGCAGACCGCTGTCTGCGGCAGGCGGGCCTTCACCGGCCCAGAATCCGAAATCGCCCTTCGCCGACCGGGTCGATCCGCACACTACCCATCTGCCAGTAGAGCTCCGGTCACCTGCAGTCCACTGCGAAACTGCGGCTATCTCCGACTTGCGCCCCACCGGCTGCCTTCCGGCAGGCCGCCTACCGCCTGCTGGAGAAGCGCCTGGAGGTCAGCCTCGTCAATGCCGCCCGCGAACGGGGGCTCTTCATCGAGGTCGCCCAGCATCTGGACGGACGGATCGTCCAGGATGCGGCCCATAAAGTCGATCTTCTCAGCCAGGCGAACGGCGACCTTCTCATCTGCGGTGCCCTCTGAAGCCAGGACAGTGACGCGCGTCACCGCCTGGGGCGGCAGGCCGAGACGGTGAATGCGGTCGAGGCTCTGGAGGAAGCGGCCAGCCTGGAAGTCCCGGTCGATGTAGACCGCGTCGTGGCATACCTGGTGCAGGCTGATCCCCTCACCTAGCGTGGCCGGATTCGAGATCAGGACCGCGCAGTCGCGGTCTTGCCGGAAACGGCGCAGCTGCTCCTCCCTGTCAGGGGTACCGCCGTGGATAACCGCAGGGTGGTAGCCCTCGAAGAGGGCTGCCAGTGTCGTGATGCTCCGCACGAAGCTGGCCCAGACCAGTGTCTTGCGCCCCTCGGCTGCATTGGCCTTCACGATGGACAGCGCTTCCAGGTACTTGGGAGGCGTCTCGTAGCTGGACAGCTTCTGCAATAGCGCGTGCAGCGGGTCCCCTTCGGGCACAGAGAGTGGCGGAACCCGGAGGGCCAACGGTTCGAACCGGCTGGACCCCTCCACCAGGAGGGCGGGGCTCGTCGCCGCCATCAGCAGCCGGAGCACCGCCCGGCCGAGGGAATGGAAGCTCGCCCGCTCCGCCAGCGCACGAACCGTGAACCTGCCGACCATGGCATCGTAGATCTCGCGGTGCAACGGGGGCATCGGCAGGAACCGCATGCGGACGTCCATCGGCGGAAGCCCGAGCTCGTACTTGGTCGTCCGCGTGTAGAGCGGCCTGAGGACGCGACTCGCCTCAGAGAGGTCGCCGCCGTTGACGGCCTGGGCCACCACCCGGCGGCCATGGCCGGGCCAGACAAACGATAGGAGGCTCTCCAGGTCTTTCGCGCCATTGGGGGCCGGGGTTCCGGTCATGATGAGCCGACGACGGCTCAGCGGGCCCAGGGCTAGGCAGACCGCCCCGTACACGCCCGCGCTGCCGAGCTTCATGCGGTGGGCCTCGTCCAGGACCAACAGGGCCGGGGCGGAGGAGAGCCATTCCGCCAGTGCGAACTGCGACCGGCCGAGACGCTCGTAGTTGACCAGCAGGATGTCGGCCGAGTCCGGCATCCTGCTGCCCAGGATTCGGACGTCCGGCGGCTCCCGGAAGCAGGCGCGGCTCTCAACCTGCCACGCCTCATACGCGGACTTAGGACAGACCACCAGCATCCTGAGAACATCGCCGCGCTCGCGCAGGGCGGCGAAAGCGGCGAGCGCGACACGGGTCTTGCCGGCCCCGGGAACGCTGAAGTTCGCCCCGTGGCGGAGCGACAGCAGCCTTGCCGCATCGCGCCGCTGAAACGGCGTCAGGTCGCCCGCCCAGCCTTCGCCCAGCATCCGGTCCAGGTCGTCCGGATCAACCTCGCCGTCCTCGATGCCCCCCGCCAAGAACCGCTCAGCGGCATCGGCGGTGTCCAGCATCTCGACGACCAGGTCCTGGAAGGCCGGCTCCCAGACCACTCCCTCTGGGTCGCTCCAGCCGCTCAGCGCCTCGATGCCGGCCACGAAGTCGTCAACGGGAACCTCCGCAGTGTGCAACTCGGCCATCCGTCCAGCCGGGAACCGGGTCAGCAGCCGGGCGAGTTCGGCACCGTGCTCCGGAGTCGTACGCAGCAGCGCCTTCGTCCGACTGACGTCGAACCCAAGAGTGAGACTGGTCGAGGGGTAGTCCAGCACTAGTGTCCCTTGTCGAGCAATCCGATCAGCCAGGACGTCTCGTCTCCGGGCTCGGAAACCGTGCGCTTGACCTCGATCGCGAGCTTACCGAGACTCCGCCGGAGCTTGGCCACCGCGTCGTCGAACGCATCCTCGTCGAGGCTGCGCGACGCCCGGGACATCACCAGGTCGGTCACGCATTGATCAATCGCCTGGCTGGCATCAGCCAGACGAGTGGGGGCTGCCTGCTTGCGCTTCCGGACTCGGGCATCCTTGCCGGCGAACTCCAGCGACGACTCGAACGCGTCCTTGTATGCCCTCAGTGTGTCCGCCGCCCGCACTGCTTCCTGGCTACCGGTGGGGAGATGGGCAGAACTGACGGCTTTGGCCTGTAGCACTGCGTCCGTCATCACCCGGGCAGCGGCCACGGCATCCGACGGGCCCTTCACCGTCCGGCTGAGGCCCGGGATCCGTACCGCTCCGGCCGACGACGGTACCGGCTGGAGGCCGCTGGGCAGGGCGTTGGCCAGGTAGCGGCCCTGGAAGTCGGCCTCGATGAGCCGCAGGTCGGTCTTGGAAAAGCCCAACATGGCCGCCGCCAAGCGGAGCTCCAGCATGAGGTCGGCCTTCTCGGGGCTGTTGGCCTCCTCCTTGGCCACCTTCCGGTGCAGCTCCCGCAGCTTCTCTGCATGGTCCTCGAAGGCGATCAGCGGCAGCGCCCGCCCGTCGGCCTCACTCCTCCTGACCATGCTGCGGATCAGGTTGTAGACCCACTGGTCCCGGCGGCAGGCCTCCTGTGTGGTGCGGAAGGTCGTCGCGATGCTGGCCAGCGCGACGCCCTGGGAGACCAGCTCGTCGATAGCCAGGAGCCGGTTGATGTAGGAGTACTCGCGCCGGTGATCCTTACGTAGCTGAAGGGCCAGCTCGACCGAGGCGATGTCGCCCCAACTGCACGACGCGGGGAGGACGCCTACACGCATGACCTGGGTGGGCCCGTACCGCTGGAGCAACGCCGCCCTCCGGGTGTTGCCGTTGACCAGGACCCCGTCACGGGTAATGAGGCCGGCGTCGTTCTGCCCGTACTGCACAAGGCTGTCCGCGAGCTTGTCGAACTCGGGGTCGGGGCGTGAGGGGTCTGCCGGCACAGCCTTCAGCAGGAAGTCGAGGTACGCCTGGCTCTCGGCGCTCCACGGATCTGCTTCAAGAAGCAGGTCCCGGTCGGCATCGTGGCTCCGCTGTGCCCGGATCCGATGAGTAGCCGGGTTGTAGTAGAGGTCGCCCACCGACATCTCGATGACATCGAAGGAGGAGAGGTTCCCCCTCCAGTCGATCGTCACCGTCTCCCGGAGGCCCCCGGCCTCGGAAAGCTCCCTGAGTCGGAACTCCACCGACGCGCGGTTCTCCTCTGCCCTGGGCGGCCGGCCGTAGTCCCTGGTCATTCCTTCTCCCCCTCGCGAGGCATACGAATCGTTGTGGTGTTCAGAGCTCGAGTGCCGCGCGGACCTCCGCGCGAGAGCTGTCAGGGAGGGCCCGGTAAGAGCTCCAGACCTGTTCGACGGAACGGAAGTCGCGTTCGTCAGCAGCGATCCAGTCGGCCAGGACCTCGCGGTCCTCCGCCTGAAGGCGCTCTATGGCCCTGAGGACATCGCCGAGGTCCGCCACCAACTGACGGCCGCCCAGTCGACAGCGCTGACATTCAGTCACCAGCTCAACCACCTCGGTTCCATCCGGGCGGCGCACTCGTCGGCGGGCGATGTCCAGTTGAGCCGTGTCATAGGTGCCCTCGTACACCGCACCCGGCGTCATGCCGCAGGACCGGCACATGTTCCCGTCCCCGGAGATCGTCTCCCGGCGTTTGCCGGCACCGATCGCGATCGTCCCCTTCGGGCGGGTCGCCTTGCCCGGTTCCCACACCGGAATCCCCTGCTCGACGAAGCGCTGCTCAGACGGATCAAGATCGCCCGCCTCCCTGTTCGTATGGATGACCCACCCGAAGTCCCGGAGGTCACGCATCCGCCGGTCGATCTGGGAGACACCGGGAAAGGCCTGGCGGAGCTCCTCCTTGGTGAAGACCCGCCCCTCACCTACCACCGTGACCAGCCAGAGAGCGGCGCGCTTCATGGTTCCGAGGGCAGGGTCGCCCCATGCCGGCAGATCAGACACTCGCATCACCCGTTCCATTCGCCGCGCACAGGCGGCACAGCCGTGGCCAAGCCCGGCATCCAAGCGTAATGCCGAACAAGCCTTCTGTATATCACAGCCATCCCCTCAAGGCAATACCTTAAGTGGCGCGCAAATGACAAGCTGTCCGATCTGTCGCGAATTCCCGCTATGGCACACCCCGCGACACTCTTTACAGGGATGTAAAGAACCTTCGGCCGAAATCCACTACCGGAGGCAGGCGGGAATCCCCTATGGTCGACCCGTGCCGCATCAGGCGGCCATGCAAAGCCGCATGAAAGGGTTTGCCCGGGAATGCCCCCTACGAGAAATATCGACATGCCGACAGAAATCCCCTCACCCTCCAAGCCTGAGAACAGTCAGACCTCTTGCATGCATAGCCAGAGGTTCACCGCCGCACTGGCCGTAATCCGCAAGGCGTTCGACCGAATCCCCATGGCGGCCGTGGCTCGGCGCATCGGCGTCTCCGAGGCGTCAGTGTCGCACTGGCTCCACGGGCGCCGAACCCCCAAGAAGCAGCACCTGATCCGCCTGTACGAGGAGGCCGTGCGGCGCCAGCCCCTGCCGTTCCAGCTGCAGCACCTCCTGCAGCTGCACATGGAGGCACGCTGCGCCCCCTCTTCATGCCGCAGCACACCCCTCGCCCGGCAAGGGGACCGGCACAACAGCTCTGCCGAGCAGCGGCGCATCGAAGGGGACCGGCGCAACGGCTCCGCCGCCCTCGCCGACGCCGCCCTGCGGACCGCAGCCACGACGAGCGGAACGGCATCGACCGCCGGAGCATCCACCGGCATTCCAGGCGAGTTACGGTTCGGTCTGGAGATCTGGGCAATCTCTGCATCCTTGGCGGAAATCATGGCAAACGCCAGAATCCTGCTCTCGTTCGGGCATGAAGATGCCGCCCGAATAATTCTGTCAACAGCCGCCAGGCGGCACGCCGACATGGTCGACATGGTGATTTCGGCACTGCGATTTGACAATTCTGGAAGGAGTTGAGGAGATTAGGATTTGGCCGACTCGGCAATCCGATAAATTCCAGGCGCCGACAGGGGCGGCCGCAAACCGCACCTGCCATAACCACCAGAAGCGCAAACCGTCCGGAACGGCATTGCGCCTTCCACTGGCCGGAAACCGGTCGGCAAGGGTTTCGGTAGAGCGAATCCGAGGCCACCTCCAAAGTCGCGCCTCCTGCTGATCCGCGAACCGCACCATGTCCTGATGTCCTGCTTCCGAAGAAGGCCGACCAGCCCCTGGCCTGGGAAATCGGACCGGCAGGCTGCCCCAGGGACTCCCGGAACGACAACCGATCGACTGCTGTGCAACGACACCAAGGAGCTCGTATGCAGCACAAGCGCCGGCACCAGCGCAAGCACAGGCCAAACGGCCGGAAGGTCCAGCGCCATCAGCAGAATACGGTCTGCAAATGCGGATGTAATATCAGCGCTCCGATTGCCCCCGCCGACCGACCACAGCGCCGTGCGCCGGAGAACGCTCCGGCATCACATCCGGCTCCCGCAACCTCCGTCCGCCAGCTCGCGGCGGAGCTCGCAAAAGCCCTGGCCGTAACGGTTCGTACACTCGGTAGCGATCGATCTTTCTGGCAGGTCGTACGTCTCGTCCTGGAGGCAATCAGCCTCCTCCAGTGACCGGCGTTGGCCGACACCGCGCCTCCGGTCAATGAAAAAAACCGCTGTCGGCCGACGGCGGACGGGCCGAGCGGTCGTTGCGCTGTCGGCACTGAGCAAGACCCGAACGAGCCGCTACCTGGGCCCCTCAGCGCGGCAATACAGCCAGCCATACCCCGCCACCCGGGGACACTGGCGGGGTATGGCGACCAAGAGGTATGGGGGCCACGAGTGAGGCATGAGGCCGGGGGTTGGACCGCGGTCGGGCAAGCGGGCCTGGGCGGCACGGCGAACCCAGTGTGGAGCTATGGAAGCCAGATCGGTGGTGGCTGGGAGCACAACCGGGGCCGCCACTCTGGTTTCGAGATTCCGCATTGGCCGGAGACAGCGGCCGCCGGCCTTGCGCCTGAGATGATCAAGGAGGCGTCGCCTGCGGGCAGTCGACGCCAAGCAGGTCTTGGCAACTGTGGACCGACAGCTCCGCCCTGGTGGCCGACAGGGCGGCGAACAGCGCTTACCAGCGAAACCCAGTGACAAGGGTTTTCCCAGGTCAGCGCCGTGATCGCGCCAAACTCGCAGGTCAGCGCGGTGCTGGTGCAGTACGTGAACTACCGCTGACCCCTGGAGGGTTGTGCGGCAGGGCCCCGCTCCCGGGAGCTTGAGCTCCGGGGGGCGGGGCCTTTCGCGTGGGTGGGGTCAGCCGGCGGCAGGGTGGGGGTGGGCGGCCGTGGCGAGGGCTTGGGCCTGGGCGCGCAGGGTGGCGAGCTGGTCCAGCAGGGTGGCCGGGCCGGAGGCCTTGGACAGGGTCGGGGCGGTCACCGCCGGGGCGGTCGAGAGCTGGGCGATCAGGCCCTGCAGGGTGGCGACGAGCTGTTGGACGGCCGCGGGGTCGGGGGTGGTGGACGTGGCCTCCGAGAGCAGGCCGGCGATCTGGTTGATGACGTCGCCGAGAGTCCCGAGGGCCGCGCTCGGGTCCGGGGTCGCGGGCAGGGCCGGGACGGCGGGCAGGGCCGGGGCGGCGGGCACCGGAACGGTCGGCAGGGCCAGGTCCGGGGGCAGGAGCGGGGCGGCAACCACCAGGTCGGCGGGCGCCGGGATGGCGGCGGGGTTCGGGGCGGAGGCGAGGGTGGTGCGCGGGGCCTCGGCTTGGCGGTCGGCGGCGGTGGCGAACGCCGTGGTGACCACGGTCAGCGCGAGGGCCGCGATCAGCGCGGCGACCATCCGGGTGGCACGCATGGGTGCTGCTCCCTCTCAAGTGCGAGTCAGGCGGGATCGCCTGCTTCACACGGTGGGGCAGCACTCCTGACGCAGCCACCGCAGCTACGCCGAACGACGCGCGACGGCCGGCCGACGATGAGCCATCCGGCGATGGGCCGCCCGACGGCGAGTCATCCGACGGCACCTCAGTCGGCGGCACCTCAGTCGGCGGCGGGTCAGTCGGCGGCTGCCCAGCCGCTGGTGCCGCGGTGGGCGGACAGGCCGACGGACTCGAACTCGTCCACCCGGCCGGCCTCGGTGCGGGCGCCGATCCGCCGCAGGGCGCGGGAGATCGGGGAGCCCTCGGGCGGGAAGGGTTCGAACTCTCCCTTGGTGAGCGGTCCGAGGACGATCCGGCCGTCCTCCCAGACGGCGGCGCGCTGGGTGCCGCTGCCGCCGAAGTACTCGGCCTCGACGCAGGCGATCGGGCCGGCCTTGGACCAGGCGGCCAGCCGGAGTTCGAAGCCGCCCGGGTGCCAGCCGAAGCCGGCCCCCTCGGCGGGCTTCGTCGAGCCGTCGTCGGTCTGGAGGGCGGAGAGCACCGCGGGGGTGACCGGTATCAGGGCCAGACCCTGCGCCAGTGGCACCACCCGGGCCGTCGAGGTTTCCGCCGCGGCCACCGCCAACAGCTCGAATGTTCCTATCAGGGCCTGGAGTTCATAGGACATGCCGGTCATCGTGTCCCACCGCACCGACAGTCGGCGCGGAGTTTATGATTCCGTGCCCGGCTGGAGTCCGTAGAGCAGGGTGAAGACCGTCACGTCCACCGCGTCCTCGGCCGTGCTGGGCGCTTCCTCGTTCAGCTCGTCGATGACTGCGGCGAGTTGGGTCCGCAGCCGGATCAGCCGGTCCGGGCTGAGCCGCAGCGTCGAGTGCACGAACAGTCCGGGCGGCCCGACCGATCCGTCCCGGGGCGAGCTGAAGTCCAGCCGCCCGCCGAGGACCTGGGCGCGGAAGTCGCCGCGGACCCGGTCCATGGCGGCCAGGATGGCGTCGTACGCCTCGGAGCGGCCCGGGGAGTCCGCGGTGAACATCTCCGGGGCGAGCCGGATCGACTCCTGGGCGGCGGCGTAGCGGCTCTCGACGATCCCGGAGACCAGCCGGGTGCCGGCCACGATGACCAGCCCGGCCTTCTCCAACTGCTTGATGTGGCGGTAGAGCTTGGTCTGCGGTTCGCCGAGCGCGGCGGCGATCTCCTTGGCGGTGAGCGGGCGCTCCTCGCCGGACTTCAGGGCGCCGAGGATGGCCAGCCGCAGCGGGTCGGCCAGCGCCTTGAGCACGGCGACGTCGGCCACCTGGCGTTCCTTGACCCAGGTGGTGGGTTGCTCGCCGCCGTCGGCGGGTTCCAGATCGTGCTCGGCCACGGGCACCACCTTGGCAGATCGGCCGCGCCGCACGCAATCACGCTCTGGTGAGCGCTCACCCTTGCGCAACCAATCATGCTTCCGACATCATTCACCACAACGTGAATGATGTCGGAAGCGCGAACAGCGGGGTGGGCCATGGCGGGGAACAGAACGGCGGCTGACGAGTCGAGGATGGCAGCGGGGGCAGGAGAGACGGCGGCGAAGGCCGCGGCGGCCACGCCGCCCGTCCCGCTGCGACGGAACTTCCGCTTCCAGGCGCTCTGGGCCGGCCAGGCCGCCGCGACGCTCGGCATGCGGGTCGGCGACACCGCCTTCCCACTGCTGGTCCTCGCACTCACCGGTTCCTCCACCGCCGCCGGGGCCTTCGGGGCCGTACAGATGGTCACGACCCTGCTGCTGGGCGTCCACGGCGGCGTGGTCGCCGACCGCCTCGACCGCCGCCGGGTGCTGATCGCCTCCGACGCCGCCCGGCTGCTCGTCACGGCGACCGTCCCGGTGGCCATGGCCTTCGACCGGCTGACCCTGGCCCACCTGCTGCTCGTCGCCGCCGCCGTAGGGGCGACCATCGCGTACAGCGGCCCGATCCGGCTGCTGGCACTGCGCTCGGTGGTGGCGCCGGAGCAGCTGCCGCAGGCACTCGCCCAGGACGAGGCCCGGATGACCGGGGCCTCGCTGGCCGGTCCGCCGCTGGCCGGCTTCCTGTACGGGCTCGGCAGCGCGGTGCCGTTCCTCGGCACCGCGCTCGCCTCCCTGCTCGCGCTGGTGGCCGCGCTCGTGGTGCGCTTCCCCGGCCGCCCCGCCGACGCACAGCCGAGCGGCGAAACCGCCACACAGCCGAACCGCGAACCGGGCGGCACGGAACCGGCCCCCGAGTCCGGCGGCGCCCTGGCCGGGTTCCGCCTGCTCGCCGCCGCCCCCCTGCTGCGCTCCGCCCTGGCCGTCCTGCTGGTGGTCAACTTCGCCGGGACGGCCCTGATGCTGCCGGTGATGGTGCTGCTGCGGGACGGGGGCACGAGCAGCGCCGGGATCGGCCTGGCGCTGGCCGGCGAGGCGGTGGGGGCGCTGGCCGGAGCGGTCCTGGTGTCCCGGCTGCACCGGTTGGCCGGGCCGGGCGTCCTGCTGCTGGTGGTGGCCTGGACCGCCGTGCCGGTGACGCTGGCGCCGCTGCTGCCGGGCGGGGTGGCCACCGTGTTCGCCGCGCTGTTCGTGGTGGGGATCGGCGTTCCGGCCCTGCGGGTGATGCTGGACCTGCTGGTGTTCCAGCAGGTGCCGGACGAGCTCCGCGGCCGGGTGATCGCGGCGACCATGACGCTGCTGACCGCGGGCATGCCGGCCGGGACGCTCGGCAGCGGCCTGCTGCTGGACCACCTCTCCCCCGCCGTCGCGCTGGCCGCGATCAGCGTCCTGCTCGCGGCCGCCCTGCTGCCCGCGACCGCGAGCCGTACGCTGCGCCGCGCCGCCTGGCCGGCGCCGCAGGATCCGGCGGCCCGCCCCTGACAGTCGCTCACCCGCGCGGGTGCACGCCGCATGCGGCGGCCTCGGCAACCGGGTGAACTGGCCGGGTACGGCCCGCCCCGGGGCCCCTCCCGGGCGGCGTCCGCGCCCGCGGCGCCTCGCGCCCGGACGTCGCGCAGCCGGCCGGGGCCGTACCGGAGGAGGACAGATGGGTTCCACGGACGCGCCCTCGCCCGGCCGGGGCGGCCCCGGCGAGGCCGCCGCCCCCGACGGTCCCAGCAGGACCGGTGACCCGAGCAGCCCCGGTGACCAGGGCGACCCCGGCGGCCGGGGAGGCCCCGGTGACCGGAGGAGCCCCGGCGGCCCGAGGAGCCCCGACGGCCCGACCACCCGCGAGCGGACCGGCGCGGTGGCCGCCCGGGTGGTCACCGCACCCCGGATGTCCTGGCTGACGCTCGCCCTGATGACCACGAGTTCGGTGGCCAGCCTGCGCTCCGCCCCGACCATGGCCGTCTACGGCCTGGCCTGCGTCTTCCTCTACCTCGTCCCGGCGCTGGTGTTCCTGCTGCCGACCGCGCTGGTCTCCGCCGAGCTGGCGTCCGGCTGGGAGGGCGGCGTCTACCGCTGGGTCTCGGAGGGCCTGTCAAAGCCGCTGGGCTTCCTCGCCGTCTGGTGCCAGTTCGCGATGACGATCTTCTACTACCCGTCGCTGCTGGCGTACGTGGCATCGACGATCGCGTACGTGGTGAACCCGAAGCTGGCCAGCAACGGCCCGTACACCGCCGTGGTGATCATGGTGCTGTACTGGACCGGCGTCTGGGTCTCCTCGCGCGGGACGAAGGCCGTGGCCGGCCTGTCCTCGATGGGCCTGGTGATCGGCACGCTGATCCCCGGCACACTGCTGGTGGTGCTCGGCTTCGTCTTCCTCGGCCAGGGCAACGGCTCCGCCGCGCCGATGGACTCCGCGCACCTGCTGCCGCAGTGGACCGGCCTGGCCAGCCTGGTGCTGATCGTCAACAACTTCCTCAGCTACTCCGGCATGGAGATGAACGCGGTGCACGTCTCCTCGCTGCGCAATCCGGCGCGGGAGTTCCCGCGCTCGATGTTCACCGCGTCGGCGATGGTGCTGCTGATCTTCATCCTGCCGGCGCTGGCGATCAGTTGGGTGGTGCCGTCCAGCGAGCTGAGCCTGACGGCCGGCGTGATGCAGGCCTTCGACGCCTTCTTCCAGTACTTCGACATCGGCTGGCTCACCCCGGTGATCGCGGTGGCGCTGATCGCGGCCTCGCTCGGCGGCATGCTGACCTGGCTGGCCGGGCCGTCCAAGGGCCTGTTGATGATCTCCCGGCAGGAGGGCTACCTGCCGCCGTTCCTGCAGAGGCTGAACCGGGAGGGCGTCCAGCAGAACCTGCTGGTCGCCCAGGGCGTGGTCACCACGGCGATCGCCCTGCTGTACGCGCTGATCCCGAACGTCTCCAGCGCGTACTGGATCTTCTCGGTGATCACCACGCAGGTGTACCTGATCGTCTACCTGCTGATGTTCACCGCCGCGATCCGGCTGCGGCGCACCCGGCCGGACCACCCGCGCGGCTACCGGGCCCCGGCGCTGGTGCCGATCTGCGTGGTCGGGCTGCTCGCCTCGGCGTGCGCGATGGCGATCGGCTTCGTACCGTCGTCCCAGTTCGGCAGCGGCAGCGTCTGGACGTACATCGGGATCGTCGGCGGCGGCCTGTTGGTCCTCGGCCTGCTGGTCCCGTACCTGTTCCTACGGCTGCGCAAGCCCGGCTGGCGCTCCCCGGAGGCGGCGGCGGAGCTGGCCGCGCAGGAGTCGGCCGAGCTGCGCGGCGCCGCGGGCGGTGCGGCATGACCACCAGCCTGATGGCCTCCCGGCACCGCTGGATCTATCTCGGGGCGATCGGGCTGCTGGTCGCGATGCTGATCACCGGCCTGCTCTCGTTCACCCAACTGCACGCCACCGACCAGGCCGACCGCAAGGCCGGGCAGCTCGCCCGGGCGCTGGGTTCGGCCGGCTATCCGGTGCCCGCGCGGGACCAGATCGTGCACACCCTGGGCGAGGACGGCGGCGCCGTCTGCGCGAACCCGTCGAACGCCCTGACCCAGGCGCAGTGGACGTCCGGCATGTCCAACGGCGCCGACGGGCCGGGCCAACGGCCGGTGCTGTCCGACCGCGACGCGGTGCGGGCCGAGGCGATCGTGCTCTCGGTGTACTGCCCGGGCAGGCTCGCCGAGATCCAGGACAAGATCGACGACCTCAACTTGCAGGACACCGTCCGCAAGTAGCCCGCCCGGCCTTCGAGGAGGACCCGACCGTGCCTCGACCCTTCACCACCGAGGACTACACCGCCCGGACGGCCCGGGCCGCCGCCGAAGCGACCGCCGCCGGACTGTCCGGCCTGGTCGTCGCCCCCGGCCCCGACCTGGTCTACCTGTGCGGCTACCAGCCCACCGCGATCACCGAGCGGCTCACCGCCCTGGTGATCACCGCCGGACGCGCACCCGCGCTGATCGTCCCCAGGTTGGAGCGCCCGGACGCCGAGAGGGCGGCCGGCGCCCCGGCCCTGCGGCTGCTCGACTGGACCGACGGCGAGGACCCGTACGCCACCGTCCGCCCGCTGCTCGACCCGGCCGGGCGGTACGGCATCTCCGACAACGCCTGGGCGATGCACCTGCTCGGCCTCCAGGCCGCGCTGCCCGGCACCGGCTTCACCTCGCTCACCGAGACCCTGCCGATGCTGCGCGCGGTCAAGGGCACCGAGGAGCTGGAGCGGCTGGCCGCGGCCGGCGGCGCCGCGGACGCCGCCTACCGGGGCATCCTGGAGGTCGAGTTCGCCGGCCGCCGGGAGACCGACGTCGCCGCCGACCTCGGCGCACTGCTCATCAAGTACGGGCACAGCCAGGTCGACTTCACCGTGGTCGGCTCCGGCCCGAACGGCGCCGACCCGCACCACGAGGCCGGCGACCGGGTGATCCGGCCCGGCGACACCGTGGTGCTGGACTTCGGCGGGCTCAAGGACGGCTACGGCTCCGACACCACCCGCACCGTGCACGTCGGCACCGAGGTGCCGGCGGAGGTCCAGAAGGTGCACGACGTGGTCCGGCTCGCCCAGCAGACCGCGTTCGAGGCGGTCCGACCCGGGGTCAGCTGCCAGGAGATCGACCGGATCGCCCGCCGGGTGATCACCGAGGCCGGCTTCGGCGAGTACTTCATCCACCGCACCGGGCACGGCATCGGCATCACCACGCACGAACCGCCGTACCTGGTCGAGGGCGAGGAGCGGCCGCTGGTGTCCGGCATGTGCTTCTCCATCGAGCCCGGCGTCTACCTGCCCGGCCGCTTCGGGGTGCGGATCGAGGACATCGTCACCGTCACCCCCACCGGCGGCCGCCGGCTCAACAACACCCCGCACGAGCTGGGCTTCGTCTCATGACGGGGCCGTCACCCCGCTGCTCCGCCGCCAGAACGGCGGTCCGACTGTGCGACTTTCTTACGAGGCGGTCATGGTTCACCCAGAGTCCTCCAAGTTTGCGTTGGTAGTTTCGGTGAGCATGACGAAGCTGCTCAGCCCGGCCCCGCCCACCCCGGCGCGGGCCGGGCGACTGCGACCCGTGACCGCCCGCCCCCGCCGTACCGGTCTGTCGAGACTCCGGCTGCTGGCCTGGCCGGTCTACCTGACCGCGCTCGTCTGGTACCTGCGCACCCAGGGCATGGCCTTCGCCAACGACGTGGTGTTCCTGTGGCTGATCGGCGCCCTGCTGACGGCGGCCGTGCACAGCGGGCACGGCCGACGCGGCTTCCTGCTGGTGCTGCGCGACTGGGTGCCGGTGATGGCCGCGGTCTGGACGTACTCGCTGCTGCGCGGCTACGGCGCGCACACCCCGTGGGCCCCGCACTGGCTGCCGCAACTGCGCGCCGACGAGGTGCTCGGCTTCGGCGAGACCTGGACCGTCCGGCTCCAGCACGCGCTGTGGACGCCCGGCTCGCCGCACTGGTACGACTACGCGGCGACCGTCGTCTACCTCTCGCACTTCTTCCTGGTGTTCGTCCTGCTCGCGGTGCTCTGGCGGCGCCGGCACGAGCGGTTCCGGCAACTGCTCGCCTGCTACCTGCTGCTCACCTTCGCCGGCTTCGCCACGTACCTGCTCTACCCGGCCGACCCGCCGTGGCTGGTCGCCCAGGAGGGCCACCTGCCGGGGCTCACCCGGGTCGTATGGGACGTGATCTCCACGAGCGGGCTGCCGCAGGCCAACTCGCTGGTCGAGAACGGCAGCCAGTTCGCCAACGACGTCGCCGCGATGCCCTCGCTGCACTCCGCCTACCCGGCGATGCTGCTGTTCTTCTTCTGGCCGACGGCCCGCCCCTGGCTGCGGGCGCTGCTGGTCGCCTATCCGCTCGCGATGGCGTTCACCCTGGTGTACGGCGCCGAGCACTTCATCGTGGACATCTTCGCGGGCTGGGCGTACGCGGCGCTGGTGGTGTTCGGCCTCCGCTGGCTGCGGAACCGGCGTACCCGGCTCATCAGGGAACGGGCAGACTTGGCCGGGTGCCGAACCAGCCCCTCCCTCCCGTGAAGCCCACCGCCGAACAGCTCCAGGCGGCCAAGGACACCACCATCCCGGACGTCACCGGGCCCGGACTGCGGGTGCTGTTCTGCGGCATCAACCCGGGCCTGTGGTCCGGCGCCACCAGGCACCACTTCGCCCGCCCCGGCAACCGCTTCTGGCCCGCCCTGCACCGCTCCGGCTTCACCACGCGCCAGTTCCGCCCGGACGAGCAGGGCGAACTGCCCGCGCTCGGCCTGGGCATCACCAACGTCGCCCCGCGCACCACCGCCAAGGCCGACGAGCTGACCGCCGAGGAACTGCGCGAGGGCGGCGCCGCGCTCACCGAACGCGTGCTGCGGCTGCGCCCGCGCGTCCTGGCCGTGCTCGGCATCGGTGCCTACCGGACGGCCTTCGGGCAGCGGCGGGCCGCGATCGGCCGCCAGCCGGAGGGCATCGGCGACACCGAGGTGTGGGTGCTGCCCAACCCGAGCGGGCTCAACGCGCACTACACGCTGGACGGGCTGGCCGCCGAGTTCCGCCGGCTCCGGGACGCGCTGGACGGCTGACGGCTGAGGCTGGGGGCCGCCGGATCCGGTGGCGCGACCCGGTCACTCCGGCAGCACGGCCAGCTCCAGGGCGGCCAGCCGCTCCGGGTCGGCGACCACCTCGTAGCCGGCCACCAGGCCGTCCGCCACCGCCACCCGCAGCACCAGCCGCAACCGCCCGCCCGGGGCGATCACGATCCCCGGCACCCCGTCCACCAGTGCCACCGCGCCGAACCGGGCCCGCCGGCCGAACACCGTCGTCTCCCGGGCCACCGTCTCCGCGCCCCGGGCCACCGGGGAACGCCCGGCCGGCAGCGCGGCCGGATCGGCCCGGCGCACCACGTCCGGCGCCAGCACCGCCAGCAGCGCGGCCAGGTCCCCGCCCCGGGCGGCGGACAGGAACGCCTCCACCACCCGCCGGTGCCCGGCCAGCCGCTCCGGCGGCAGCGCGGCCGCCCCGCGCACCCGCTGCCGGGCCCGGCTGGCCAGCTTCTTGGCGGCCACCGGGGTCCGGCCGACGATCGGCGCGATCTGCTCGAACGGCACCGCGAAACCGTCGTGCAGCACGAAGGCGACCCGCTCGGCCGGCCCCAGCCGGTCCAGCACCACCAGCAGCGCCCGACCCACCGAGTCGACCAGCAGCGCCTCCCGCTCCGGATCCGCGCCCTCGGCCCCCGCCCCGGCCGCCGGGTCCGGCAGACCGGCCGGCAACGCGTCACCGGTCGGCTCCTCGCGGCGCACCGCGCGGGCCCGCAGCACGTCCAGGCAGATCCGCGACACCACCGTGGTCAGCCAGCCCGGCAGGTTGTCCACCTCGTCCGGGCCGGCCCGGTCCAGCCGCAGCCACGCCTCCTGGACGGCCTCCTCCGCCTCGCCCGTCGACCCGAGCATCCGCTGGGCGACCGCCCGCAGCCTCCCCCGCTCGGCCTCGAACCGCGCCGCCCGCACCTCGTCCCGGTCCATCGGTCACCTTTCCTCGGCCCCGCCCGTCACACCGATGACGATCCACCCACCACCGAAGTGACGGGAGAACGCTGTGACCACCACCACCCTGCTGCACCTGGACTCCAGCATCAGCCTCGGCGACTCGGTCAGCCGCGCGCTGACCGCCCGGTTCGCCGCCGCCTGGCGCGCCCGGCACGGCTCCGCCGGCCGGTACGTCTACCGGGACCTCGCCGCCGAGCCGGTCGCCGCGATCGGCGCCGGGTACGCCATGCTCGGCCGCCGCGTCGAACGCAAGGGGACCATCCCGGCCTCCGACATCGCCGCCCTCGCCGAAGGCCCGGACGAGGAACACGAGTGGTCCCTCACCCACCCGCTGGTCGACCGGCTGCTCGCCGCCGACACCGTGCTGCTCGGCGTGCCGATGTACAACCTCACCGTCCCGGCCGTGTTCAAGGCCTGGATCGACCGGATCAGCTTCCCCGGCGTCTACACCGACCCGGCCACCGGCGAGAGCCTGCTGCGCCGCACCCGGGTCGTCGTCGCGGCCGCCCGCGGCGGCGGCTACGGCCCCGGCACCCCGCGTGAGGCCTTCGACTTCCAGACCCCGTACCTGCGGGCCTACTTCGCCAGGCTCGGCGTCCCGGCCGAGCACCTGCACATCGTCCCGGCCGAACTCACCCGCGCCGACGACATCCCCGCCCTGGCCGGGCTGCAGCCGATCGCCGCGAAGTCCCTGGCCGACGCCGAGGCCGCCCTGGACGCGCTCGCCACTGCCTGATCTGCCTGATCCACCCGGTCTACAGCGGGGTGACGGCCTTCAGCACCACCAGCAGGGCCACGGCGGCGTTGAGCGCGCACAGCGCCGACGCCGCCGTACCGGCCGCGGCGACCATCGCGGCCAGGCCCGCCCGGGTCTTCGCCGGGGGCCAGTTGCGGGACGTCGGCACCGGGCCGAGCAGTGCGGCGACCCGGCGCGGCACCGGGCCGGGCGCGGGCGCCGGGGCGGCGAAGGCCGCGAAGCCGGGCGCCGGCGCCGCGTGCGACACCAGGGCCGCCCGGGCCACCGCCCGCGCGGTGATCCGGCGGTCCCCCACCTCCTGCGCCGACTCCTCGTCCGCCCAGCGCTCCGCGCTGAACGCCACCGCGTACTGCAGCGGCCGCAGGAACGGGTTGACGCAGGCGGCCAGTTGGGTGGTCAGCAGGTACCGGTGGTGGCGGTGGCGCAGGTGTGCCCGCTCGTGCGCGAGCAGCGCCTCCCGCTCGTCCTCGGGCAGCCCGGCCAGCATCCCGGTGGAGACCACCACCCGCCCCGGCGAACCGGGCAGCGCGTACGCGTACGGGCTGCGGTCCGGCAGCACCGCGAGGTCGCCGGCCGACTCCGGCCCCGCCGGCAACCCGGTCAGCGCCCGCCGGGCCCGCGAGCGCACCCGCAGATGCCGGCCGACCGTCCGGGCACAGGCCGCGGCCACCAGGACCAGCAGCCACATCGCGGCCGTCCCGAACGTCTCGTGGTACGGCAGCGCGGCCCGCACCTCCGGATCGGACCAGCTGTCCGGCAGCGGGTTGCCGGGGATCTGCGCGGTGCCCACCACGCCGATCAGGCCGAGGCAGAGCACACTGCACACCGCCATCACCGCGCTGATCACGGTCATCAGCCGGGCCGCACCGCGCGGGTGCAGGTGCTGCTCGGTGAGACGCGCGATCGGCACCGCGGTCAGCGGCAGGATGAGCGGGAGGAAGACGAAGAAGCCCACGGGTCAGCTCTCACGGTCGGCCGCTGCCGGATCGACGGACGCGGCGTCCAGCAGCGCCCGCAGCAGGTCCTCGTCGTGCGGGAGCAGCGCGCTCACGAAGCTGGCCAGGACGGCGTCCCGGTCCGCTTCTCCGTCGAGCATCCGGCGCATCCGCAGGGCCGCCAGCCCGGCCGCGTCGGAGGAGGCCTGCCACAGGTAGGAGCGGCCCGAACGGGACCGCGAGACGGCGCTCTTGGCGTGCAGCCGGGACAGGATGGTCATCACGGTGGTGTACGCCAGGTCGCCCTCCAGGCGTTCCTGGACCCACCCCGCGGTGGCCGGGCCGGGCGCCCGTTGGAGCACCGCGAGTACCTGTGCCTCCAACTCGCCCTGGCCGCGCCTTCGGACGGGCGCTTCCGCGGCCGCCGAGGCGTGCCTCTCGTCTGCCATGACGGCCCACTCCCTCCGGATGCCGCGCCCCGGAGCCGGCGGGGCACCCGCTCATCCTAACGAGCGCGGGCCCGGCGCGAACCGGTTCGCGCCGGGCTTCCCACCCCCACCGCCCTCGACCCCCGCTCCCGGACCCCGGCCCCGAACCCCCGTCACGCTCGCCGGGCCGGGGCTCCGGGCGTACCGCGGGCCCGCACGACGCGTCGCCCGAACGGCCCCGGCCCGGTTGCCCGGCGCCCCGGCCCGACGGACGGTCGAAGTCCGTACGGTCCGCCCGTAGGCCTGTTCGGCCCCTGGAGGAGTCCATGAGCAGCCCGTCGCCCGACCCCGAGCAGCCGGAGCAGCCCCCGCGCACCGGCCCCGAGCAGCCCGGGCAGACCCGGCGCACCGACCCTGAGCAGCCCAGGCAGACCTGGCGCACCGGCCCTGAGCAGCCCGAGCAGCCCGGGCAGACCTGGCGCACCGGCCCCGGCACGCCGCAGCCGACGCCGGGCAACCAGTTCAGCGACTGGGCGCCCGGCCTGGTGATGTTCGCCGGTGTGCTGATGCTGATCAACGGCATCATGGAGGCCCTCCGGGGCATCATGGCGGTCTCCAACGACGACCTCTTCGTCCACACCCCCCGCTACGTCTTCCGGTTCGATCTCACCGGCTGGGGCTGGGTCCACATCATCGTCGGCGTGCTGGTCGCGGTGACCGGCGCGTTCCTGCTCAAGGGCGCCGCCTGGGCCCGCTACGCCGGTATCCTCCTCACCTCGCTGAGTGCCCTCGACAGCTTCCTGGTCCTGCCGTACTTCCCGCTCTGGTCGCTCGTGGTGATCGCACTGGACGTCTTCATCATCTGCGCGCTCTGCGTCTACCGCCCCCAGGAGGGCACCCCGCTCTGACGACCCGGTGGCCCGCGCGCCCGTACCGTCTCAGCTCCGGGCCCGCCTCAGGTCCGGGCCCGCTGGGTGACCGCGATGCAGACCAGCACCACCACCGCCGTGACCGGTGCGGCCGCGGGCAGGTCCTCGCCCAGCAGCAGCACCGACCAGACCAGGGTCAACAGCGGCTGTGCGAGTTGCAGTTGGCTGGCCCTCGGCACCCCGATCTCCGCCATCCCCCGGTACCAGAGCACGAACCCGCCGAACTGCGACACCGCCGCCGTGTACGCCAGCCCGGTCAGCGCCTTCGCCCCGAGGTGGACCGGCTCGGCGGGCAGCGCGAGGGCGGTGGTCAGCAGCGTCACCGGCAGCGCGGCCACCACCGCCCAGGCGATCACCTGGGCGCCCGGCAGGTCCCGGGAGAGCCGCCCGCCCTCCGCGTACCCGGCCGCGCAGATCGCTACCCCGACGAACAGGAGCAGGTCCGCGACGGTCGGCCGACCGTGGCTCTGCAGCAGGGTGAAGCCGAGGACGGCCGCCGCCCCCGCCACCGCCGCCGCCCAGAACGCCCGGGACGGCCGACGGCCGGTGCGCAGCGCCGCGACCACCGCGGTGGCCAGCGGCAGGACACCGATGACGACAGCCGAGTGGGCGGTCGAGGAGGTCCGCAGGGCGAGCGTGGTCAGCAGCGGGAAGCCCAGCACACAGCCTCCCGACACCACCAGCAGGCCGGGCCAGTGCCGCCGCTTCGGCAGCGGGGCGCCGACGGCCGCCAGGTAGAGCGCGGCCAGCACCCCCGCCAGCGCGCCGCGCAGCCCGGTCGCGGTCCACGGCCCGAAGCCGGTCAGGGCCCACGCGGTGGCGGGGAAGCTGAGGGAGAAGGAGGCCACCCCGAGGGCGGCCAGGGCGGTGCCGGAGGCGGGGCTTCGCGGTGCTACCGCCGACGGGCGGGTAGCGCTATCTTGTGCCGTCATGAACGAGCGTAGCAGTGTGACCGAACTCGCCGACAGGCTGCGACGGGAGGTCGAGCGCTACCCGGAGGGGCGAAAGCTGCCGTCCAGCCGGGTGCTGGTGGAGCGCCACCAGGTCAGCCCGGTGACGGTCTCCCGGGCCATCGCGGTCCTCGCGGCCGAGGGCTTGGTGGTCTCCCGGCCGGGCGCCGGGGTGTTCCGGGCGGCGGCCTTCGCCGGGCGCCCGGCCGGCACCGCCGCGCCCGCCGCCCGTCCCGGCGACCTCTCCTGGCAGGAGGTCGCGCTCAGCGCCGACTCCGACCCCCGTGACCTGCTGGCCGCCCCGGTGTTCGCCACCCTCCGCGTGCCCCCGCCCGACGTCATCGACCTCAACAGCGGCTACCCGCACGCCTCGCTGCTGCCCGAACGCCTGCTGGCCACCGCCCTCGCCCGGGCCGGACGGCGCCCGGGCGCCTGGAACCGGCCGCCCACCGACGGCCTCACCGAGTTGCGCGGCTGGTTCGCCCGCGACATCGGCGGCACCGGCGGGCCGATCGGCGCCGGGGACGTCCTGATCACCTCCGGCGGCCAGGGCGGGCTCACCGTGGCCATGCGCTCGCTCGCCGCGCCCGGCGCGCCCGTCCTGGTGGAGTCGCCGACCTACTCGGGCATCCTGGCGGTCGTCCGCGCGGCCGGGCTGCGGCCCGTCCCCGTCCCGGTCGACGCCGACGGGGTGCGCACCGACCTGCTGGCCGACGCCTTCGAGGCCACCCGGGCGCGGGTCTTCGTCTGCCAGCCGCTGTTCCAGAACCCGACCGGCGCGGTGCTCTCCCCCACCCGGCGCTCCGAGGTGCTGCGGATCGCCCGGGCGGCCGGCGCGTTCGTCGTCGAGGACGACTTCGCCCGCCTGCTCGTCCACGCGGACGCCCCCGCGCTGCCGCGCCCGCTCGCCGCCGACGACCAGGACGGGGTCGTGGTGCACCTGCGGTCGCTGACCAAGGCCGCCTCGCCCAATCTGCGGGTCGGCGCGCTCACCGCGCGCGGCCCGGCCCTGGCCCGGCTGCGGGCCACCCAGGTGGTGGACAGCTTCTTCGTGCCCCGGCCGCTCCAGGAGGCGACGCTGGAACTGGTCGCCGACCCCGGCTGGGCCCGGCACCTGCGCGCCCTCGGGGCGGAACTGCGGACCCGCCGCACCGCCACCGTCGCCGCCCTGCACCGCGAACTGCCCGGTCTGCTCGGCGCCTACCGGCCCGGCGGCTACCACCTGTGGCTGCGGCTCCCGGACGGCGTCGACGACGGCGCCCTCACCGCCGCCGCCCTGCGCGCCGGCGTCCAGGTCACCCCCGGCCGCCCGTACCACGCGGCCGAACCCCCGGCCCCGCACCTGCGCCTCAGCTACGCGGCCGCCGAGAGCTCCGCGCACACCGCCGAGGGGATCCACCGCCTCCGCCGGGCCTACGAGGACCTGCCGGCCTGACCTCCGGCCCCGCGCGGAGCGCGGGCCTCAGCGCCCGTAGCCCGCCATCCGCTCCAACCGGGCGATGCGCTCCGCCATCGGCGGGTGGGTGGAGAAGAGCCGGGCGCCGGCCTCGCCGGGGCGGAAGGGGCTGGCGATCATCATGTGGCTGGCGGTCTGGATCTGCGGCTCCGGCGGGAGGGGCAGCCGGCGGGTGCCGGCGTCGAGCTTGCGCAGGGCGCCGGCCAGGGCGAGCGGGTCGCCGGTGATCCGGGCGCCGTCGGCATCGGCCTGGTACTCGCGGGAGCGGCTGACGGCCAGCTGGATGAGCCCGGCCGCCAGCGGGCCGAGGATCATGATGGCGAGCATGCCGAAGAGGCCGGGCCCGTCGTCGTCGTCGCTGCGACCGAAGGGGATCAGCCAGGCGAAGTTCACCAGGAACATCACCACCGAGGCGAGCGCCCCGGCGACCGAGGAGATCAGGATGTCCCGGTTGTAGACGTGGCTCAGCTCGTGCCCGAGCACACCCCGCAGCTCGCGTTCGTCCAGCAGCTGCAGGATGCCGTCGGTGCAGCAGACGGCCGCGTTGCGCGGGTTGCGGCCGGTGGCGAAGGCGTTCGGCGCGGGGGTCGGGGAGATGTAGAGGCGCGGCATCGGCTGGCGGGCCGCGGTGGAGAGCTCGCGGACGATCCGGTAGAGCCGTGGCGCCTCGATCTCGCTGACCGGCCGGGCCCGCATGGCCCGCAGCGCGAGCTTGTCGCTGTTCCAGTAGGCGTAGGCGTTGGTGCCGAGGGCGACCAGCAGGGCGATCACCAAGCCGGTTCGGCCGAAGAATCCGCCGATCACCAAGATGAGCGCCGAGAGGCCGCCGAGCAGGACGGCGGTCCTCAGTCCGTTGTGCCGGCGGTGCACGTCAGGCCCTCCAATGGTGCGGTGGGGAAGCCCTTTCTGCCTCGTCCCTCTTGCCCGGTCAACGGGTGGGGGCCTGGGCCTTGTTCCCTTGTGACCGGCGTGACACCACCGCGGCACCCCGCCGGGCCGGACCGCGGCGGCCGGCCGGGCGGGCGCGCGCTCAGAACAGGCTTCCGCCGGCGACCTGGAGGACCAGCTGCGGGGCGAAGGAGAGGACCACGGCCACCGAGGCGGTGAGCCCCAGCGTGGCGGTCAGGGTGGCCGGCAGCCGGCCTTCGGCCCCGGCCCCGCCGACCGGAGCGGCGCCCGGTTCGGCACCTTCCTCGGCACCCGGCGCCGGGGCGAACAGCCGGGTCGTCCAGAGCAGGTAGTAGTACAGCGCGACGACCACGTTGACGGCCATCACGACGGCCAGCCAGCCCAGCCCGGCGTCGACGGCCGCGCGGAACACCACGACCTTGCCGAACAGGCCGATCACGCCCGGGGGCAGCCCGGCCAGGCAGAGCAGGAAGAAGGCGAGCGCGAGGGCCGTCCAGCGGCGCCGGGCGAACAGGCCGCGGAAGTCGTCCACGCTGGTCCCGGCCCGGCGGCCGACCGCCGCGACCACGCCGAACGCGCCGAGGTTCACCACGCCGTAGATCAGCGCGTACGCGGCGGTGGCGCCGAGCGGATCGACCCCGGTGGGCGCGTAGCCGGCGGCGGCGAGCGGCACCAGCAGGTAGCCGGCCTGGCCGACGGACGACCAGGCGAGCAGCCGCACCGCGCTGTAGCGGGTGTCGAAGCGCTGGCGCAGCGCGCCGACGTTGCCCACCGTCATGGTGACGGCGGCCAGCACGGCGAGCGCCAGGCCCCAGGTGTGCGCGTACGGGCGGAAGGCGATGGTGGTGGCGAGCGCGAGGCCGGACAGGCCGGCCGCCTTGCCGACCACCGAGAGGTAACCGGCCACCGGCAGCGGGGCGCCGGTGTAGGTGTCGGGCACCCAGAAGTGGAACGGGACGGCGGCGACCTTGAAGGCGAAGCCGACCAGAGTCAGCACGGCGCCCGCCTCGGCCAGCGGCTTGAGCTGCCCGGGGGCGTGTTCCAGGCCCTGGGCGACGGCGCCGAGGTGCAGGCTGCCGCTGGCCGCGTAGACGAAGCCGACGCCGAGCAGCATCACGGCCGTGGCGGTGACGGAGGAGACGAAGAACTTGAGCGCGGCCTCGGCGCCCCGGCCGTCCCGGCGCAGCGCGACCAGGGCGAAGGCGGGCAGCGAGGCGACCTCCAGCGCGATCACCATGGTGGCGAGGTCGCGGGAGGCGGGCAGCAGCGCGGCACCGGTGGCGCTGGAGAGCAGCAGGAACCAGTACTCGCCGCCGGGCAGCTTCTCCTCCTCGACGGTGTGCGCGGAGAGCAGCGCGGCGATCAGCGCACCGCCGAGGGCGAGCAGCTGGAACACCAGGGCGAAGTGGTCGGCGACGTACGAGCAGCCCGCGTTGTCAGACCCCCCTGCTACGTTCTGCACACAGAAGGTCGCCCGGGGTGATCCCCCGGTGAGGGGGAGGAGTGCGATGAGGGCGAGGGCGAGTCCGGCCGCGGCGAGGCGGCCGAGCCACTTCCGGTGCCGCTCGGGCAGGAACAGGTCGGTGAGCAGGACGGCGAGGGCGGCCACCGCGGCGATCAGCGGGGGCGCGATCGCCACCCAGTCCACGGACTGGATCAGGCTGCCCGGGTTGGCTACGGCGAGGGAGGTCACAGTGTGCTGCCCCGTGGAGTGAGGTCCGAGTGCGGCGATCTGGGCTCCGAGCACGGTCAGCCACCCCCGAGGAGGTGCTTGACGGCGGGGTCGGAGAGGCCGAGCAGGAGCGCGGGCCAGAGGCCGGCGAGCAGGGTGAGGGCGGCCAGCGGCGTCCAGCTGACGGCCTCGTACGGGCGCATGTCGGCGACCTGCTCCACCGGGGCGGGCTGCTTGGGGTCGCCCATGCAGACGCGCTTGACCACGATCAGCAGGTAGGCGGCCGTGAGGAGGGTACCGAGACCGGCCAGGACCATGTAGGTGACGAACGCGGGGCGCGACAGGCCGTCGGCCGGGTCGAACGCGCCGAACATGGCGAGCAGCTCGCCCCAGAAGCCGGCCAGGCCTGGCAGGCCGAGGCTGGCGACGGCGGCGAAGGCGAGCAGCGCGCCGATCCGCGGGGCGCGGCCGTACAGGGCGGCGCCGGTGGCGCCGGAGAGGGTGTCGAGGTCCGCCGTGCCGTAGCGGTCCTTGAGGGCGCCGACGAGGAAGAACAGCAGACCGGTGATCAGACCGTGGGCGATGTTGGCGAACAGCGCGCCGTTGACGCCCACCGGAGTGAGGGAGGCGATGCCCAGCAGCACGAAGCCCATGTGGCCGACGGAGGAGTACGCGATCAGGCGCTTGAGGTCGCCCTTGGCGCCGGGGCGGGCCAGCGCCAGACAGGCCAGTGATCCGTAGACGATGCCGACGGCGGCGAACGCGCCCAGGTAGGGGGCGAGCGTCGCGGTGCCGTCGGGCACGACCGGGAGGAGGACGCGGACCAGACCGTACGTGCCCATCTTCAGCAGCACGCCGGCGAGCAGCACCGAGCCGACCGTCGGAGCGGCGGTGTGCGCGTCCGGGAGCCAGCTGTGCAGCGGCCAGGCGGGGGCCTTGACCGCGAGCCCGACCATGATCGCCAGGGCGGCGATCACCTGGGTGGTGTGGCTCAGGCCGTTGCCGTGCGCGGCGGCCAGGGCCTGCATGTCGAAGGTCCCGGCCTTGCTGCCGATCAGCAGGAAGCCGAGCAGCATCACGGCCGAGCCGAGCAGCGTGTACAGGATGAACCGGTTGGCGGCCGGGGCCTTCGCGCCGCTCCCCCAGCGGGCGATCAGGAAGTACATCGGGATCAGCACGATCTCGAAGGCCAGGAAGAAGAGCAGGAGGTCCAGCACCGCGAAGGTGGCGAGCATGCCGACTTCGAGGAGGAGGAACAGCCCGACGAAGGCCTTCGCCGACGGACGGCGCCCATCAGCGGCCTCGCCCCGGGCGTCCCCGCCCGGCAGCCGCTTCTCCGAGTACAGCGCGCAGAGGAAGGTGAGCAGTGCGGTCAGCACGATCAGCGGCAGCGAGACGCCGTCCACGCCGAGGTGGAGGCGCACGTTGAGGGCCGGGATCCAGGACACGTCGGTGGTGGCCTGCATCCGGGCGGGTTCGTCGTGGTCGAATCCGGCCGCCAGGGCGACGGTGAGCAGCAGCACCGCGCCGGTGACGACGGTGTTCAGCCGCAGCGCCCGCCGGTCGGCGGCGGCCGGCTCCCGGCCGAACGCCGGCGCCAGGGTGAGCGCGGCGCCGAGCAGCGGCAGCACCAGGAGGGCGATGAGGACTGCGTTCATCGGGGGCTCCTACGGGCGGCGGTCGGAATCGGGGGAACCGGGGACAGGGGGTACGGCATCCGCTACACCGCCACCAGGACGGCCAGCAGGACGACGCCGGCGAGCAGCGCGCTGAGGTAGGTCTGCGCGTTGCCGGTCTGCGCGAGCCGGACGGCCCGGCCGAGCAGGTTGGCGCCGACCCCGCTGCCTCGCACGTAGGTCTCGACGACCTCGCGGTCGAGGAAGCGGACCAGCCGGGCGGCGGCGGTCACCGGGCGGACGAACAGCGCGTGGTACAGCCGGTCGACGCCGAAGCCGTGCCGGGCCGGGCCGAACAGCGGGCCGAGCAGGGTGCGCCCGGGGTCGGCGACGATCACCTCGGCGGCCGGGGCTCCGGCCTGCTCGGGCACCCGGCCGGCGTCGGCCGGGGCCGGGCGGCCGGTGGCCAGCCGCGCGGTCGCCGAGCGCCAGGCGCCGTACGCCGCGAGCACGCCGACCACGGCGAGCCCGGTGCCGATGACGGCGGTGACGGCCGAGGGGCGCAGCGAGCCGCCGTCCAGCAGCGCGGGCAGCCAGTCCGAGCGCAGCCCGGCGACGCCGAAGCCCATGGTCGGGATCGCCAGCACCCAGAGCGGCCAGCGCATCGCGGGCGGCTCGGCGGTGGCCGGGTCGGCCTCGTCGAGCTCGGGCGAGTACGGCGCGTCCGCCTCGTGCCCTGCCGCAGGCGCCACGGCCTGCGACGCTCCGGCCTGAGACGCTGCGGCCTGCGGCGCCCCGGCAGCCTGCGGGCTGTGGAAGCTGACCAGGAAGAGCCGGGTCGCGTACGCGGCGGTGAGCAGCGCGGTGAGTCCGGCGGAGATCAGCACGATCCACCCGGCGGCCTCCGGCACGGCCGAGGCCGGGCCGAGCCCGTTGGTGAGCGCCTCGCCGTTGGCGGCGTGCTCGGCGGCGGTCAGCACCGCCTCCTTGCTGAAGAAGCCGGAGAACGGCGGCAGCCCGACCAGGGCGACGAGCGCGATGCCCATCGTCCAGTAGGCGTCCGGGACGCGCTTGCGCAGCCCGGGGATCCGGGACATCGCGGAGATCGAGTTGGTGTGCGCGGCGTGGATCACCACGCCGGCGGCCAGGAACAGCAGCGCCTTGAAGGCGCCGTGGCTGACCAGGTGGAAGACGGAGGCCTCGCGGTCGCCGGCGGCCAGCGCCCCGGCCATGTAGCCGAGCTGGCCGACGGTGGAGTAGGCGAGCACCCGTTTGAGGTCGTCCTGGGCGAGCGCGCAGAGTGCCGAGCCGATCATCGTCACGGCGGCCATCACGGCCAGCACGACCAGCGCCGCACCCGACAGCAGGAACACCGGCAACAGCCGGGCGACCAGGTAGATGCCGGCCGCGACCATGGTGGCGGCGTGGATCAGCGCGGAGACCGGCGTCGGGCCGGCCATGGCGTCCGGGAGCCAGGTGTGCAGCGGGAACTGCGCGCTCTTGCCTGCCACCCCGGCGAGCAGCAGCAGGGCGATCAGCGTCGGGTGGCCGAGCCGCCCGTCGGTCGCGGCGGCCAGCACGTCGGGGATCCGGAAGCTGCCGGCGTCCGCGCCGAGCAGGAAGATCCCGAACAGGAACGGCACGTCGCCGAGCTTGGTGACCAGGAAGGCCTTGAGCGAGGCCGAGCGGGCGTCCTCGGTCTCCCAGTGGTGGCCGATCAGGAAGTACGAGCAGATGCCCATGACCTCCCAGCCGACCAGCAGCACGATCAGGTCGCCCGAGTAGACCACCAGGAACATCGCCGCGGTGAACAGCGAGACCAGCGCGGCGTACGACGGGTAGCGCGGGTCCTTCCTGAGGTACGCGGTCGAGTAGACCTGCACGCAGGTGGCGACCAGGCCGACCAGCACGGAGATCAGCGAGCTGAAGCCGTCCAGGTGGAGGGCGAGCGCGATGTCCGGGCCGCCGGTCGGGGTGAGCCGGGTGGCGGCGTCCAGCGCTTGGCCGGTGCCGAGCTGGAGGGCGACGACCAGGGCGAGCACGGCCGAGACGGCGACCGGCACGATGGCCAGCGGCCGGGCCAGGCCGGGCGCCTTCTTGCCGACGGCCAGGGTCGCGGCGGCCCCGAGTGCGGGCAGCACGGGGACGAGAGCGGGCAGGGCGAGGTTCATGCGGCGGCCTGGCCCTTCAGCGCCTCGGCTCCGGCCGGCGTCTCCTCGGCGAGCGGCTCCGCCGGATCGCCGAGCGCGGTGGCCCGGTCGATGTCCGCGGTGCCCCGGGCCCGGAACAGCAGCAGGACGATGGCGAGCCCCAGCCCGATCTCGGCGGCGGCGACGGTGATGGTGAACAGGGTGAGCGCCTGGCCGGCGTGCAGCGAGTCGCGCAGCCAGGTGTCGAAGGCGACCAGGTTGAGGTTGACGGCGTTGAGCATCAGCTCGACGGACATCAGGACCAGGACGGCGTTGCGCCGGGCGAGCACGCCGTACACGCCGACGCTGAACAGCAGCGCGGCGAGGACGACGGGGTAGGCGAGGTGCATCAGCTCTCCTCCGACGCGGACGGCGCAGCCTCTGCGGCCGCCGGGCTCTCCGGCGCCGGCCGGGGCACGGTGGCGGCGACGGTCCCGTTCGAGCCCACCGGCCGACCGGCGCGCAGCCGGCCCGCCCGGGGCGGCGGCACCCGCCGCTTCGACCCGCGCGACAGCACGATCGCGCCGACCAGCGCCGCCAGCAGCAGCACGGAGAGGGCTTCGAAGGGCAGCACCCAGTGGCGGAACAGGCTCGCCCCGGTGACGGCGGCCGAGCCGCCCCCCGCGCCGAGATCGATCCAGGAGGTCCGGAAGGCGTCGACGACCAGCGTCACCAGTGTCCCGGCCGAGGCGAGCGCCACGGCCAGGGCCACCCAGCGGTTCTTGGAGTCGGCGTCCGGCGAGCGCCCGATCGGTGCCTTGGTGAGCATCAGCCCGAACAGCACCAGGACGATCACCGAGCCGAGGTAGATCAGCACCTGCACCCAGGCGATGAACTCGGCGGTGAGCAGCAGGAACTCCACCGCCAGCCCGCCCAGCGCGACCACCAGCCAGAGCGCGGCGTGCACCAGCTGCTTGGTGCTGACGGCGACCACGGCCGAGCCGAGCACGGCGATGCCGACCAGCAGGAAGACGATCTCCACCCCGGTCGGGGACAGGAACGAACGGGCGGCCGGCTCCAGCGAGCCGGTCGCCGCGAGCAGGGTGGCGGCGCTCACTGGGCCTCCCCCTCATCCGAGGCCGCCGAGGCGGCTGCGGCGGCTGCGGCGGCTGCGGCGGCCAGCTTGTCCGCAGCCTTGCGCGCGGTGGCGATCTCCTTGGGCTCCTCGGCCGCCGGGTCCAGCGCCGGCGGCGCCGGGACGGTCCACATCCACTCGCGGAGCTTGTCCCGCTCGTGGGTCAGCTCCAGGATGTCGGTCTCGGCGTACTCGAACTCGGGCGACCAGAACAGCGCGTCGAAGGGGCACACCTCGATGCAGATCCCGCAGTACATGCAGAGCGAGAAGTCGATGGCGAACCGGTCCAGCACGTTACGGGTGCGGGCCCGCGCGTTCGGCTCGGCGGCCGGCAGCGTCTCCTTGTGGGAGTCGATGTAGATGCACCAGTCCGGGCACTCGCGCGCGCAGAGCATGCACACCGTGCAGTTCTCCTCCAGCAGCGCGATGACGCCGCGCGAACGCGGCGGCAGCACCGGCTGCACATCGGGGTACTGCGCGGTGACGGTCTTCTTCGTCATCGTCCGCAGGGTCACGGCCAGGCCCTTGGCCAGGCCGGCACCGGGAAAACTCATGAGATCGCCACCTTGATGACGCCGGTCAGGGCCAGCTGGACGAGGGCGAGCGGGATCAGCACGGTCCACGCGAAGCGCATCAGCTGGTCCTCGCGCAGACGCGGGTAGGTGACCCGCAGCCAGATGACCACGAAGGCCAGCGCGAAGGTCTTCAGGATCATCCAGAGCCAGCCGAGCTGGTCCGCCAGCGGGCCGTGCCAGCCGCCCAGGAAGAGCACCGCGGTCAGCGCCGACACCACCAGGATGCCCACGTACTCGGACAGCAGGAACAGTGCGAAGCGCAGGCCCGTGTACTCGGTGTACGCGCCGAAGATGATCTCCGAGTCGGCGACCGGCATGTCGAACGGCGGGCGCTGGAGCTCGGCCAGACCGGCCGTGAAGAACACGAACGCGCCGATGAGCTGCCAGGGCAGCCAGTACCACTCCCAGGCGTCCACGATCCCGGGCAGCGAGAGCGTGCCGGCGGCCATCGCCACCGAGGCCGCCGCCAGCACCATCGGCAGCTCGTACGACATCAGCTGCGCGGCCGTGCGCAGGCCGCCGAGCAGCGAGAACTTGTTCGCCGAGGCCCAGCCGGCCATCAGCTTGCCGATCACGCCGACACCCATCACGGCCAGCACGAAGAACAGGCCGGCGTCGATCGCCTGGCCGACGAAGCCGTTCGGGCCGACCGGGATCGCCAGCAGCACGAAGAGGTACGGCAGCAGCGAGACGGCGGGCGCCAGCTGGAAGATCCGGCGGTCCGCCCCGGCCGGGACGATGTCCTCCTTCTGCGCGAACTTCACGCCGTCCGCGACGAGCTGCGCCCAGCCGTGGAAGCCGCCCGCGTACATCGGGCCGAGCCGGCCCTGCATGTGCGCCATGACCTTGTGCTCGGTCTGGCCGATGACCAGCGGGAAGGTGAGGAAGACGACCAGGGTGGCGACGCAGCGCAGCACCGTGTCGAGCAGGTTCACGCGCCGTCTCCGTCCTGGCCGGCCGGTCCGGCCGACGTCTCGTCCTGCCCGCCCGCAGGCGCGGCGGGCTTCGTCGGCTCGGCGGGCGACTGCTCCTCGGCAGGCTCCTCCGCAGGCTTCGCGGGCTCGGCCGGGGCCTGCGCCTCGGCGGGCTTCGCGGGCTCGTCGTGCGCGGGCATCGGGTTGTGCCAGGGCGCGTCCGAGGACCGGGTCCGCGGCGACGCCGAGCCCTCGGCCTTCGGCTCGGCAGGCGCAGCGGCCTCGGCAGCCTCGGCGGGCGCCGGCTCCGCAGCCTGGCTGACCGATCCGTCGGACACCGACCTGACCCGGCGCGGCCGGTCCGCCCGCACCACGGGCGCCGCCTCGCCGGCAGCCGGAGCAGCGGCCGAAGCAGCGCTCGGAGCAGCAGCCGAAGCAGCGGCCGGAGCACCGGCACCGGCAGCCTCGGCCCCCGCCTGACTCGCCGACCCCTCCGCCACCGTCCTGGTCCGCCGCGGCCGGTCCGCCCGCACCGCCGTGCCCTCGGCACCGGCACCGGCAGCAGCACCGGCACCAGCACCAGCACCAGCAGCCCGGGGCGTCCGCCCGGCCGCGCCCGCCGCCCGCGCACCGCGCGCGGGCCGCTCGGCGACCGGCGGCAGGGTGCCCTTCAGCGGCCCCCACTCGTTCGGGTCCGGCACCCCGGCCGGCTGCATCTTGCGCCGGGCGGGCCCGTCGCCGTGGTCCGACTCGCCCGGCTCCTTGGCGCCCGGCCAGGCCTTGGCGACCCGGGCCGCGAGCACGAACTCCTTGCGCAGCGGGTACCCCTCGAAGCCGTCCGGCAGCAGCAGGGTGGCGAGGTAGGGGTGTCCGGGGAAGTCGATGCCGAACATCTCGTGGGTCTCGCGCTCGTGCCAGGCGGCGCCCGCGTAGACCGGGACGGCGGTGGGCAGCGCGGCCTTGTCCCGCGGCACCCGGGTGCGCAGCGCCAGGTGGCGCACGCCCGGGGCGTCGGCGGAGGCGAGGTGGGCGACCACGGAGAAGCCCTCGGCCAGTTCGTCGACGGCGCTCAGCCAGTCGAAGTAGCCCAGGCCGAGCGTGTCGCGGGCACTGGTGAGCGCCTCGATCCAGTGCTCGGCGGGGACGTCGACGGTGACCAGCCCGTAAGCCTCGGCGCCGGTCGCCCACTCCCCGACCGACGCCGCGTACTGCTCGGCGGAAGTCACGAGACCCCTCCCTCGGTCGAAGGCCCCGTCACCAGCGGGCGGCGCAGCGCCGCCGCGGGCGCGGTGTAGCGGTCGGGCAGCGACTCGGCGGCGATCTTCTCCTGGAGCTTGAGGATGCCCTGGAGCAGCGCCTCGGGCCGGGGCGGGCAGCCGGGCACGTAGACGTCGACCGGGATGATCTGGTCCACGCCCTTGGTCACCGAGTAGGAGTCCCAGTACGGGCCGCCGGAGTTGGAGCAGGCGCCGAAGGAGATGACGTACTTCGGCTCGGGCATCTGCTCGTAGAGGCGCTTGACGGCGGGCGCCATCTTGTCGGTCACCGTCCCCGAGACGATCATCAGGTCGGCCTGACGGGGTCCGGGCGCGAACGGAATGACACCCATCCGGATGAAGTCGTGTTTGGCCATGGACGCGGCGATGAACTCGATCGCGCAACAGGCCAGGCCGAAGTTGAAGCACCAGAGGCTGTAGCGGCGGCCCCAGTTGAGCACGACCTTGACCGGGTCGGGCGCGAGCCGGGCCAGCGGGCCGATGCCACGGCGCTCGACGGCGCCGGGGCGCGACGGGTCCGGGAGGCCGAGCGGGACCGGGCCGCCCTGGGCGCCGTGCGAGTGGGTGTGCGTCACGTCCATTCCAGAACGCCCTTCTTCCAGGCGTAGAGCAGGCCGACCGCGAGGAAGCCGATGAAGAGGAACATCTCGATCAGCGTTCCGGCGCCGTACCCGGCGGTGGCGAAGACCGTCGCCCACGGGAACAGGTAGATCGCGTCGACCGCGAAGATCACGTACAGGAAGGCGTACACGTAGTAGCGGATCTGGGTGTGCGCCCAGTCCTCGCCCACCGGGTCCACCCCGCACTCGTAGGCGAGGAGTTTCTCGGGCGAGTAGACCACCGGCCGCAGCAGTCGGTTGGCCGTGAACGCCACGGCGACGAAGAGCACCCCGACGACGGCCAGCAGGCCCATCGCGGCGTACGCGTCGAAGTAGCCGCCGCCGACCGCCGGGTCGGCCGCGACGGCAGCCGCATGCTGCCCCTCCATGCCTTCGCCCTCCACCTCGGCCGTGAACAGCCCCTCAAGGCAGTTCTACGACGTTTCCTCGCACGGTCATAATCATGGCCAATGCGTGAGTCTAAGGGGACGGCTCCGCTCCGCCCGAACCCTGCCCGCTCCGCAAGACGTCCGGTGGACACTCCCGCGAGCACCGGGCAGTGGCCCGACGACCAGGACGGGGGTAGGGATAACCCCCGTCCCGGAAGATGTATCACCCCCATGGCATCTTCCGCCCCGGGTTCGGGAAGCTTGGTCCACCAGCTCGACCAAGAGGGACGGTAGATCCAGATGAAGCCGCTGCACCGCCGCACCGTGGACGCCATCAAGGAGCAGGACGCTCAGATGGGCCGCTCGCCGCTGTACGGTGCGCGGATGTGGCGGCAGGTCGGCCAGCTGCTGCTCAACCTGCCGCTCGGCGTCGCCGGCTTCGCGCTCACCGCCATCACGCTCACGGCCGGGCTGGGGATGTCGATCACCGTGGTCGGCCTGCCGCTGCTGGCCGGCGGGCTGGCCGTCTCCCGCGCCCTGGGCGGGCTGGGCCGCCGGCGGGCCCGGGCGGCGTACGACTCCGCGATCCACGAGCCGGAGCCGGTGCAGCCGCGCCGGCCGGGGGTGGTGGGCTTCACCATCGCCCACCTGACCGACCTGCTGAACTGGCGCTCGGCGCTCTACAACGTGCTGATGCTGCCCTGGGGCATCCTGAGCTTCACGGTGACCCTGGTCGCGGTCACCGTGATGTGGCCGGTGCTGCCCTGGGTGATCCGGGCGCTGGCGGCGATCGACCGGATCCTGATCGAGTCGCTACTCTTCCCGGGCGCCCTGGCCGAGCGGGTGCGCGAGCTGGAGGACGACCGAGGCACGGTGGTCGACACCGCCGCCGCCGACCTGCGCCGGATCGAGCGCGACCTGCACGACGGCGCCCAGGCCCGCCTGGTCGCGCTGGCCATGGACCTGGGCATGGCCAAGGAGCGGCTGCGCGAGGTCGAGACCGAGGACGACGTGGCGGCCGCCACGAAGATGGTCGACAACGCGCACGGCGAGGTGAAGCTGGCCCTCCAGGAGCTGCGCGACCTGGCCCGGGGCATCCACCCGGCGGTGCTCACCGACCGCGGCCTGGACGCGGCCCTGTCCGCGGTCGCCGCCCGCTGCACCGTCCCCGGCGGGGTCAAGGTGAACGTCGACCTGAAGGGGCCGGACGGCCAGGCCGAGCGCCCGGACTCGGCGGTCGAGGGCATCGCGTACTTCACCGTCAGCGAGCTGCTGACCAACGTCTCCAAGCACGCCGGGGCCCGCACCGCCTCGGTCGACGTCTGGCGCTCCGACAACCAGCTGATGGTGCTGGTCCAGGACGACGGCAAGGGCGGCGCCGCGCCCTACCCGGGCAGCGGCCTGGCCGGGCTGACCGAGCGGATCCGCGCGGTGGACGGCGTGCTCCTGGTGCAGAGCCCGGAGGGCGGCCCGAGCAGCATCACCGTCGAACTTCCCTGGCGCACCCGCACCGCCCGCCGCTGAACCGGAGCGCGGCACGGCGCCGGGACCTCGTCGAGGCAGTGACGAGGTCCCGGCGCCGGTCCGGTGGGGCGGCCGGTCCGCGGAGCCCTTGCGCGGCGTGCGGCCCGGCCGGACGGGCCCCTAGGGGGTCTCCAGGGTGCCGAGGGTGACGTCGGCGGTCTGGCTGCTGCCGTCCCTGGTGTAGGCGACGGTGGCCTTGTCGCCCGGGGTGAGCGAGGCGAGCGCGGTGGTGAGCGCGTTCAGCGAGTCGACCGCGGCGTCCCCGATCTTGGTGATCACGTCGCCGGCCTGCATCCCCGCCGAGGCGGCCGGGCCTCCCGCGGTGACCGCCACGATGACCGCGCCGGCAGGCTTGAACTGCTGGTTGAAGCTGGTCCGGGCGGTGATGCCGAGCGCGGCCCGGCCGGAGTTGGTGACCTTGCCCTGCTTGATCAGCTGGTCGGTGATGTTGGTGATGGTGGACGCCGGGATGGCGAAGCCGATGCCGGGCGCGGCCGCGCCGTTGGCCTCGGGCTCCGTCGCCGCGAGCGTGTTGATGCCGATCACCTGGCTGTCCAGGTTGACCAGCGCGCCGCCGCTGTTGCCCGGGTTGATCGCGGCCGAGGTCTGCACCATGTTGCCGATGGTGGCGCCGGGCGAGCCGCCGCCCCTGGGCTCGGAGACGGTCCGTCCGGTGGCCGAGACGATGCCCTGGGTGACGCTGCTGGAGAGGCCGAGCGGGCTGCCCATGGCCAGGGTGATCTGGCCGAGCTGGACCTTGCCGGAGTCACCGAAGGCGGCCGGCTTGAGGCCGCTCGGCGGGCTGCTCAGCTTGATCACCGCGAGGTCGGTGTCGGGGTAGCTGCCGACCAGGGTGGCGTCCAGCGACCTGGTGCTGTTGGCGAGGGTGACGGTGAAGGTGGTCGCGGTGCCCACCACGTGGGCGTTGGTGACGATGTCGCCCTTGTCGTCGTAGACGATCCCGGAGCCGAGGCTGTCGCCGGTGGTGATCTGCACCACCGAGGGCAGCACGTCGGCGATGACCCGCTGGTAGTCGTCCTGCAACTGGTTCCCGTCGGCCGACCGCGCGGGGGCCGACGAGGCCGGCCTGGCCGAGCCGGAGCCCGACGGGGAGCCCGCGGCCGACGAGGCGGACGTGGAGGAGCCGCTGCTGCACCCGGCCAGCGCCAGCGCGGTCAGTACGGCCACCGCGCCGGGTACGAGCAGCCGGCCGTGGACCGTCCTGGGTCCGGTCGGCCGGGGCCCGGCCGGCAGGGGGCGGGCGTGTTCCTTCTTTCGGCTCACCTGGCTGCCTCCGATTCGTCACCACGCTGGGAGCACGGAAATCTTTGTCAGCATTTCACCGATTTGTCCGATTTGACGGCTCGACTCGCCCGGCACTCACCACGGAAACCCGAACACCCTAGAATCGGCCCATGACTTGGTTGATCACCGGCGGTGCCGGATACATCGGCGGGCACGTCGTCCGCCAGCTGCTCGACGCCGGTGAGCGCGTCGCCGTCCTGGACGACCTCAGCACCGGCGACGCCTCCCGCCTGCCGGAGGGCGTCGCCCTGGTCGAGGGCTCCACCCTGGACCGGGCCGTCCTGGACGCCGCCATCCGCGAGCACGCGATCGAGGGCATCCTGCACTTCGCCGCCAAGAAGCAGGTCGGCGAGTCCGTCGAGCAGCCGTTCTTCTACTACCGGGAGAACATGATCGGCCTGCAGACCGTCCTGGAGGCCGCCGCCGAGGGCGGGGTCAAGCGCTTCCTCTTCTCCTCCTCCGCCGCCGTCTACGGCATGCCGGACGTCGACCTGGTCACCGAGTCGACCCCGTGCGCCCCGATGAGCCCGTACGGCGAGACCAAGCTGGCCGGCGAGTGGCTGGTCGCCGCGGCCGGGAAGGCCCACGGCATCTCCACCGTGGCGCTGCGCTACTTCAACGTGGCCGGCGCCGCCTCCCCCGAGCTGTCCGACACCGGGGTCTTCAACCTGATCCCGATGGTCTTCGAGCGGCTCACCGCCGGCGAGGCCCCGCGGGTCTTCGGCGACGACTACCCGACCCAGGACGGCAGCTGCGTCCGCGACTTCATCCACGTCTCCGACATCGCCTCGGCCCACGTCGCCGCCGCCAAGCGGCTGGCCGCCGACCCGGCCGGCGAGACCTCGCTGGTGCTCAACATCGGCCGCGGCGAGGGCGTCAGCGTCAAGGAGATGCTGGAGGTGATCGGCAAGGTCACCGGTTACGACACCACCCCCGAGGTGACCCCGCGCCGCGCCGGCGACCCCGCGCGGGTGGTGGCCTCGGCCGACCTGATCCGCCGCGAGCTGGGCTGGGGCGCCCGCCACGACGTGGCGGAGATGGTGGCCTCCGCGTGGGACGGCTGGTGCAGCCGCCACCCCGGGGCCCGCAAGGCCTGACCGGACGCGTCCGACGGCGGCGGGGTGCCCGCCCCGCCGCCGCGCCGGTTCAGCGCGCCGGGACGGCCGTGCCGTAGAAGGCGTCCAGCGCGTACACGCAGCGGTCCTTGGAGCCGACGAAGACCCGGCCGCCGACCGCGACCGGCGAGCCGGTCAGCTCGCCCTTGGTGCCGAGCTCCCAGCGCAGCTGACCGCTCGCCAGGTCCAGGGTGTGCAGCGAGTGGTCCCGGCTGCCCAGGTGCACCAGGCCGTCGGCCACCGCCGGGGAGCCGACGATCTCGCCGCGCGCCGTGTAGCGCCAGCGCTCCCGGCCGCTCGCCGCCTCGAAGGCGTACAGCACCCCGCCGCTGCCGACCAGCACCATGCCGTCCCCGACCACCACCGGCTCGGCGCCCTGGCGGTTGCCGGTGACCCCGCGCCAGCGGTCCCGGCCGGTGGCCGCGTCCAACGCGTACACCGTCCCGAGGTAGTCGGCCACGTAGACCGCGTCGGCGTCCAGCGCGGGCGGGGTGAACAGCACCACCGGGGCCTCGAAGCGCCAGCGCTCGGCCCCGCTGGCCGCGTCCAGCGCGTACACCCTGGAGCCGGCCGTCACGTACAGCACGCCGCCGCGCTCGACCGGGTGCGAGGGCACGTCCTCGCCGACCGGGAAGGACCAGCGCAGGCCGGCGCCGTGCGGGTCGACGCAGCGCAGCCGCCCGGCCCCGTAGTAGTAGGCCGCGCCGGCCACCAGGACCGGTCCGGACTGCGGGTTCTCGTAGTCCTGCTGGGCGTCGTCGGCCCGCCACAGCTCGGCGCCGCTGGCGGCCGAGCGCAGCTGGACGCCGCCGCCGCGGACGCCGCAGCACAGCACCCCGTCGGCGGCGGAGAGCGAGTAGACCCAGCCGTCCAGTGAGGTGCGCCAGCGCTCGGTGCCGTCCGCGACGTCCACGGTGTACAGGTGCGGGCCGTCGGCCGCGTGCACCCGGCCGGCGTCCACCGCGAGCGCCCAGGCGACGTCCCGGGTCTTGTAGCGCCGCTCGCCGGAGGCGATGTCCAGCGCGTGCACCTCGAAGCTGGAGACGAAGAGCGTGCCGTCGGCGACCACGGGGGTGCCCCAGACGTCGTTGGACATCCGGAACCGCCAGGGGCGCCAGCGGGCGGCCGGCACCGGCGGCGGGGTGACCCGGCGGACCCAGTCGGTCTCGGCCGGGGCGGTGCCCGGGCCGGTCTGCTCGTGCTCGGCCCGCGGCCCGGGGCCTATCCGCACCGAGGCTCCGGACAGCCGCACCTCGACGGCCCCGCCGCCGCCCGGCGCACGGTGCTTGTTGGGGGAGGCGATCTTCGCGGTCGGGATCTCGCCGTCGGACACCGGGCCCCGCCGCGGCCCCGTGTGCACCGGCCCGGACGGCGGCGGCGCGTGCCCCCCGCCCGGGCGGGTGCGCGGGTCGTCCAGGCCGGGGCGCTGCACCGGGACCGGCTGGTGCGGCTGCGGCGGCTGGTGGGGCTGGAGCGGGCCGGCCTGCGGCGGCCCGGCCGGGGGCGGCGGCGCGCCGGCCGGTAGCTGGACGGCCCGGGGCGGCACGCTCGGGCGGCGGCCACGCTTGCGCTCGATCAGCTCCAGCGCGTTCACGGGGAGCCAGTCGCCGACCTCGCCGGCGGCGTCGTCCCGGGAGAACAGGTGCGGGGCCAGTTCGGCCTGGATCTGCGCCGGGCTGGGCCGGTGCTCGGGCGAGGGCCGCATGCAGGCGCGGACCAGGTCCATCAGCTCGCGCGGCATCCCGGACAGGTCCGGCTCCTCGCGCAGCAGCTGGAACACCGTCTCGACCGGGTTGGAGCCGCCGAAGGGCGGGTGCCCGGTCGCGCAGAACACCATCAGCGAGCCGAGCGAGAAGACGTCGCTGGCGCCCCGGACGTTACGGCTGTCCTTGGCCTGCTCGGGGGACATGTAGGCGGGGGTGCCGACCGCGACGTTGGTCATGGTGAGCCGGGTGCTGGAGACGCCGGAGGCGATGCCGAAGTCGATCACCTTCGGGCCGTCCTCGACCACCAGCACGTTGGAGGGCTTGAGGTCCCGGTGGATCAGCCCGGCCGCGTGGATGGACTGCAGCGCCTCGGCGATGCCCGCGATCAGCCAGCGGGTGGCGTCCACCGGCAGCGGACCGCACTCCTCGACCAGGTCCTCCAGGGAGGGGGCCGGGATGTACGCGGTGGCCAGCCAGGGCACCCGGGCGTCCGCGTCGGCGTCCACCACGGCCGCGGTGTAGAAACCGCCGACCGTCTTGGCCGCCTCGATCTCGCGGGCGAAGCGGACGCGGAACAGCTCGTCCTCGGCCAGTTCCGCCCGGACGGTCTTGATGGCCACCCGCCGGCCGGAGGCGGAGCGCGCCAGGTAGACCAGCCCCATCCCACCCGCGCCGAGCCGCCCCAGCACCTCGAAGGGCCCGATCCGCCTCGGATCGTGCGCCGTCAGCTGGTCCACTCCGCTGCCACCTCCCCGTTTTCCGCACCCGCCGCGTGGTGCCGGACCCGATTCTCCAATGCCGCCCGGCCCATCTCCAACCTCCCCCGCCCAGAGCCGACGGCGGCCCCGGGAGCGCCGCCGTCCGGCCGGTGATGACGGAACGGCCGGATTCTGACGCCCGTTCCGGCCGCGGTTTGCACCCGGACGCCCGGACCCTCCACTTCGGCGCCGATCTTCCGACGCCGCCGATCGTCACGCTCTGTCACTCGACCACCCCTCAGCGGACTCGCCGTCACGCTGTGGGGTCAAAGGCACACGGGGGGGCTTCAACGACACCTGCGGAGCGCGGTGAATATCCGTCCGAAGTGGTTCATGCCCCTATAGCAACCCCCCGTGCGGAGTAATAGTCGCATCACCGAATCGCGCCAAGATCGTGCCACGGTAAGCTGACGGCATGACAGGACAAGTTCGCACCGTCGACGGTCGCGTCGCCGGGCGACGCGGACAGGAAACGCGGCAGAAGCTGCTCGACTGCCTCCGCGAGATGCTCAGCACGTCGCCGTACCGGGACGTCAAGGTCATCGACGTCGCCCGTATGGCGGGTACCTCCCCCGCGACCTTCTACCAGTACTTCCCGGATGTCGAGGGCGCTGTCCTCGAAATCGCCGAGGAAATGGCCAAGGACGCCGACACCCTCAAAGAGCTGGTGGCCGGAAAGTCCTGGGCAGGGAAGTCCGGTCCGACCACTTCGGAAGAACTGGTCGACGGATTCCTCGCCTTCTGGCGCAAGAACGACGCCATTCTCCGAGTGGTCACGCTCGGTGCCGCCGAAGGGGACAAGCGGTTCTTCAAGATCCGCATGACGGTCCTCAACGCGGTCGCCAAGCCGCTCGCGGAGGCCGTCAAGGAACTCCAGGCGAAGGGCCAGGCCGACAAGTCGCTCGACCCGAACGCCGTCGCCGGGGCCCTGGTCTCGCTGCTCGCCTCGGCGGCCGAGCACCAGAAGGCCTTCACCTCCTGGGGCGTCAAGGTCAAGGACCTCAAGCCCAACCTCGCTCCCCTGGTGTACCTGGGCGTCACCGGCAAGAAGCCGCCCAAGTAGACCATCCGCTCAACCGACCATCCGCTCCGCGCGCAGCCCCGGCCTCCTGTCCGGGGTACGACGGACGGCGGCCGTGTCCTCGGGGGAGGTCCGCCGACGTACCGCACGCGCGCCAGACATGCCGGTGGGCGGGCACCCCTCACACAGGGTGCCCGCCCACCGGCATGTTCGCGTTGCGGCCCCTCAGGGGCCCTCGGACGCCCGGCTCCGCGCCGTCAGGGGCAGCGGACCACCTGGCCGGCGTAGGCGAGCCCGCCGCCGAAGCCGAAGAGCAGGACCGGGTCGCCCGGGGACAGCTCGCCGCGTTCGACCAGCTTGGAGAAGGCCAGCGGGATCGAGGCGGCCGAGGTGTTGCCGGAGTCGACCACGTCCCGGGCCACCACCGCGTCGGTGAGGCCCAACTTGGCGGCGATCGAGTCGATGATCCGCAGGTTGGCCTGGTGCGGCACGAAGCCCTTCAGCTCCGACGGGTCGATCCCGGCCTGCTCGCAGGCCCGGCGCGCCAGCGGGGCGAGCTGGGTGGTGGCCCAGCGGAACACCGACTGGCCCTGCTGGCTGATCACCGGGTCCCAGCCGGTGATCACCACGGCGTCGCCCTTCTCCGGCTCGGAGCCCCAGACCACCGGGCCGATGCCGGGCTCGGCACCGTCCTCCTGGGCCTCGACCACCGCGGCGCCGGCGCCGTCGCCGAAGATCACGCAGGTGGTGCGGTCGGTCCAGTCCAGCGTGTCGGACATCCGCTCGGCGCCGATCACCAGCGCGCGGCGGGCCGCGCCGGCCCGGATCGCGTGGTCGGCGGTGGCCAGGGCGTACGAGAAGCCGGAGCAGACCGTGTTGATGTCGTACGCGGCGGGCGCCCGGACGCCGAGCCGGGCGGCTACGGCGGCGGCGGTGTTGGGGCTGCGCTCGACCGCGGTGCAGGTGGCGACCACGATCAGGTCGATCTCGTCGGCCGTCCGGCCGCTCTTGGCGAGCGCCTTCTGCGCGGCCTCGGTGGCGAGGTCGACCAGGGTCTCGCCCTCGGCGATGTGCCGGGTTCTGACACCCACCCGGCTACGGATCCACTCGTCGTTGGTGTCGACGAGCGCCTCCAGGTCGTCGTTGGAGAGGACCTTGGGGGGCTGGTAGTGGCCGAGTGCCACAATGCGCGAACCGCTCATAGTGCCATGGAACCGGGTTACCCACTGGTCAGCGGGGCGCGCCCGGCTACAGGATCCGCCCCCGCGATCTGTAGGAGCCCCACAAGGGGCGTTGCGGCGACTGGCCTCCGGACGCGCCGGGGTCGACGCCGAGGCGGACGAGGGGGCGGGCACCGCCGCCGGTGACGGGCCCCGCACCGCCCGGAACGCCGCGCGGACACCGCCGGAACGCCGGTGTCGGGCCGTGGCCGGGGCCGGGCCGGGGCCGGAACGCCGGGGTCAGACGGAGAGCGAGGTGGCGTCGCCCATCACGATGACCGGGTGGGCCGCCGGGTCCAGGGTGCGGATCAGCTCGGCCATCTTGTCCTCGGGGATCGAGACGCAGCCGTGGGTGGGGCCGTCGTGGTCGACGTGGATCCAGATCCCGCCGCCCTTCTTCGCCCCCATCGGGCGGCGCGGGTCCAGCGGGGAGTTTCCGGGCACCCGGTTGTAGTTGATCGCGACCACGTAGTCGAAGGAGCCGGCCAGCTGGTCGCCGAAGAAGCCCGTCCCGGAGACCACGAAGCTCGGGTCCTTGTCGTACGGGAGCTTGCTGCCCGGGTCGGCCTTGCGGCCGCCCGCGTCGGTGAGCGCGAAGACGCCGATCGGGCTGCGCAGGTCGCCCTCGTTGTGGTCGGCGGTCCAGCCGTTGTTGCCGTTGTGGCCCTGCCAGGTCTCGCCGGCCAGCCAGCGGCCCTCGGGGGTGCGGGTCCACAGGGTGACGGCGTTCTTGTTGCCGTTCTTGTCCTGGCCGGAGGCGAGCACCACCTGGGTGGTCTCGGCGGGGATCTTCGCGACGAAGTCGGCGCCGAGGCCGGGTATCGCGGCGACCGAGCCGTCCGAACGGACCTGGCTGCGGTCGGCGGCCGGGGGCTGGGTCTGCCGGTCGGCGGCGGCCCGGGCGGCGGGAGCCGGCTGGTCGGGCGTGCTGACGCCCTCCGGGCCGGGGCCGTCGGCGGTCGCGGCGACGGGCTTGGCGTCGTCCTGGCCGACGGTGTACCAGCCGGCGGTGGCCGCGACCAGCAGCGCGGTGCCGGCCATCACCGCCTTGCCGTGGCGCTTCTTCTTCGCCTTCCGGCGGTGACCCCGGGCGGCCGCCCGGGCGCCCACGGGCGGGGGCGTGGGCTGCCGGACGGGCTCCGGCTCGAACGCGTACACCGGTTCGGCGTCGTACACCGACTCGGGGGCGTACACCGGTTCGACGTCGTACGCCGGCCCGGGGGCGTACACCGGCTCGGGGGCGACGAGCGGGTCGGGCCCGGCGGCGTACGGCTGGGACGGCTGGAACGGCTGCTCGTACGCCTCGAAGTACCCGTCAGGGGCCTGCGGGAGCTGCCCGTACTCGCCGTAGTGGTCCTGCCGGACGGGCTGCTGGTACGGCTCACCCGCCCCGTACGGCTGCTGCGGCACCCCGTACACCGGCTCTGGTATCGGCTCGTACGACGGGTACGTGGTGGCGCGATGAGAACCGGACATACCGCCGATCCTGCCAAACGGTGTACCGGTTGGTAAACCCGGGGCAGGTGCGGGGGCGGTGAAGAAACGCCGCCGCCCGGGCCGGGGCCCGGGCGGCGGGGAGGTCGACGGTCAGAGGCGCATCGCCTGCGGGGCCTCACGGCGCCCCAGGTCCGGGCCCTCGTACTCGCGGATGATCTCGTAGCGGGTGTTGCGCTCGACCGGGCGGAAACCGGCGTCGCGGATCAGGTCGAGCAGGTCGTCGCGGCCCAGCTTGTTCGGGGTGCCGAAGTTGTCCGCGTCGTGGGTGATCTTGTACTCGACCACCGAGCCGTCCATGTCGTCCGCGCCGTGGCTGAGCGCCAGCTGGGCGGTGGTGACGCCGTGCATCACCCAGAAGACCTTGACGTGCGGGACGTTGTCGAAGAGCAGCCGGGAGACCGCGAAGGTCTTCAGCGCCTCGGCGCCGGTGGCCATCTCGGTGCGGGCCATCAGCTTGTTGCGCACGACGCCGTCCTTGGAGTCGTGGAAGTCGTGCTGGTAGCGCAGCGGGATGAAGACCTGGAAGCCGCCGGTCTCGTCCTGCAGCTCGCGCAGCCGCAGCACGTGGTCCACCCGGTGGCGGGGCTCCTCGATGTGGCCGTACAGCATGGTGGCCGGCGTCTTGAGGCCCTTGCTGTGGGCGAGGCGGTGGATCCGCGACCAGTCCTCCCAGTGGGTGTCGTGGTCGACGATGTGCTGGCGGACCTCCCAGTCGAAGATCTCCGCGCCGCCGCCGGTCAGCGACTCCAGGCCGGCGTCGATCAGCTCGTCCAGGATCTCGTCGGCGGGCAGGCCGCTGATCTTCTCGAACCAGTGGATCTCGGTGGCGGTGAAGGCCTTCAGCGAGACGTTCGGCAGGGCCGCCTTGAGCTCCCGCAGCGAGCGCGGGTAGTAGCGCCAGGGCAGGGTCGGGTGCAGGCCGTTGACGATGTGCAGCTCGGTGAGGGAGTCGACCTCCATCGCCTTGGCGAGCCGGACGGCCTCCTCGATGCGCATCGTGTAGGCGTCCTTCTCGCCCGGCTTGCGCTGGAACGAGCAGTACGCGCAGGACGCGCTGCACACGTTGGTCATGTTGAGGTGGCGGTTGACGTTGAAGTGGACGACGTCGCCGTTCTTCCGCGTCCGCACGTGGTGGGCCAGACCGCCCAGCCAGGCCAGGTCGTCGCTCTCGTAGAGCGCGATCCCGTCCTCGCGGGTCAGCCGCTCACCCGCGTAGACCTTCGCCTCCAGCTCGCGCTTCAGCCCTGCGTCCATGCGGTGCCCCGCCTCCTCCGACTTCGATTCCTTGCCGGACCGAGACTACGTCACTCGTCCGCTCGCCTCCGGGCCGCTCCGACCCGGTGCCGACGCTCCTCGCTCCGGCGCTCCTCCGGCGCTAGTCGCTCGTCGCTTTCGGCACCGGCGCGCCCTTCGGCTCGGGACGGTCCGACAGCAGCTCAGCGAGCAGCGCAGGGTCGATGTTGCCACCACTGACCACGGCCGCGACCGCCCGGCCCCCGGCCTCGGCGGCGCGGTGGAAGTAGGCCGCCGGGGCCACCGCGCCGGAGGGCTCGGCGACCAGCCGGCCGCGACGGGCCAGCAGGGCGACGGTGGCGCGGATCTCGTCCTCGGTGACGGTGACGATGTCGTCCACGTACGCGGTCAGGTGCTCGAAGGGCAGCTCGCCGACCGACGGGGTGCGCAGGCCGTCCGCGATGGTCCGGTAGGTGTCGGCGACCGGCCAGGCCAGCCGGCGGCCGGCCCGGAAGCTGGCCTGGGCGTCGGCGGCCAGCTCCGGTTCCACACCGATCACCCGGATGCCCGGGCGGGTGAGCTTGAGCGCGGCCGCCGTCCCGGAGATCAGGCCGCCGCCGCTGACCGGCACCAGGACGGTGTCCAGCCCGGCCGGGGCGTCCTCGGCGATCTCCAGGCCGACCGTGCCCTGGCCCGCGATGATGAACGGGTCGTCGTACGGCGGCACCCAGACGTAGCCGTGCCGCTCGGCCAGCTCGGCGGGCAGGGTGTCCCGCTCCTCCGGCGACACCAGGACCACCTCGGCGCCGAACCCCCGGGTGGACTCCACCTTCACCGCCGGCGAGGTGTCCGGCATCACGATCACGGCCTTGATGCCGAGCAGCGCCGCCGCGTACGCCACCGCCTGCGCGTGGTTGCCGCTCGACTGGGCGACCACGCCGCGGGCCCGCTCGGCCTCGGTGAGCGCGGCCAGCCGGTTGTAGGCGCCGCGGGTCTTGAAGGCCCCGGTCGGCTGGAGGTTCTCGGGCTTCAGCCAGAGCCGGCGCTCCCCCTCGTCCGCCCACGGGGCGGGAACCAGCGGGGTGCGCACGGCCACCCCCGCGATCCGCTGCCGAGCGGCGCGCAGTTCCTCCAGACCGACCAGTGCCATCCGTCACTCTCCTTCGGGAGGGAGTTCGCTCACCCGGTTCTCCCACTTCGTGGAGAGTACGACGGTGGTGCGGGTGCGGGCCACGCCTTTCGTGCCCGAGATCCGCTTGACCACCGACTCCAGGCCCGCCACGTCGGCCACCCGGACCTTGAGCATGTAGGAGTCGTCACCCGCGATGAACCAGCAGTCCTCGACCTCGTTGAGGTCCTTGAGCCGGTGCGCGACGTCCTCGTGATCGGCGGCGTCGGTCAGCTGAAGGCCGATCAGGGCCGTGACGCCGAAGCCGAGCGAGGCCGGATTGACCGTCGCGCGGTAGCCGGTGATGACGCCGGCCTGCTCCAGTCGGTTGATCCGGTCCGTGACGCTCGGGCCGGAGAGTCCGACCAGCCGGCCCAGCTCGGCGTAGGACGCGCGGCCGTTCTCCCGGAGCGCCTGGATGAGCTGTCTGTCCACCGTGTCCATATACCGTCCGCGTCCTTCCGAACCTCACCAGACCCACAGATCATTATCCGGATTCCAAGGCGCCATGCGCGGAACAACCCGGATATCGCAGAGAAGATACTCTCCCGCCCCCGGCCTCCTCACTCCCCCTCAGTCGACACGCTGCCGTTCTCGTCGGCCCGGCGGGCCGCCGCCCCCAACTCCCCTTCCCAGCGCAGGTACAGGGAATGCGGGACGCCGACCGCGTCCAGCACCCGGCCGGCCACGAAGTCGACGAGTTCCCGCACGGTCGAGCCGCCGGCGTAGAAACCGGGCGAGGCGGGGAGGACGACGGCGCCCTGCGCGTCGAGCTCCACCAGGTGCTTCAACGTCACCCCGTTGAGTGGCGTCTCGCGCACGCACACGACCAGCGGGCGGCGCTCCTTGAGGGTGACGCTGGCGACCCGCTGCAGCAGGTCCTTGCTCAGGCCGAGCGCGATCCCGGCCACCGCGCCGGTGGTCGCGGGCACCACCAGCATGCCCTTGGCCGGGTACGAGCCGCTGGACGGGCCGGCCGCGAAGTCCCCGGCGGGCCAGTAGCGGACGTCGTCCAGGCCCTCGTCGGAGCCCAGCCAGGCGGCCAGGTCGGCGCGCCAGTGGGCGTCCCGGAAGGAGATGCCGGTCTCGTCGAGGATGGTGAGCCGGGCGGCTCGGCTGACGATCAGGTCCACCGGCTCCCCGGCGGCGAGCAGCGCCCGGATCGCCGAGGCGGCGTACGGCGTCCCCGACGCACCAGAGACCCCGACCACCCACGGCTGACGCTTGACTGTTCCCATGTCCCATTTCTATCCGGACTCACCCGGTCGGGCCTCATCCGCGGGCTCCCCTGGAAGGATGGGGGCATGGCAGCGACCCTCGTCGACCTCACCCATCAGGTGACCACCGCGATGCCGGTCTACCCCGGCGATCCGGCCGTCCTGTTGGAGCCCGCTCTCACCACCGCCACCGCCGGGGTGAACGTGCTGGCCCTGCACCTCGGCTCGCAGTCCGGGACGCACGTGGACGCGCCGTACCACGTGGACGTCACCTGGCCGACCCTGGACGGGCTGCCGCTGGAGCGGTTCACCGGGCCCGCGGTGCTCGCCGACCTGCGCGGGCTGGAGCCCCGGGCCGCCGTCACCCCCGAGCTGCTCGCGCCCGCCCTGGCGCGCGTCGGCGAGGGGTCCGTCCTGCTGCTCGCCACCGGCTGGGCCCGGCACTGGGGCACCGACGCCTACCTCGCGCACCCCAGCCTGACCGCGGACGCCGCCGAGGCGATCGTCGCCGCCGGGGTGCGGACCGTCGGGGTGGACGCGCTGAGCGTCGACCCCACCCCCGACCCGGGCCCGGGCGACCCGGCGGTCGCCGCGCTGCTCGCGGACCTCACCGACGAGCACGACCAGCCCGGCGCCGACGAGCCGACCCTCGCCGCGCACCGGGTGCTGCTGGGGGCGCCCGGCGGCGGGGTGATCGCCGAGAACCTGACCGATCTGCGGGCGCTGCTGGACGCCCAGGAGGCCGGGCGGCCGGTCGAGGTGTCACTGTTCCCGCTGCGGCTGGCGGCGGCGGACGGTGCGCCGGTCCGGGCGGTGGCACGGCTGGGCTAGGACCTGTCTTCAAACCCCCGCCCGCGCGCCGACGGGGGTTTGAAGACACGCCCTGGGCCGTTCCGGCCAGTCGCCGCACGGGACTTGGTCTAGACCATCCCCCGGCGCCGCCGCTACGCTGTCCGCCCATGGCAGAGATCATCGGAGTGATCGAGCGACTCTGGCGCTACCCCGTGAAGTCCACCGGCGGCGAACGGCTCGACTTCGTCGAGGTGGACGAGCGCGGCCTGGCCGGCGACCGCCTCTACGCCGTCCGCGACGCGGACGGCAAGCTCGGCTCGGGCAAGAACACCCGCCGCTTCCGCCGGATGGACGGCCTGCTCCGCCTCTCCGCCCGCCTCGGCCACCGGATCGACGGCCCCGAACTGTTCGACCCGCTCGGCCGCCCGGTCGCCGACCCGGCCGCGTTCCTGCGCGCCTACCTCCAGCGCGAGGACGTCGAACTCGCCCGCGAGGACGCCGTCTCCCACTTCGACCAGCTGCCGGTCAGCGTGCTCACCACCGCCACCCTGGACTGGGTCCGCGAGGCCGCCCCCTTCACGGTGGTCGACGAGCGCCGGTTCCGCCCCAACATCCTGCTGCGGACGCCCCCGGGCACCCCGCCCTTCGTCGAGGACCGCTGGTTCGGCCGGGAGGGCCACGGCGGCACCGGCGCCCGCCTCGCCTTCGTCCGCTCCAGCGAGCGCTGCGCGATGACCGGCGCCCCGCAGCCGGGGCTGCCGCACGCCCCCGAGATCCTCAAGGCGATCGTGCACGCCCACGACGGCCGGCTCGACGCCCTCGCCGAGGTCGCCGCCCCCGGGCGGCTGAGCGTGGGCGACGAGCTCGCGCTGCACTGAGACCGGCGGGAGCTGGGGAGAAGAACCGCAGGTCAGGACGGTCTCAGAGATTTTCGAAAAAACTTCTGGATCAGCTGCAACCCCAGCGGCCGCCGCACGTCTATGTCAGTGAGAGGCGGGGAAGCCCGCCGAACCCGGACCGCGAGAGGCGCTGGGGGCGACGCCCTCGAACTTCGGGTCCGACTTCCACCACATGTACCGGCCGGCGGCTGAAATACCGACGGCAGAACACCCCGGGGGGTATTTCCTTGCCTGCTGTCCGCGCCCGTCGTTCCCGCTCCACCGTCCTCACCGCCGCCACCCTCGGCGTGCTGCTGGCCACCGGCGCGGTGCTGTCCTCCCCCGCCGCGTACGCCTCCCAGGCACCGGCCGCCGCGACCGCCCCCGCCGCGCCGGCCACGGCCGACAAGCCGTCGTTGAAGGTCAACGCGCCGGCGACGGTCGGCCGCGGCGGACAGCCGGTCGAGTTCACCGAGACCATCACGAACCCCGGCACCACCGAGGCCTCGTTCACCCTGAGGATCGGCACGAGCGGCGCGGGCCCCATCGCGACGCACGCCATCAAGGTCGACTACCGCGACGCGGACGGCACCTGGAAGCCCGTCGCCGACACCGTCCCCGGCCTGACCGTCGCCGCCGGCGCCACCAGGACCGTCCAGCTGCGCCTCACCACCGAGCTCGCCGCCTACTGGTCCAACCAGGACTCGACCGTCACGCTCAGCTCCGCCGTCCTCGACGCGACCGGCACCACCGTCCTCGCCGAGAGCACCGACCAGGTCGCGGCCAAGGCCCTCACCGTGCAGGTCAAGGACGCGCCGACCACCGCCGTCGCCGGCGGCGCCCCGGTCGAGTTCGACGTCACCGTGACCAACCCCAGCGCCTCGCGCTACACCACCGTCGACAAGGTCGTGGAGGCGGACAAGCACAGCACGCTCCAGGTGCGGAAGGCCGACGGCACCTGGGAGAACATCACCGGCACCCCCAGCAGCCAGCCGGGCTCCGACCGGGTCACGTACCACCTCACCGACGACAGGACCATCGCCGCCGGCAGCAGCGACACCCGGCACGTCCGCTTCGCGTTCACCGCCGACGCCCCGCTCGGCACGGTCTACATCCACCCGTGGGCGATGGTCGACCAGGGCAGCGGGGCCATGCAGGCGATCGTCGGCCCCCAGTTCGTCGCGATCGACGTCACCGCCGCTCTGGTCGCCACCAAGCCGGCGCTGACCGTCCAGGAGCCGTCCCCGATCGGGTTCGGCGGCGAGCCCGTCGAGTTCTCCGAGACCGTCACCAACCCGGGCACCGCCGAGGCCCCGTTCACCCTGAAGCTCAACGTGAGCAACGTGCACGCCCGGGTGCACGACGCGTTCGCCATCGAGTACCGCGACGCCGACGGCACCTGGAAGCCGGTCGAGCTGACCTTCAAGCAGAGCGACAAGACCTTCAACTTCAGCGGCAAGGTCACCGGCCTGACCGTCCCCGCCGGCGCCACCAGGACCGTCCAGCTGCGGCTCGCCGCCGTGGGCAACAACGACGCGGGCGGCTACAACCAGCCGACCAAGCTCTACTCCGCCGTCGTCGACCCGGCGGCCGAGGACACCGTGCTCGCCGAGGCCACCAAGGACGTCGCGGTGAAGTCGCTGGCCGTCCAGCTCAGGAACGCGCCGACCACCGCCGTCGTCGGCGGCGCCCCGGTCGAGTTCGACGTCACCGTCGACAACCCCAGCGCCTCCCGGTTCGGCAAGCTCGCCACCATCCTGTGGGTCGACCCGCACAGCGTCCTGGAGATGCAGAAGGCCGACGGCGCCTGGGAGACCGTGCCCGGCACCCCGGGCCCCCAGTCCGGCGGCCCCGCCCGCTACCTCCTCAGCGACGACGGCCTCGCGGCAGGCGCGACCATCACCAAGCACGTCCGCCTCGCCTACACCGCCGAGGCCAAGGTCGGCCAGACCGCCGTCAACCCGTCCGCCCTCATCAACGAGGGCACCGCCCACGCCGCCGACGCGGGCCCGCAGGGCAGCGCGATCCAGCTCACCGCCGCGACCGCCGACACCTCCGGCGTCGACACCGGCCCCGTCATCCGGACCACCTACACCACCGGCACCGCCGACGAGACCGACACCACCGACACCACCGGCACCACGGGCACCACGGGCACCGCCGCCCAGCTGGCGGGCGGCCAGCTCGCCCACACCGGGTCGGACGGCGTCATCAGGACCGCGGCGGGCGCCGCCGCCCTGCTCGTCGGCGGCATCGGCGCGCTCTTCGTCGCGCGCCGCCGCCGCAGCGCCTGACCACCCCCGTCCGAGCCCCGGCTCCCCGGCTCCGCCCGGCGAGCCGGGGCTCGGCGCTTTCCGGGGGACACGTCCCAGGGCCCAGGAACGGATCAGGCAGTCTCCCGGCGCCGCTACGGCAGGGCGACCGCCCGCAGGTAGGTCTCGGCGAAGAGGTCGATGGACTCCTCCAGCGAGGGCAGTCCGGCGCCGAGGGCCGGTTCGAGGACCGGCCGCAGCAGGATGTGGTTGACCAGCGGGCCGAACAGCAGTTGGACCAGCACCGGGAGCGGCAGCGGACGCAGCCGTCCTGCCTCGATGTACGGCAGCAGCAGCCGGCCGAGGCCGTCGAACAGTCGCGGCAGGTGGGCCGCCATCATCCGGGAGGCGGGGCCGTCCGGTCGGGCGAACAGGTCGGCGAAGACCGCCGGCATGACCCGGGGCCGGCGGTCGAAGGCCGCGGCGAAGGCGCGGTGGAGTGCCCGGACGGTGTCCTCCAGGCACTCCGGCGGGTTCGCGGCGAGCGCTTCCAGGTCCGGCAGCGGGCCGTACTGGAGGAAGACGGCGGTGAGCAGGCCGTCCCGGCCCTCGAAGACGGTGTGCAGGCTGGGCAGCGAGCACTCGGCGCGGTCCGCCACGGCGTCCAGGGTGACCCCGCCCAGGCCGCGTTCGGCCACCAGCCCGGCTGCCGCCGCGATCGCGCGCTCCCGTACCGGCGGCCGTCCGCCCGGGTCGACGCCCGCCTGCCGGACCGCCTCGTCCAGCGGTGCCCGGCAGCCGCCGAGCCTGCGCAGCAGGGTACTGCGGGAGATTCCGGCCGTCGCGGCGATCGCCGTCAGCGGAACGTCCGCGACGTCCTGGCCCCGGTCCTTCGCCGCCGCGAGGGCGGCCGCCACCAGATCCTTCATGTGAAGCAGCATACTACTTGACACCTGAGACAGTTCCAGAGACTCTGTAAATGCAAGTTCCACACGGAAGGTGATCAACCGAGCACAGCAAGGGAGAGAGCCATGAGCGTCGTGATCTCCGGGGGCGGACCGGCCGGAATGATGTTGGGCCTGCTGCTGGCCCGGGCGGGTGTCGAGGTGACCGTGCTGGAGAAGCACGGGGACTTCCTGCGGGACTTCCGCGGCGACACCGTCCACGCCTCCACCGTGCGATTGATGGACGAACTCGGCCTCGGCCGGAAGTTCGCCGCGCTGCCGCAGAGCCGGCTCGGCAACCTGGTGGTGCCGGTTCCCGGCGTCGGCCAAGTCCCGCTGAGCGCCTACGACCGACTGCCCGCGCCGTACAACTACATCGCGATGATGCCGCAGTGGGACCTGCTCAACTTCCTGGTCGAGGAAGCCCGGCAGGAACCCACCTTCACCCTGCGGATGAACACCGAGGCCACCGGGCTGATCCAGGAGAACGGCCGGGTGGCCGGCGTGCGCTACCGCACCCGGGACGGCGAGCAGGGCGAGCTCCGCGCCGACCTCACCGTCGGCACCGACGGCCGACACTCGACCCTGCGCAAGGCGGCCGGTCTGGTGGCCGAGGAGTACCCGGTGCCCTTCGACGTCTGGTGGTTCCGCCTGCCCCGGCACGCGGAGGAACAGGCCGCGCCGCCCAGCCTCGTCGCCGGCTTCGGCAACGGCGAACTGGCCCTCAGCATCGCCCGCGACGGCTACTTCCAGATCGCCTACTTCAAGCCCAAGGGCTCCGACCCGCAGCTGCGCGCCGAGGGCGTGGAACGCTTCCGCGAGCGGATCGCCCGGCTGCTGCCCCAGTACGCCGACCGCGTCGACCAGTTGGCGGGCATGGACGACGTCCACATGCTCGACGCCCGGCTCAACCGGCTGGACCGCTGGTACACCGACGGCCTGCTGCTGATCGGCGACGCCGCCCACGCGATGTCCCCGGCCGGCGGGGTGGGCATCAACCTCGCCATCCAGGACGCCGTCGCGGCCGCCACCCTGCTCGCCGAACCGCTGCTGCGCGGCCGCCCGACCACCGCCGCACTCGCCCGGGTGCAACGGCGGCGCCAGATGCCGACCGTGGTCATCCAGCGGCTGCAGCGGATTCTGCACGGCGTGATGTTCGTCCCGGCGCTCACCGGCCGGCGGTCCGGCCCGCCGATGGGATTCGCCGCGCTCGTCCGCCACGTCCCGGCGGTCCGGCTGGGCATCTCCCGCCTGATCGCCTTCGGCCCCCGCCCCGAACACGCCCCGGCCTTCGCCCGACGACCCCCGGCGTAGCCGGCCGCCGTACGGGCCGGAGACCGGCCGTTCGGGCGGGAGGCTTCCGGGGAAGGACCGAGGGCATGACGATCCCTCACCGCTCGACCGGCACCGGCGACCACCACGTCCTGGTCCTGCACGACTGGTTCGGCACCAGCGCGGGCTGGGGGCCCTTCCTCGACTACCTCGACGGCAGGGCCTTCAGCTACGCGTTCCTCGACTACCGGGGCTACGGGGAGCGCAAGGACGTCACCGGCTCCTACACGCTCGCCGAGATCGCCGCCGACACGCTCGCCCTGGCCGACCAACTCGGCTGGGACCGCTTCTCGCTGATCGGCCACTCGATGGGCGGCAAGGCCGCGCAGCAGGTGCTGGCCGAGGCGCCGCTGCGGGTGCGCAAGCTCGTCGGCCTGGCACCCGTCCCCGCCGGGGCCTACCCGCTGGACGCGGACGGCGAGGCGCTGTTCTACGGCGCCGCCGAGGACCGCGAGAAGCGGTACGCGATCCTCGACCTGGTCACCGGGCAGCGGGCGGGCCGGGTCTGGCTGGACCGCATGGTCGACCAGTCGCTCCGACTCTCCACGCCCGAGGCCTTCGGCGGGTACGTGCGGGACTGGGCGACGGCCGACCTGGAACGCCGCATCAGCGGAAACCCCGTCCCCGTCAAGGTGATCGTGGGCGCACACGACCTCGCCCTGACCGCCGACGTGATGCGCGGCACCTGGCTCGCCCACTACCCCAACGCCGAACTGGAGGAGCTCGGCGGCAGCGGCCACTACCCGATGTACGAGACGCCGGTGGCGCTGGCCACCTCGCTGGAGTCCTTCCTGCACAACTGACACCCGCCTTCACCCGACCGGGTGCGCTTCGCGGTGAGGGGCGGGGACCTGTAGCAGGCTCCTCCGCATGACTGACGATCCGTCAGTGCAGTCACCTCGACCTCGCGGAGATCTCCATGGCCAACGTCCCGAAAGACCTCAAGTACACCAAGGACCACGAGTGGGTGCGGACCACCGGCAAGGACAAGGCCCAGGTGGGCATCACCGATTTCGCGCAGAAGCAGCTCGGTGACATCGTCTTCGTCGACATCCCCACCGGGGGAAAGCAGCTCGAATCCGACGAAGCGTTCGGCACGGTGGAGTCGGTCAAGTCGGTGAGCGAGCTCTTCATGCCGCTCACCGGAACGGTCACCGCGGTGAACGAGAGCCTGAGCGACGAGCCCGAGCTGATCAACACGGACCCGTACGGCGACGGCTGGATCGTCGAGCTCACCGCCACCAGGCCTGACGAGCTGAAGCAGCTGCTCACGGCCGCCCAGTACGAGGCCTTCATCTCCGACCGTTCGGAGTAGCCGCCCCGGGCCGAGCGCACAGGAAGTCGGACTCGCCGACTTCCTGTGCGCAGCCGGCACCCGGTCAGTCGGCGGAGGCCAGGGCGAGGTCGGTGCGCGAAGCACTCGGGGGCGCACGCGAGTTGGCGCGCGCCTGGTAGACGATGGCGCATGAACCGGAGACCCGCACGCATGGGGCGTCTCATACTTCTCGCCTACGTTCGAGACATGACAGAGAAGCGAGTTGATGGCACGTCACCTGTGCTGGCGGTCGGCGCCCCCGGAGCGGTCGAGCGACACGTCGGGCTGCAGCTCGCCGCCGCCGGGGTGCGGGTGCGGACGCTGACGCAGCGGGCCCTGCTCGACCCGGCATCGCTGGAGGCGGCGGTCCAGGGGGCGGGAGCGGTGCTGCTGGGGTGGCCGTTCCCCACGGCGGACGAGGCGGCGGACGCGGTGGGGGTGCTGGCCCGGGAGGTCGGGCGGGTCGTGCTCCTCTCCTCGACGGCCGTCCGGGTCGAGGGCGAGGTGGAGGCGCTGCTCGCCGGGAGCGGGGTCCGGCACACGGTGCTGCGGGCGCACGGGTTCACCGCCGCGCTCCAGTGGGCGGAGGAGATCCGCTCCGGGGGCGCCGTGCAGGGCTACGGCGGCGCGGCCGGACTGAACCCGGTGGACGAGCGGGACATCGCGGCGGTCGCCGTCCGCGCCCTCACCGAGGACGGCCACGACGGCGCGCGCTATCTGCTCACCGGCCCGGAGTGCCCCACCCAGGCGGAACAGGTGGACATCATCGGCGAGGCCGCCGGCCGCCCGGTGAAGTGGCAGGAGATCCCCCGCGAGGCGGCCCGCCGCCGCATGTCCGCCACCGGCCGGCCCGGAGCGGTCGTCGACAGCGCACTGGACTTCATCCACGCCCGCATCACCACCCCGAACCCGGCCACCACGACGGTCCAGGACCTCACCGGCCACCCGCCCCGCAACTTCCGCACCTGGGCCACGGATCACGCCGCGCTGTTCCGCTGACCCGGCTAGGCTCGGACGAGACGAGAGGAGCGCCCTGTGAGCCAGCCGGTGTCGAATGGAACCGAACTCATCCCTCGGCCTGAGAAGACCCCCGCGGCGATCAAGGCCGCGCTCGCCGTGGTGGCTGCCGACCGGCTTCCGGAGATGGTGGAGGGGCAGACCAGAGCCATGGCGGCGGCCATCGAGGCAGGCAGCGTCAACCCGATCCGCGCGTTCGTTGCCCACTGGGCCACCGTGGTGGAGATCGAGCGGGTCCCGGCCACGGCGCAGACCTACCACCGGGAGAACTACCTGGCCAACCACGCCGCAACCGTTGAGGAGTGCCGCCGACACGCCACGGAGGTCGCCGTGCTGTACCGGTCCGCCTTCTCGGCGGTGAACGGGTGAGCTGGAGCTGGGAGTACCTGCCCGGCGAGGAGCACGTCACCGGCGGGGCACCGGCCAGTTTCCTCTCGGCAGTCGAGCAGAAGGCCGCCGAACTGGTTCGGGCAGCCGAAGCGCTCTACCTGGATGGCACCACGTACGAGGGCAGTGGCGAGCCCATGCAGTGCCTCGACGTCGCCGGAGGACTGATCACTTACTACATCGTCCCCCGACTCGAACTCGTCGTCGTCTGCCAGTTGACCCCGCCGCTCACCTGATCCAGGTCTCCCAAGGCGACGGGGTCCACGCAAGTGACTCCGCGGGGCTCAGACCCCGAGCCCACGGATGATCAGGTCCAGCAGGGCGAAGGCGAACAGCGAGATGCCCACGAAGCCGTTGGTCTGGAAGAAGGCCCGGTTCAGCTTGGACAGGTCGTTCGGCTTGACGATGGTGTGCTCGTAGACGAACGCCCCCGCGACGACGACCAGGCCGACCCAGAACGCCGCGCCGGCGTGGGTCAGGACCGCGAACCACCCCAGCAGGAGCGTCGTGACGAGGTGGCACACCCGCGCGCCCCGGATGGCCGCCGGGATGCCGAAGCGGGCCGGTACCGACCGCACCTTGCCGTGCCGGTCGGACTCGACGTCCTGGCAGGCGTAGATGAGGTCGAAGCCGCCGATCCACACGCCGACCGCGACACCCAGTACGAGGGCGTCCCACGACCAGGTGCCGGTCACCGCGAGCCAGGCGCCGACCGGGCCCATGGCCTGGGCGAGGCCCAGGATGGCCTGCGGGAAGTCGGTGAAGCGCTTGCCGTACGGGTAGACCACCATCGGCACGACGGCGACCGGCGCGAGCGCCAGGCAGAGCGGGTTGAGCATCGCCGCCGCGCCGAGGAAGACGATCAGTGCCACGGCCGAGCCGGCGTACGCCGTCTTCAGCGACACCGCACCCGTGACGAGTTCGCGCGAGGCCGTGCGCGGGTTCCGGGCGTCGATCTCGCGGTCGATGATCCGGTTGGCGGCCATGGCGAAGGTGCGCAGGCCGACCATGCAGACGGTGACGATGAACAGCTCGCCCCAGTGCACCCGCTTGTCGGCGAGGAACATGGCCGTCAGTGCGGCGGTGTAGGCGAAGGGCAGGGCGAAGACCGAGTGCTCGATCATCACCAGGCGCAGGAAGGCCTTCGTGCGCCCGGGCGTCTCGACCGCAGCGGTGCTCACAGTCCGTACTCCGGGAGACCCCCGCCGGTGCGGGGAGCGGCAGCCCCCTGCGTCTGGTCCGACCCCATAGTGCCGTATCTCCTCACAGTCCGTATTCCTTCCAGCGACGGGTCACTCGTTCGGCGGTGGCCGGGTCCGAGGAGACCATCTCGGGCCACCCGCCGTCCCGGGTGTACCCCTCCTCGGGGAGCTTGCGGGTCGCGTCGATGCCGGCCTTGCCGCCCCAGAACTGCTGGTAGGAGGCGTGGTCGAGGTGGTCGACCGGGCCCTCGACGACGGTGAGGTCGCGGCTGTAGTCGACGTTGCCGAAGGCCCGCCAGGCGACCTCCTGGTAGTCGTGCACGTCGCAGTCGGAGTCCACCACGATGATCAGCTTGGTCAGCGACATCATGTGGGCGCCCCAGATGGCGTGCATCGTCTTCTGGGCGTGCTTGGGGTACTTCTTGTCGATCGAGACGATCACACAGTTGTGGAAGCCGCCGGCCTCGGGCAGGTCGTAGTCGACGATGTCCGGGATGATGATCTTCAGCAGCGGCAGGAAGAACCGCTCGGTGAACTTGCCCAACGGGCCGTCCTCGGTCGGCGGGCGGCCGACCACGATGGACTGGAGGATCGGACGGCGGCGCATCGTCACGCAGTCGATCTTCAGCGCCGGGAACGGCTCCTGCGGGGTGTAGAAGCCGGTGTGGTCGCCGAACGGGCCCTCGGGGAGCATCTCGCCGGGCTCCAGCCAGCCCTCCAGCACCACCTCGGCGTCGGCCGGGACCTGGAGCGGGACGGTCTTGCAGTCGACCATCTTCACCCGCTCCCCGGCGACGAAGCCGGCGAACAGGTACTCGTCGATGTCGCCGGGCAGCGGCGCGGTGGCCGCGTAGGTCACGGCGGGCGGGCAGCCGAAGGCGATCGCGACCGGCAGCCGCTCGCCGCGCTTCGCGGCCACCGCGTAGTGGTTGCGGCTGTCCTTGTGGATCTGCCAGTGCATGCCGATGGTGCGGCGGTCGTGCCGCTGGAGCCGGTAGAGCCCGAGGTTGCGGATGCCGCTGTCCGGGTCCTTGGTGTGGGTGAGGCCCAGGTTGAAGAAGGAGCCGCCGTCCATCGGCCAGGTGAACAGGGCGGGCAGCTCGTCCAGGTTGACGTCGTCGCCGGTGAGCACGACCTCCTGGACCGGCGCGTCACCGGACTTCACGTGCCGGGGCGGCACGTGCGCCATCGAGGCGAGCTTGCCGAAGGCGTCCCGGAAGCCGGTGAAGCCCTGCGGCAGCTCGGGCTTGAGCAGGCCGGCGATCTTCTCCGAGATGTCGTCCGGGCCCTTGAGGCCGAGCGCCTTGGCGAGGCGCCGCTCGGTGCCGAAGACGTTCATCGCGAGCGGCATCGACGAGCCCTTGACGTTCTCGAAGAGCAGCGCGGGGCCCTTGGCCTTCTGGACCCGGTCGACGATCTCGCCGATCTCCAGGTGCGGGTCCACCTCTGCCTTGATGCGCTTGAGGTCGCCCTCACGGTCGAGTGCCCGCAGGAACGAGCGGAGATCGTCGTATGCCATGCCTGTCAGTATCCGCCACCGGATAGCCTGGCTCCGTCAAGGGCCCCGGGAAGGCACCCGCCCCGACCGCCCCGCAGGGAGATCGCCGCCGTGCTGAGAATTCTTCTGACCATCATCCTTCCGCTCGCGCTCTGGGTGTGGGCGTTCATCGACTGCCTGACCACCCCCGAGGACCAGGTGAAGCACCTGCCCAAGCCGGTGTGGGTGCTCATCGTGCTGCTGTTCCCGCCGGTGGGCCCGATCGCCTGGCTGGTGGCCGGCAAGCAGCGCGGCCTCCTGCGGACCGGGGCGCCCGACGACGCCGACGGCCGTCCGGGGCAGCCGGTCCGGCGCGACGGCCGCCCGCTCGCACCGGACGACGACCCCGAATTCCTCGCCTCGTTGAAGAAGAGCGACAAGGATCACGAGGACATGCTGAAGCAGTGGGAGGCCGATTTGCGCCGCCGCGAGCAGGAGCTGCGGGGCGAGGACGAGCCCGAGGACGGCCGAAAGAGCTGATCGGAGCCACTGGGGGCATCCCCCGGACAGCCCACCCGGACGGCATCGGGTGGGCTGTGGTGTTTTTGGCGCTTCCCTACGACTCGGCGCCGTCTAGCACGGATCCGAACCGGCGCCCGACCGGACTTGAGCGGGGCTTGAGCAAGGCGCAAGAGGGCCGCCCTACATTACTGAACAACAGCCCTGACCTGCACTTTTCTTCATGTTCAGATCATCGGGCCATCACCTGACCGACAGCCCCCGGTATTCGAACAGACACCCAGCGCTCCGGCTTCGACACCACCCCTTCTGTGCAGGCCTGACATCTAAACGGACCTGACCTTGTACGGAATCGACGCCGAAACCAACGCACGGCCCCTCGTACAGTCATAAGTGAAGAAAGTGATTCGCAGCCGGGGGCACAGCAGACGTTGGCTGTCGGACAGTTCCCTCACCCTTGGAGTGGTTCGAGATGACGGTTGTGCATGAGGCGCCAGTCGACGGCGAGGTCCCCGAGGTCGCGGCCGACGCCCGCGGGCGGGTCGCCGAGCTGCACGAACTGCGCGAGAAGGTGCGGCGCGGCCCCAGCGAGAAGGCCACCGAGGCCCAGCACGCGAAGGGCAAGCTGACCGCCCGCGAGCGCATCGACCTGCTGCTGGACGAGGGCTCCTTCCGCGAGGTCGAGCCGCTGCGCCGGCACCGCGCCCAGGGCTTCGGCCTGGAGGCGAAGAAGCCGCACACCGACGGTGTGATCGTCGGCTGGGGCACCGTGCACGGGCGGACCGTCTTCACCTACGCGCACGACTTCCGGATCTTCGGCGGCGCGCTGGGCGAGGCCCACGCGCAGAAGATCCACAAGATCATGGACATGGCCATCGCGGCCGGAGCCCCCCTGGTCTCCCTCAACGACGGCGCCGGCGCCCGCATCCAGGAGGGCGTCACCGCCCTCGCCGGCTACGGCGGCATCTTCCAGCGCAACACCAAGGCCTCCGGCGTCATCCCGCAGATCTCCGTCATGCTCGGCCCCTGCGCCGGCGGCGCCGCCTACTCCCCCGCGCTGACCGACTTCGTCTTCATGGTCCGCGAGACCTCCCAGATGTTCATCACCGGACCCGACGTCGTCCAGGCCGTCACCGGCGAGAAGATCACCCAGAACGGCCTCGGCGGCGCCGACGTCCACGCCGGCGTCTCCGGCGTCTCCCACTTCGTCTACGACGACGAGCAGTCCTGCATCGAGGAAGTCCGCTACCTCCTCTCCCTGCTCCCCCAGAACAACCGCGAGATGCCGCCCCCCGCCGTCAACGACGACCCCGTCGAGCGCCGCAACGACACCCTCCTCGACCTCGTCCCCGCCGACGGCAACCGCCCCTACGACATGCGCAAGGTCATCGAGGAGATCGTCGACCACGGCGAATACCTCGAAGTCCACGAACGCTGGGCCACCAACGTCCTGTGCGTCCTGGCCCGCATCGACGGCCACGTCACCGGCATCATCGCCAACCAGCCCCAGTCCCTCGCCGGCGTCCTCGACATCAACGCCAGCGAGAAGGCCGCCCGCTTCGTCCAGATGTGCGACGCCTTCAACATCCCCCTCGTCACCATGCTCGACGTCCCCGGCTTCCTGCCCGGCGTCGACCAGGAGCACGACGGCATCATCCGCCACGGCGCCAAACTCCTCTACGCCTACTGCAACGCCACCGTGCCCCGCATCCAGCTCATCCTGCGCAAGGCCTACGGCGGCGCCTACATCGTCATGGACTCCCGCTCCATCGGCGCCGACCTCTCCTACGCCTGGCCCACCAACGAGATCGCCGTCATGGGCGCCGAAGGCGCCGCCAACGTCATCTTCCGCCGCGACATCAACGCCGCCGAAGACCCCGACGCCATGCGCGCCCAGAAGATCAAGGAATACAAGAACGAACTGATGCACCCGTACTACGCGGCCGAACGCGGCCTCGTCGACGACGTCATCGACCCCGCCGAGACCCGCCAGGTGATCGCCTCCGCCCTGGCCATGCTCCGCACCAAGCACGCCGACCTGCCCAGCCGCAAGCACGGCAACCCGCCGATGTAACGCCCGCGCCCACGCGCGGCCCGCAGCACGCAGTTCCGAGCGACCACCACACACCACAAGCCACCGGGGGAGAAAACCAGACCATGACTGCTTCCGCCGAACCCCTCGTCCGTATCGTCCGCGGCTCGCTCTCCGACGAGGAGCTGGCCGCCCTCACCGCCGTGCTGATGGCCCGGGCGGCCGTCGCGCAGCAGGCCGCCGCGACCGCGCAGGTCGAGCCGATCGCCAACTGGCAGCGCCTGGAGCGCCGCCCGGCCTACTACTCGCCGGTCAGCTGGCAGCAGGCCGCCTGACGGCCCGGAACCTCCCGCGACGGCCGGTCACCCCACCCGGGTGGCCGGCCTTCCGGCCTTCCCGGCGGCCCGGACCACCGGGCCCGGCCGGTCCGACCACCGGGTGTCCGCTCCGCCCCGGCGCGGCTCGGTAGAATACCTACTGGACGGTATGCGGCCCGCCGCCCCGTCGGCCCCCATAGGATCGGCCGCTGCCGATGGACCAGAACTATCCAGGGAGGCTGCGATGGCCAGGCAGGCCCGCGCGCTGGCGACCCGCCAGACGGTACTCCTCGCGGCGGCCGAGGTGTTCGACGAGCGGGGCTACGCCGCCGCCACGATGTCCGAGATCCTGGACCGGGCCGGTGTCACCAAGGGTGCGCTGTACTTCCACTTCCGCTCCAAGGAGGAGCTGGCGCTCGCCGTCATCGAGGGGCAGGGCGCCTGGCTGGGCACCTGGCAGCCGTCCTCGGACAGCCCGGTGCAGACCCTGATCGACCTCGGGTACGCCTTCGCCCACGCCCTCCAGGACGACCCGCTGGTGCGCGGCAGCATCCGGCTGACGATCGAGCACGGCAGCTTCACCCAGCCGCAGATCGCCGCCTACCAGGGCTGGTCCGACGTGGCCCGCGGGCTGCTGGAACGCGCCCGGGACGCCGGGGACCTCCACCCGGGGATCGATCTGGCGGCCGCCGCCGGGGTGATCACCGGGGCCGTCACCGGGATCCAGCTGAGCTCCCAGGTGCTGACCGACCGGCGGGACCTGATCCAGCGGATGTCCGACCTGTGGACGCTGGTGCTGCCCGGCCTGGTCCAGCCGCACGCGCTCGCCCGGCTGAGCGTCGCCGAGCGCGTGCCCTCCTAGGGGCTCTCCTCCGGATCACGCCGGGCGCTTCCGGGGCACCTCCCGCGACGCCTCCCGGGCGTTTCTCAGGGCGCTTGCCGGAGCTGTCCGCCCAGGGCCGCTCGGAGCCGGTAGTCGGCGCAGTGCTCCACCGCCACCAGGGCCGGCAGCGCGGCCGCCCAGAGCCGGCCGACGGCCTCCGGCCCGGGCCGGTCGGCCTCCTCGGCGGCGAGCAGCACCTGGCCGGCCGCCATCGTCGTCAGCAGTTCGGCGGCGGCCCGGCGGTCCAGCCCGGGGCGCAGCTCGCCGGCCTCGGCGGCGCGGTCCAGCAGCCGGTGGACGACGGCGGTGAGGCTGCGCCAGGCGGCGTCCGCGCCGGGCGGGCCGTCCGGGGTGTCGGCCCGGGGTGGGCCCTGGCGGCCGAGCCGGACGCCGGCCCGGACCATCACGTCCTCGCGCAGCAGCCGGGCGAGTTCGTGCGAGAAGTCGATCAGGCCCTGGAGGGCCGGTCCGCCGGAGCGCAGGGCGCGCAGCGCGGCCGAGCCGATCTCGCGCCCGGCGGCGGCACGCACGCCGTCGGCGAGGGCCTGCTTGGAGACGAAGTGGAAGTAGAGGGCCCCCTTGCTCACCCCGGCCCGGCGGCTGATGTCGACCAGGCTGGCGGCCTCGAAGCCCACGCCGGCGAACGTGTCCGCCGCGGCGAGCAGCACGGCACGCCTGGTCCGCCCCGCGCGTTCCTGCTTGACCACTGGGCCCCTCCGGACTCGGCCGGACGCGTTTCCCCCCGCCCGCCCCGCTGCTGTCAGCGCGCCGCCGTTGGGGGCGACGCCTCGCATGCGGACGGCGCCGACCGAAACCGCATGGTTGGTATCTAATCTAGCTCCTTCGCCGACCCCGCCGTCCAGTGGGGAGCACCCCCGCCCCGGGCCTGCCACCCCCTGGGCGGCCATTACCCCAGTCCAGAGGCCGGGTAGCGTGGTCGCGTCGGGCTGCGCGGCAGGGGCCACCCCAGACGCAGAAGAGAAACCGGGTGGTCTGTATGTTTTCTTTCAGGCGGCCGTACCGGCCGCTCGACCGCCACCCTGGAGTAGGGCCCGTCATGCCATTGATCGTAGAGCCGGACGCCCACGGTCCGTACGCCCACCCCGGTCCCGGCTACGACTTCCACGAGCGGACCGTCTCCCGCCACCTGGTGCACCGCACCTCGGTGTCCGAGGTGTTCCTCACCGGCTGGCAGGCCACCGGTCCGTACGACTTCCTGCTCGGCGCCCAGTGGCCCCGGCTGCACGCCTTCTACCGCCTGCCCGGGGACCGCTTCCACGACCCGGTGCTGATGGCCGAGACCATCCGGCAGGCCGGACTGCTGATCGGCCACGCCGGCTTCGGAGTGCCGCGCGGCCACCACTTCGTCATGGAGGACCTCTCCTACGCGCTCGGCCCGGACGGCCTGCGCGGCCTGGCCGTCACCACCGGACCGGCCTCGCTGATGCTCGCGGTCGGCTGCGAGGACGTCCGGATGCGGCACGGGCGGCTGGTCTCGCTGCGGGTGCACATCGACATATCCCGGGACGGCCACCCAATCGGCCACGGCTCCGGCCAGTTGCGGGTCGTCTCCCCCGCCTCCTACGCCCGGCTGCGCGGCCCCGAGCGGCGGGCCGCCACCCTGCCCCGGCCGCCCGCGCCCACCGCGCCCGAACTGGTCGGCCGCGCACAGCCCACGGACGTCGTGCTCAGCCCCACCCTGCGGCCCGACACCTGGCTGCTGCGCACCGACGCCGGGCACCCGGTGCTGTTCGACCACGAGCTGGACCACGTGCCCGGGATGCTGGTGCTGGAGGCCGCCCGGCAGGCCGCCCAGCGGCTGCGCCACCCCGAACCGGTGGTGCCGGTCGAGCTGGTGACGTCCTTCGACCGCTACATCGAGCTGGACCGGCCCTGCCTCGTCCAGGCGGTCCACGAGCAGGCGCCGGACGGCCGCCGGCTGCCCGTCCGGGTGCTGCTGGTCCAGGACGGGCGGACGGCGGCCGACTGCCGGCTGCTCACCGAACCGATCGACGGGCCCGCCGACGGATCGGCGGACAGGCCGGCCGACAGGCGGGGTGACAGACCGGGCGACAGACCGGGAGAGCCGCCGACGGTGCCCGCCCGGCGGGAGGCCTTCGACGACCGCCCCGCCGGCCAGGGCATCGGCAGCCCCCGGCTGCCACTGGCCAGTTGAACCGGCCTCCCCCGAGCGCCCCCTGGGCCCCCTCGACCGCCCGCTAGGCGGCGACCAGCGCCGACGGCCGACCGGCGTGCATCACGCTGAGGTTGGTGGCCAGCCGGACCGGGTCCTGGGCCAGCCAGAGCCGCAGCGCCGCGCCCAGCATCGCGCTGGCCGACTCGATCCGGACCTCGGTGACCTGCGCGATCCGCGCCGCGCCGGGCACCAGCAGGTCGGCCAGCGGGGTCGGCAGCCAGACCGTCAGCGCGCACGGCGCCGGCGCCGCCAGGGCGCCCAGCAGGCGGTAGGCGTCCACCGGCGAGCTGAGCGTGGGGATGATGTCCAGCAGGCCATCGGCCACCACCTCGGACACGTCGCTGCGGTGTCCCTGGGCGAGCCGGCGGAGCAACGTGCGCTCGGCGGCGGTGATTCGGACGGTCAGCATGACCTCGTCGCACTCCATTGCGCGATTTCCTCCTCGTTCCTCCCCGTGCCGGCCGGCGGCCGGCACGAACTACCCCTGTCGCACCTCGGCCCGGCTACCTTCTGCGGAGAGCCGGGCCGGTGGGTGACTGTGTGCCCCGGTCAGATCCCCGCGTAGGAGTGCTTGCCGGTGACGAAGATGTTCACGCCGTAGTAGTTGAAGAGCCAGCAGGCGAAGGCCGCCAGCGCCAGGTAGGCCGCCTTGCGGCCCTTCCAGCCGGCCGTCGCGCGGGCGTGCAGGTAGCAGGCGTAGGCGACCCAGGTGATGAACGACCAGGTCTCCTTCGGGTCCCACTCCCAGTACTTGCCCCAGGCCGCCTCGGCCCAGATCGCGCCCGCGATGATGGTGAAGGTCCAGAGCGGGAAGACCAGGGCGTTGATCCGGTAGGACAGCTTGTCGAAGGTGGACGCGGCGGGCAGCCGGCGCCAGACCGACGCCGGGGTGCCCAGCGGGCCGGTGGTCAGGCCGGCCGCGATCCGCTTGTCGAAGGAGTCCTTGCCGAGGTAGAGCAGAGTGGCGATGAACGCCGCGTAGAAGGCGCCGCCGCAGAAGATCGCGGTCGAGACGTGGATCGCCAGCCACGGCGAGTGCAGCGCCGGGACGAGCTGCTCGGAGTCGGTGTAGAGCACCGTGGTGGCGATGCCGAGGGTCAGCAGCCCCGCGAGCACGACCGGCAGGCCGAGCCAGCGGACGTTCTTCTTCGAGGCCAGCAGCACCAGGTACGCCGCCGTCATGGCGAAGGCGAAGGCGCAGGAGAACTCGTACATGTTGCCCCACGGCCAGCGGGAGACCGAGAGGCCGCGGGTGACGATGCCGCCGGCGTGCAGCAGGGCACCCAGCACGGTGAGCGAGACCGCGATCCGGCCGGCCAGGTCGGCCCGGGTGCTGTTGCCGGCCGCGCCCGGACCGTCCTCCTCGTCCGCGCCGCGCCCGCTGGTGACCACCGTCGCGCCCTCGCCCGCCAGGGCGGTGCGGGTGAGCGTGGTGGTGCCGCCGCCGGCCCCCGCCACGGTGACGGTGACCTTCTTCGCGCCCTTGGTGCCGGCGACGGTCTCGGACAGGCTGCCCGACTGCTCCGTCGAGCGGACGGCGACGGCGCCCTTGCTGCCGAAAGTCCACTCGATCATGTGGGCGAACATGGCGAGCGTGTAGACCACCATCGCCGAATAGATCAGCTTGTTGGAGAGGTCGGCCAGCTGTGGGTCGACCCCCGAGGCGAGATGCACCGTCTACTCCTTGGAGTTCTGGTCGGCAGGGACTGCGGGTTCTGCGGGTGCGTCCGAAGCCGCGGCGGCCTCGGGTCCGGGGGCCTCGGCTGCGGGGTCCTCGGCTTCGGGATCCTCGGGCGCGGGGCCTTCGGGTGCGGCGTCGTCCTCGTCCTCCGACGCCGGGGCGTCGTCCTGGAGGTCCACCGCGAGTTCGGCCAGCTCCTCGGCGATCTTCGCCGACTCACTGCGGGCCAGACCGGCCAGCTCCACCTGGGTGCCGCCGCCCGGCAGGGCGACCGCGCGCACCCAGATCCGGCGTCGCTGCACGAACAGCGAGCCGATCAGGCCGAGGATCGCCAGCACCGCACCGGTCAGGGCGATCGTGTTGCCCGGGCGGTGCGAGACGTTGAAGCTGGCCCACTGCTTGTAGCCCTCGAAGGTGACGCTGCCGTAGCCGTCCGGCAGGTCCCAGGCCTGGCCGGGCTTGAGCCGGGCCTTGGCGGGCTGGCCGTCCTGGGTCAGCTGGGTCAGCTTCCGGTCGTTGAGCTGGTAGATGTTCTGCGGCAGGCCGGAGTCGGTGCCCAGGTCGCCCGCGAAGGCGTTCAGCACCAGCTCGGGGGCGGCGTCGCCGGGGTAGAGCGAGACCGGGCCGGTGCCCTCGAAGCTCAGCGGCGCGGTCGGCAGGAAGAAGCCGGAGAAGCCCATCTGGGTCGGGTTGCCGTCCGGGCCAGCGCCGTAGTCGGAGACCTTCACGACACCGGTCGAGGTCAGGTTGCTGTCCTGCGGCAGGAACGGCACGGCACCCCGGTAGACGACGTCGCCCTTGCCGTTCTTGACGGTGATGACCGGGGCGTAGCCGTGGCCGATCAGGAAGACCTTGCTGCCGCCGATCTCCAGCGGGTGGTTGACCTCGATCGTGCCCTGCTTGAGCTTCGAGGTGTCCTCGCCCGCCGTGTACTCGACGTTCGCGGTGAACTGCCGGGCGGCGCCGATCTGGTCGCCCTTGTCCTGGAACTTGGCGGTGAAGCCGTTCAGCTTCAGGTAGAAGGGGTCGAGGTCCTCGGTGCCGTAGAACCGCGTGCCGTTGAAGTCGTCGAGCTGGGTGATGGTGTTGGAGTAGCCCTCGCCCTCGACCATCAGCTTGCCGCCGGTGCCGGACGCCAGGCTGGCCCAGGCGAAGCCGCCGAGCAGCGCGAACAGCGACATGTGGAAGAGCAGGTTGCCGACCTCGCGCAGGTAGCCCTTCTCGGCGGCCACCGAGCCGCCGGCCAGGTTGGCGCGGAACCGGCGCTTGCGCAGCAGCCGGTGGGCGGCGGCGTTCACCGCGTCGGCGTCCGCCTCGGTGCGCCAGACCGCGTAGACCGGCATCCGGGTCAGGTTGCGCGGCGCGGCCGGCGGCTGGGCCCGCAGCACGCCGACGAACTGCCAGGTGCGCGGGACGATGCAGCCGGCCAGCGAGACGAACAGCAGGATGTAGATCGCGGAGAACCAGACCGAGCTGTAGACGTCGAACAGTTGGAGCTTCTCGTAGATCGGCGCGACCGTGGTGTGGTGCGTCTTCCACGCCTCGACCTTGAGCAGGCCCTGGCCGTTCTGGTACTGCGGGATCAGCGAGCCCGGGATGGCGGCCAGCGACAGCAGGAAGAGCAGGATCAGCGCGACCCGCATCGAGGTCAGCTGGCGCCACATCCAGCGCGCCCAGCCCAGGACCCCTATGCCGGTGGGGCCCTCGGACTCGACCGGCGCGCTGCTGAGCCGCTCGGCGGCCGCGTCGTCCGGCGCCGGGGGCAGCTCGGCCTCGGTCGTGGTCTTGCTCACGGTCAGATTCCGATCGAGAAGTCGGCGGTCCAGGACTGCAGTTCGCTCATCGTCGAGTCCCAGATGCCGGTGACGAGCAGCAGACCGACCGCGACGAGCATGCCGCCGCCGATCCGCATGACGAGCGGGTAGTGCCGCTTGACCCAGCCGAAGGCACCCAGGGCCCGGCGGAAGGCCAGCGCGGCCACGATGAACGGTACGCCCAGTCCCAGGCAGTAGAAGGTCATCAGCAGGGCGCCGCGCTCCGCGTCGGCCTGGTTCAGGGCCAGGTTCTGGACGGTCGCCAGGGTCGGGCCGATGCAGGGCGTCCAGCCGACGCCGAACACCATGCCGAGCAGCGGGGCGCCCAGCAGGCCGACCGCCGGGCGGCGGTGGGAGCGCACCTCGCGCATGCTCAGGCCGGGGACGAGGCCCATGAAGGCGAGGCCCATCACGATGGTCAGCGCGCCGAGCACGATCGAGATGACCCGCTTGTGCGCCTGGAGGGTGTCCCCGAACTGGCCGAACAGCGCCCCGCCCGAGACGAACACCGCGGTGAAGCCGAGGATGAACAGCGTCGCCCCGAGCAGCATCCGGCCGCGCCGCGCACCGCGGGCGTCCGCGAGGTCGGCGGCGGAGAAGCCGGTCACGTACGACAGGTAGCCGGGGACGAGCGGCAGCACGCAGGGCGAGAAGAACGACACCAGCCCGGCCGCCAGCGCGATCGGCGCGGCCACCAGCAGTGCCCCGCTCTGGAGGGTCCCGGTGTTGTCGGCGAGCTGTAGCGGCAGGCTCACTGCTTCGGCTCCGCGACCACCGGCTGGAGGATCGACTCCAGCGCGTCCTGGGTCGTGCCGCCGACGGCGCGGGCGGCCAGCTTGCCGTCGCGGTCGACGATCAGGGTGGTCGGGAGCGACTGCAGGCTGAGGCTGCCCTTGGGGAACTTGAGCAGCTGGGTGCCCGCCGGGTCGAAGATGCTCGGGTAGGTGACGCCCTGCTCCTGCTCGAAGCGGATGGCGTTGGTCTTGTCGCTGTCCCGGGTGTTGACGCCGAGGAACTGGACGCCCTGGTCCTTGTACTTCTCCGAGACGGCCTGGAGGCTCTTCGCCTCGGCCCGGCACGGCCCGCACCAGGAGCCCCAGACGTTCAGCACCACGACCTTGCCGTGGTAGTCCGAGAGCTTGGTCTGGCCGCCGTCCAGGGTCTCCCCGGAGATGTCCGGTGCGCTCCCGCGCTTGCCGGTGTCCACCTTCGACAGGTTGGTCCCCTTGACGGTGACGAAGCCGACCTGGCCTTCGCCGCTGCCCGACGAGCCCGAGGACGAACAGCCGGTGAGGACGAGCGCAGCGGCGGCGACAGTGGCGGCAGCTGCGGCGACACGGGGACGGGGGCGCGCCATGGCAGACATGTGAAAAGTTTCGCATGGAGTTCCGGGCAGGTTCGCCGGGGTCCTCCCTAGCGCGTCGCACCCCCTCTGACCTGTGACGGAGTCGGGCCGCCCGGCTCTCGCCGGGCGGCCCGATCCCATACTTACGCGGGGTTTACCAACGGCCCCGCGGACTCACGCGCCGAAGCTCTTGCCCACCGGCTTGTCCTTGCCGCCCTTGCCGATCAGGTGCGCGGGCAACAGGTCGCGGGCCGGCTCGCGGTAGCCGACCGAGACGATCTTGTCGCCCTCGAAGGTGAAGCTGGTCAGCGAGGCCAGCGAGCACTGCCGGCGGCGCGGGTCGTGCCAGAGCCGGCGGCGCTCGACGAAGGAGCGGACGATCCAGATCGGCAGCTGGTGGCTGACGCAGACCGCCTCGTGCCCGCGCGCGGCGTCCCGGGCGGCGCCGAGCGCGCCCATCATCCGCACCACCTGGTCGAGGTAGGGCTCGCCCCAGGAGGGCTTGAACGGGTTGGTGAGGTACTTCCAGTAGCCCGGGTTCCGCAGCGAGCCGTCTCCGACGCCGAAGGTCTTGCCCTCGAAGATGTTGTCCGCCTCGATCAGCCGCTCGTCCGCCGCGACGTCCAGGCCGTGCGCCTTGGCGATCGGCCCGGCGGTCTCCTGGGCCCGCTCCAGCGGGGACGCCACCACGTGGGTGATGTCCCGGCCGGCCAGGTCCTCGGCGACCCGCTCGGCCATCTCCCGGCCCAGCTCGGACAGCCGGTAGCCCGGCAGGCGCCCGTACAGGATGCCCTCCGGGTTGTGCACCTCACCGTGCCGCATCAGATGGACGACGGTGATCTCTTTGGCGCTCACTTCTCAGTACTCCTGGGGCTCGCAGGGATGGATCGGGGCCTGGGTCCTGTCCGGCCTAGACCGTGGCCGCGGCGGCCGCGCGGGCGGCGGCCGGAAGGGCGGCGGCGATCCGCTCGATCGCCCGCTCGTCGTGGGCCGCCGAGACGAACCAGGACTCGAAGGCGGACGGCGGCAGGTAGACACCCTCGGCGAGCATCGCGTGGAAGAAGGCGGTGAAACGGTACGCCTCCTGGGTCTTGGCCTCGTCGTAGTTGGTGACGGCGGCCTCGGTGAAGAACACCGAGAACATGTTCCCGGCGGTCTGCAGCCGGTGCGTCACGCCCTCCTTGGTGAGCGCCTCCGACACCAGGCCGGAGATCTCGGCAGCGACCTTGTCCACGGTCGCGTACACCTCGTCGGTGCAGCCGCGCAGTTGGGCCAGGCCGGCCGCGGTGGCGATCGGGTTACCGGACAGGGTGCCCGCCTGGTAGACCGGGCCGGCCGGGGCCAGGTGGGCCATCACGTCGGCACGCCCGCCGAAGGCCGCGGCCGGGAAGCCGCCGCCCATGACCTTGCCGAAGGTCAGCAGGTCCGGCGCCCAGCCCTCGTTCGCCGCCTCCAGGCCGTACCAGCCGGCCTTGGAGACGCGGAAGCCGGTCATCACCTCGTCCGAGACGAACAGCGCGCCGTTCGTCCGGCAGAGCCGGGCCAGGCCCGCGTTGAAGCCGGGCAGCGGCGGGACGACGCCCATGTTGCCGGGCGAGGCCTCGGTGATCACGCAGGCGATCTCGCCCGGGTGGGCGGCGAAGGCCTGCTCGACGGCGGCCAGGTCGTTGTAGGGCAGCACGATGGTGTCGCCGGCCTGGGCGCCGGTGACGCCCGGGGTGTCCGGCAGGCCGAAGGTGGCCACGCCCGAACCGGCGGCGGCCAGCAGGGCGTCCACGTGGCCGTGGTAGCAGCCGGCGAACTTCACCACCTTCGCGCGCCCGGTGAAGCCGCGGGCCAGCCGGATCGCGGACATGGTGGCCTCGGTGCCGGAGGAGACCAGGCGGACCTGCTCGACCGGGGCGACCCGGCCGACGATCTCCTCGGCCAGCTCGACCTCGCCCTGGCCGGGCGTGCCGAAGGATGTGCCGCGGGTGACCGCCTGCTGGACGGCGTCGATCACCGCGGGGTGCGCGTGGCCGAGGATCATCGGGCCCCACGAGCACACCAGGTCGACGTACTCGCGGCCGTCGGCGTCGGTGAGGTAGGGGCCGGCGCCGGACACCATGAAGCGCGGCGTGCCGCCGACCGCGCGGAAGGCGCGCACCGGGGAGTTGACGCCGCCGGGCGTCACGACGGAGGCGCGGTCGAACAGCGACTGGGACTGGGGGGCTTCGTAGGGGTAGCTCACGGGAGACATGGTCTCAAATCGTGTCCTTGAGCTCTGCATGTCGGACCCGATCATCTGGAACGATGATCCGGGCACCGTTGTCTGTACGGTGGTCCGTACAGACGGGGCCGCTGACTGCTCCGGAGCACGGACCAGTCAGACTGTGCACTCAGAGTGCGCAAGTGTTCCGGTTGTGTGCAGGGGTGTGGAGAGGACTGCCGCGTACCGCGAGTGGGTACGGCGGCGCATGACGGGTAAGGAGCACGTCCGGAGGGACGCCGGACGTGCGGGGGTCTGTCGATTCCGGCGAATTCCGGTGAGGATGGTCCGAGTGTCCGAGGCGCAGGACGGCTACGACGAGGCTGCGGGGGGCTCCCGCAGGCCCGCCGAAACCGCACGCGGGGGTAAGGGAGCGGGCACGGGTCGTGGCCGCCGCGGCGGCGAGAGGCGGGGTGAGGGACGCGTGGGGGTGACGTACAAGTACTTCGGCGCACCGGATCGCGCCACCGCCGCCAGAGTCCCCACCGCCCTCGGACCGGGCGGGCTCGGCCTGGACGCCGGCGAACTCGGCTCGCTCGGGCGGCTCGGCGACCTGATGGAGACCAGCGGCTCCCCCAACGGCCACCTCTCCACCAAGATCAAGCCGGAGACCATGAGCGCCATGGTCCTCACCGGCATCCAGGGCGTCCCGCTGCACCAGGTCCCGCCGCTGGAACTCGTCGTGCTGCACCCCGACTACGCCGTCGTCCAACTCCCGCAGAACGTCGTCGAACCGCTCCGCAAGGCCGACGAGACCGAACTCGGCGCCGCCGCCTTCATCTGGTCCACCGTCCCCGACCGGCGCGGACCGCGCGACGCCTTCGTGATCTACAGCATGCTGCACGAGTGGCAGGACTTCGCCAACCGCCTGCACGAGGCCGGGCACCAGCTGTACTGCCTGGTCTGGCCGTAGGACTTCCCGGAATCCTTCGCCCCGCCCGTCGAACGGCGGCCGGGACGAAGGGATGTGACCTCGCGTCAGTTCGTCCGGGCGCGGCGCGCCCGCCGTACCGCCCGTTCGCTCTCCACCGGCTCCGCCAGCGGCCCGTCCACCAGGCGCGTCAGCGCCGACACGAACACGTCCCGCTCCGGGCCGGGCAGCGACTCCAGCACCTCCCGGTGCACCCGGTCGGCGATCGCGGTGCCCCGCTCGACGGCGCGCTCGCCCGCCTCGGTGACGGAGATGATCCTGGCCCGGCGGTCGGTCGCGGACGGGCGGCGCTCGGCCAGGCCCGCCTTCTCCAGCTCGTCCACGGTGACCACCATGGTGGTCTTGTCCAGGTCCGACAGCTCGGCCAGCTGGATCTGGGTGCGCTCGGTCTCCTGCGCGTGGAACAGCACGGAGTACGCGCGGGGGGTGATCCCGAGCTCGGTGAAGGCGGCCGCCATCCGGGTCGCCAGCACGTGGCTCGCGTGGTCCAGCAGGCCGGAGATGTCACGGATCTGGCGCACGGGCGGGGTCGTCGTCATACGTCCGAGATTAGCAACGGCCCGTCCGCTGCCGGATGATCCCGTTGGCAACCAACCCCGGGTCTACGGGATGCCCAACTCGAACAGCGCATACCCCGCGTACCAGCCCGCCGCCACCACCGGCATCGCGAGCAGGCCGACCAGCGAGGACGTCCGCACCCGGCGCAGTGCCACCGCCAGGCCGATGAACAGCGGGAAGGCCGGCAGCAGGTAGCGCGAGATGTTGCCGAAGATCTGGTTGCTGCTCAGCGCGGTGGCGATGGTGAGCACCGTGTAGACCACCAGCACCAGCGGCGGCCGGGTGCGCCACAGCAGCACCAGCAGTCCGGGCAGGGCGATCAGCAGGGCGATCGCGATCAGGTCCGGGATGGGGTTGGACTGCCAGAAGTTCCAGTGCCCGGTGATCACGTCCATGACGGTGCGGACCGTGGAGGCGCCGCCGTCGAAGTAACGGTTCCAGGCGCCCCGCTGGAGCTTGAAGTAGCCGCCCCAGTCGCCCATCCGGTAGCCGACCCAGACGACGTACCCGATCAGGCCCCACGGGGTGATCAGCATCGCGGTCAGCGGCCGGGCCACCCCGTCGGTGCGCCGGATCAGCGCCACCAGCGCGGCGATCGACACCGCGGCGATCAGCGCGGCGGCGGTCGGCCGGTTGAGGCCCGCCACCAGCGCCAGCACGCCGGCCGTCAGCCAGTGGCGGGTCATCACGCAGTAGCAGGCCCAGGCGGACAGCGCGACGAACAGCGAGTCCGAGTAGACCGCCCACTCCACCCCCGAACCCGGGAACAGGCCCCAGATCACCGCGGCGATCACGCCCGCCCGGAAACCGCCGAGCCGCTCCGCGATCGCGAAGATCCCCGCCGCCGCGACGAGCGAGGCGATCACCGAGACGGCGATCCCGGAGCCGTACGGGCCGAGCCCGGTGACCGCGCCGACCAGCCGCATCAGCCACGGGTAGAGCGGGAAGAAGGCGGCCGAGTTCTCGTAGTAGGAGGCCAGCGGCCAGCCGTGCATCGGGAGCAGCTGCGGGTCGTAGCCGTTCTCGGCGATCCGCTGGTACCAGACGCCGTCCCAGGTGCCCAGCACGTCCCACGGCTGGGCGCCGCCGCCGCGGCCCGGGTTCTTCTTGAGGTAGTCCCCGGTGTGCGACAGCAGCAGCATGAAGACCGTGAGGCCGATGGCCTTGACCACCGCGTACGCCCCGAGCGCGGGCGCGAAGCGCTCCACCAGGGCGCCGAACCGCCCGGGCCGCCGGCCCGCCCGCTCCTCGGAGCGCTCCGCGGGCCGCTCCGCCTCCGGCGCCGCGGGCGCGCCGGGCTCGGTGCTGGACGACTCGGTGCTCGATGCCGTGCTCATCTGCTCTGGGTACTCCCCGCCACGCTGGTGGTCCGCGCGGCTACGGCGCAGCGATTTCAGGTGAGCCTACGGCACGTCCCCACCTGCCCCGCGAACGCCCGCCCACCCCGAAAACCCCGTGGCGGGGGGCGGCCCCCCCCCGGGGGGGGGGGGCCGGGCGAGGGGCGCGGGAGGCCGGGGGAGCGAGCGCGGGCCGACGGATGTTGAAGAACAAAGCGATGGGGGCGGCCCCGGG
>NZ_JBFBHW010000013.1:0-224162 GCF_040685395.1 Kitasatospora sp. NPDC088779 | reverse complement strand
TTTTTAATATATTTTTACTTTTTGTTTTGTTTTTTTTTTGTGGTTTGTTGTTTGGGTCGTCCGGGCCGCCGGGCCCGGGCGGCCGGGCCCCCCCCCCGCCCCCCCCCCCCCCCTCCGAGCCCCCTGCCCGGGCCCGCGCGCTGTCGGTCCCCTGCCCTACGCTGCGGGCATGGTGACGTTCGAGGAGTTCCGCGCGATGGCGCTCGCCCTGCCGGAGGCCGCACAGGAGCCGACCTGGGACATCGAGACCCTGCGGATCCGCGGCCGGATCTTCGCGATGGGCGCGCCCGGGGGCCGGTCCGTCACCGTCAAGGCCTCCCCCGAGGACCAGTCCGAACTGCTCGCCGCCGAGCCCGAGGTGTTCTCCAGCGCGCCGTACGTCGGGCGGCACGGCTGGGTGAGCGTCCGGCTGGACCTGGTCGATCCGGAGGAGCTGCGCGACCTCGTCGTCGAGGCCTGGCGGCGCACGGCGCCCAAGCGGATGGTGCGCGAATTCGACGTGCGGGCCGCTCTGTGACGCTGAAACGACACCGCCGGTTCATGTGAGCCATCCCACAGTTTGGGCGGGCGCGTCGCCTCTCCGGGCGCCCTACGCTTGCGCAGGGAAGCAGGCAGTCTTGTCGCACCCTCCGGGCACCGCCCGAGAAACGGTGACGGGCCCTAAGGGAGTTGGTGCGGTGCGCAACCGTCGGCGCTGGAAGCGGGTACTGATCGGGGCGTTCGCGGGCTGTGCCGTGCTCGCCGACGCCGGCGCCGCGGCGGCCCAGGCGGCCGCCTCCACCGAGCAGCTGGCGATCTCCACACCCCCGGCCGGCAGCGCCGCCTGGGTCCAGGACCACAGCTTCGACCGCACCCTGCCCGACCCGGCCACCACCACCCCGGCCGCCGCCGCCGCGTTCTTCGCCTCGCTCGCCCCCACCGAGCTGGACCGGCTGATCCGGGACTACCCGCTGGTCGTCGGCAACTTCGACGGCGCCCCGCTGGACCTGCGCTACCGCGCCAACAAGATCGCGCTGGCCGCCGAACGCGACAGCGCCCGGGCCCGCGGCGCCGACCACAAGCTCGACGCCGACACCCGCGAGCTGGCCGTCTCCCGCGCCAACGACGTCGAGCACCTGCTCGGCCCCGACCGGCAGATCCTCGCCTTCGACCCGCGCGGCCGCGGCCTGATCACCGAGGTGTGGGGCGACCTCGCCGACGCCGAGCGGATCTCCGTCGTCGTCCCCGGCTCGGACGCCGACCTCGGCCACTTCGACCAGGCCGCCGAACCGCTGCGCTCCCCGGCCGGCATGGCCCGCGCCCTGTACACCGAGGAGCAGCGGCAGGCGCCGAACACCCGCACCGCGGTGATCGCCTGGACCGGCTACGTCACCCCGTCCGGCCTCGGCCCGGACGCCGTCACCTCCCGGCTCGCCGACGTCGGCGCGCCCCGGCTGCAGCGGCTGCTCGCCGGGCTCAAGGAGACCACCCGGCCGGACGCACCCCCGGCCCTGCTCTGCCACTCGTACGGCTCCGTGGTCTGCGGCAACGCCGCCCCCGAGATCCCGCGCGCGGCCGCCTCCCCCTCCGACACCTCCGGGATCACCGACCTGATGGTGTTCGGCAGCCCCGGCATGGGCGTGCAGAGCACCAGCGAGCTGGGCGCCGGCGTGCACGTCTGGGCCACCCGCAACCCCACCGACTGGATCGGCAACGTCCCGTACCTGGAGGTCGGCGGCCTCGGCCACGGCGCCGACCCGACCGCCGGCGGCTTCGGCGCCGAGCAGATCTCCTCGGCCCGCGCGGCCGGCCACAACGGCTACTTCACCGAGGGCACCGACAGCCTGCACAACTTCGCGGCGATCTCGCTCGGCCACTACCAGGACGTCGTCCGGCCCGCCCCGAACTCCTAGAGCCCGACCTACTCCTAGTCCTGGTAGAGGCGCAGCGCGTCCGCCGCCGCCCGGGCCAGCTCGCGGCGGGCCGCGGGCGGGGCCAGCACCTCGGCGTCCGCGCCGAAGGCGAGCAGCGCGCGGACGGCCGCCGGCGCCGGGAAGACCATCGCCACCTCGACCCACTCCTCGGCCGGCCCGGCGCCCGCCTCCGGCGGCGGCGCGGTGACCCGGCCGCCGTGGATGCGGACGAACATGTCCAGCCGCCCGCGCCGCACCCGCACCCGCACCGGCAGTTCCTTCGGCAGCCGCTCCACCTGCTCGCGCAGCACCGCCCAGGCATCCCCGAGCCCCACTCCGGGGCGGCGGCGCACCGCCTCCTCGGTGGTCTCGGCGGCCAGCACCCGGTCGGCCCGGAACAGCCGGGGCTCGCCGTGCAGATCGGCCACCAGGTACCAGACCGCGGCCTTGCTCACCAGCCCGTACGGGTCCACGGTGTACTCCACCGGCGCGGGCGTGCCGCTGTGCCGGTAGCGCAGCCGCAACCGCCGGTCGGCGAACACCGCGTACTGCAGCTCGCCCAGTTCGGGGCCGGTCGCGGCGCCGGCCGCCGGGCCGCTCTGCAGCCAGCGGGCCGGGTCGACCAGGATCCGCTCGGTGATGCGCTCGGCGGCCGGGCGGTGCGGGGCCGGCAGCGCGGCCATCACCTTGCGCAGCGCCGAGCCGAGCGCGCCGTCCAGCCCGAGGTCGCTGTGCGCGCCCTGGGCGGAGAGCACGAACAGCGCCCGGGCCTCGTCCGCGGTCAGTCCGGTGACGTCGGTGCGGTAGCCGGGCAGCAGGCTGATGCCCCCGTGCCGGCCGCGTTCGGTGAACACCGGCACGCCGGCGACGGAGAGCGACTCCACGTCGCGGTAGATGGTGCGGACGGACACCTCCAGGCGCCCGGCCAGTTCGGTGGCGGGCACCCTGCCGCGGGTCTGGAGCAGGAGCAGGATGGAGAGCAGGCGGTCGGCCTTCATGGCAGCAGAATCCCAGCAATCCTGACGGCGGTTGTCAGGTTTTACTGGGAGATTGCCGTTCGAGCCCGAAAGCCCGCACCACCCCAGGGAGCTGATTCCACGTGAACTCCGTCCAGGACGCCCGCCCGCAGTACCTGCTCGCCCTCGGCCAGTTGGAGAAGCTGTTCGCCGAGATCACCCCGGGCGCCCTCGACCGGCCCACCCCGTGCAGCGCGTTCACCCTGCGGGAGCTGCTGAGCCACGTGGTCGGCGGCATCCACCGGTTCGCCTACCTGGGCGAGGGCGGCCGGGCCGAGGACGTCGTCGCCGCCACCGGGGACCTGGCGGACGACGCCTGGCCGGGCGCGCTGGACCGGGCCCGCGCCCGGGCCGTCGCGGCCTGGTCGGACGACGCCGCGCTGGACCGCCCGACCCACGCACCCTGGGGCGTGGTGCCCGGCCGGGTCGCGGTCGGCGGCTACCTGATGGAGACGGTCGCGCACACCTGGGACATCGCCCGGGCGCTCGGCTCCCGGCAGCCGCTGGACGACGCCCTGGCGCACGCCGCGTTGGCCGTCGCCCAGGCCGTCCTGTCGGCCGAGCACCGCGGCGGACCGGTCCCGTTCGGCGAGGTGCGGCCGGTCGCCCCGGACGCCGACGTGCACACCCGGCTGGCCGCCTGGCTCGGCCGGGAGGTCTGAGAAGGCACCCGGGACGGGAGGGGGAGCGGCCCGGGCGGCCGCTCCCCGGCCGCCGCTACTCCCGGCCGACCTGGGTGAGGCGCATGTCCGGGTAGCGGTCCCCGGCGACCTCGCCCGCCACCGGCTCCAGCCGGGCCAGTTCCTCGGCGGTGAGCCGCAGCGTGGCGGCCGCGGTGTTCTCGGCGAGCCGGCTGCGCTTGCGGGTGCCGGGGATCGGCACGACCGTGAGCCCGTGCACCTCGGCCCGCTGGTGCACCCAGGCCAGCGCGACCTGCGCGAGGGTCACCCCGCGGGCCGTCGCGATCTCCCGCAGCGGCGCCAGGAGTTCGGCGTTGGCCGCCGCGTTGGCGCCGGTGAAGCGCGGCTGGGTGCGCCGGACGTCGTCCGCCGCGAGCTGCTCGGCGGCCTGGAACGCCCCGGTCAGGAAGCCCCGGCCGAGCGGCGAGTACGGCACGAAGGCGACGCCCAGTTCGGCCGCGGCCGGCACCGCCGTACGCTCGACGTCCCGGGCGAACACCGACCACTCGGACTGCAGTGCGGCGATCGGGTGGATCGCGTACGCCTCCCGCAGTTCGGCGCCCGTCACCTCGGACAGTCCCAGCCGGCGCACCTTGCCGGCCCGGACCAGCTCGGCCATGGTGCCGACCGAGTCGGCCAGCGGCACGGCCGGGTCGCGGCGGTGCATGTAGTAGAGGTCGATCTCGTCCACGCCGAGGCGGCGCAGCGAGGCGTCCACGGCGGCCCGGATGTACGCCGGGTCGTTGCGGATGCTGCGGCGGCCCGGGTCGTCCTCCGTGCGCTCGAGGGCGAACTTGGTGGCGAGCACCACCCGGTCGCGGTTGGCGCGGACGAAGGGGCCGATCAGCTCCTCGTTGCGGCCGAAGCCGTAGGCGTCGGCGGTGTCGAACAGGGTGACGCCGGCTTCCAGGGCGGCGTCCAGGGTGGCGAGCGCCTCGGGCCGGTCGGTCGGGCCGTAGAAGTCGCTCATGCCCATGCAGCCGAGGCCCTGGACGCCCACGAACGGGCCGTCGGTGCCGAGCTGGACGGTGGGGAGGACGGAGACGGTCATCGCTCTGCTTCTTCCTCTGCGTGCGGTGCACTCCGCTGCGGTGTACTCCGCGTGCGGCGTGCTGATGGTGGCTACTCGTGGCGGCAGACGGCCGGTTCGTCGGACGCGGCGATCCGGCCGGAGTACAGGTCGATCTTGTAGTCGAGGACGGCGAGGGTGGCCTGGAGGTCGGCGACCCGCTGGCGGACCTCCTCGCGCTGGTCGACCAGCAGTTGGCGCCGCGCCTCGTAGGTCCGCTCACCCTCGCGGGCCAGCTCCACGTAGCGGAGCATGTCGGCGATCGGCATGCCGGTCAGCCGCAGCCGGCCCAGGAAGGCCAGCCGGTGCAGGTCGGCGTCGCAGTAGCGGCGCTGGCCGCTGGTGGAGCGGTCGACCGGGTCGAGCAGGCCGATCCGCTCGTACCAGCGCAGGGTGTGGGCGGTGAGCCCGCTGGCCACGGCGACCTCGCTGATGATGTGCCGCGGGGTCCGGTCCGGATCGCCGACCGGGCGCTGGTACACGTCGGCGCAGGTCCGCAGGTCGAGCTGGACGGGTGCGAGCGTGGCCATAAGCGGTTACCCCCTGTGGTGAGCGGTGACGACGACGCTATCGAGTTGGAGTGCACTCCAAGCAAGCCTCGCACCCGGGTGCTCCCGCCACCCGTTTTCGGGCCTTCGTTAGAGTCGGGCGCATGGAGAGCTTGCGGATGATCGAGAACTGGCCGGTGCCCCACGCCGCGGCGGCGGTGGTCCGGGGGGCGGACGGCGCGGTGCTGGGCACGTACGGGCCGCAGCAGCACCTGTTCCCGCTGGCGTCGGTGACCAAGCTGCTCACCTCGTACGCGGTGCTGGTCGCGGTCGAGGAGGGCGTCTTCGAGCTGGACGACCCGGCCGGGCCGGCCGGCTCGACCGTACGCCACCTGCTCGCGCACACCTCCGGCCTGGGCTTCGACGAGGACCGGGTGTTCGCCGAGCCCGGCAACCGCCGGCTGTACTCCAACGCGGGCTTCGACGCGCTGGCGCGGGCGCTGTCCGACGCCGCCGGGATCGAGTTCTCCCGGTACGCCGCCGAGGCGGTGTTCGAGCCGCTGGGCATGCACGACACCCTGCTGAACACCGCGCACAGGTCCCCGGCCGGCGCCGGCGGCCTGTCCACCGTCGCGGACCTGGTCCGGTTCGCCGCCGAGCTCCAGTCCCCGAAGCTGCTGGACCCGTCCACCGTCCGGCAGGCCACCCGCGAGGTCGCCTTCCCCGGCACCAGCGGCGTGCTGCCCGGCTACGGCCACCGCCGGCCGAACGACTGGGGTCTCGGCTTCGAGATCCGCGACGGCAAGGCCCCGCACTGGACGGGCACCGCCAACTCGCCCGCCACCTTCGGCCACTTCGGCCAGTCCGGCACCTTCCTGTGGGTCGACCCGGAGGCCGGCGTGGCCTGCGTCGCGCTCACCGACCGGGACTTCGGCCCGTGGGCCGCCGAGGTCTGGCCGGCCTGCTCGGACGCGGTCCTGGCCGAACTGGACAGCTGAACGACTCGAAGGCTGAAAGGACAGCCCCTAGCCGTACGAGACCGGCGAGTGCATCTCCCAGAGCAGGAGTTCGGCGCCGGTCTCGCCGGCCGTCGGGTCGGCGAAGGCGTCGCCGGTGATCCGCACGCTGTCGCCCGGGGCCATCGAGCGGCCGCCGCCCTTGGGCCCCGGGATCGTCCGGTAGCCCAGCGAGCCGGCGGTCAGGTGCGCGTACCGCCAGGCGGCCTCGGGCAGTGCGGGCAGCGGCTGCCACGGCCCCGCCGTCGCCAGCCAGAGCGCGGCGTCGCCGCGGCGCAGCCGCAGGGCGTCCGTCCCGGCGTCGCGCTCCAGCCCGGAGGCGAGCAGCGTCAACCCGCCGTCGACCGGTTCCACCTTGCGCAGCCCGTACGCCGGGGGCGCGTCGAACACGTCCGGCTGGAGCCACATCTGGACGAAGCGGACCGGGCCGGCGGCCCCGCCGACGTTGCGCTCGGTGTGGGTGACGCCGGAGCCCGCGCCGAGGTGCTGGACCATCCCCGGGCGGACCACCCCGCCGTGCCCCCGGGAGTCCCGGTGCGCCAGCGCGCCCTCCAGCACCCAGGTGACGATCTCGGTGTCCCGGTGCTTGTGCTCCTCGTACCCGGCGCCGGGGGCGAGGAGTTCCTCGTTGCACGCGAGCAGCGCGCCGAAGTGCGTGTTCTTCGGGTCGTAGTGGCCGGAGAAGGAGAACGCGTGTCGGGTCTCGACGCCCTCGGCCGGGGTGGAGAGGTAGCGCTCGGCGGTGCGGCGCAGGTCGGCGCGGGGGCGGGCGGCGTCGTCTGTCACGGGCCCCACGGTAGTGGGTGTGACCGGCACCACCGTGCCGCTGCACCGGGGGGTGTGCACGAGCAGTCACTCACGTGAGGCAGTCTTGTCCTTGTGCCAGCCGCTTCCGCGAACTCCAAGAGCGAACCCAGTCCCACGGCCGAGCCGACCGGGAAGAGCCCGGCCCCCAGGGCCGGCCGCGACCGCCCCGGCCGGGCGGCGCCCCGCCTCACCGCGCAGGAGCGCAGAATCGCCGCCGAGCGGGCCGAGCGCCGGGCCGCGACGCTCAAGCGGCTGGAGAAGTCCTCGGGCAAGCTGGCCACCGCCGCGATCTCCCGGATGGACGACCAGCTCGGCTGGTACCGGCGGATGCCGCCGGAGCACCGCTCCTGGATCGGCCTGGTCGCCCAGGCCGGCATCGCCGCCTTCACCGAGTGGTACCGCCACCCGGACGCCGCCCAGGCGATCTCCACGGACGTCTTCGGCACCGCCCCGCGCGAGCTGACCAGGGCGATCACCCTGCGCCAGACCGTCGAGCTGATCCGCACCACGATCGAGGTGATGGAGGAGGCCATCGAGGAGGTGGCCGCCCCCGGCGACGAGGCGGACATGCGCGAGTCGGTGCTGGTCTACGCCCGGGAGATCGCCTTCGCGACGGCCCAGGTGTACGCCCAGGCGGCCGAGGCGCGCGGCGCCTGGGACGCCCGGCTGGAGGCGCTGGTGGTCAACTCGCTGCTGTCCGGCGACGCGGACGAGGGCGTGCTGTCGCGGGCCGCGGCGCTCGGCTGGGGCCAGCCCAGCCAGGTCCGGGTGGTGATGGGCAGCGCGCCGGACGGCGACAGCGAGCTGGTGGTCGAGGCGATCCGCCGGGCCGCCCGGTACGCCAAGCTGCACGTGCTGACCGGGGTGCTGGGCAAGCGCCTGGTGGTCGTGGTCGGCGGCGACAAGGAGCCGGTGCACGCGGCCCGGGCGCTGATCGGCCAGTTCGCGCCGGGCCCGGTGGTGGTCGGCCCGACCGTGCCGGACCTGCTCTCGGCGACCCGCTCGGCGCACGCCGCCGCGGCCGGCCTGCGTGCCTGCGCCGCCTGGCCGGACGCGCCCCGCCCGGTGCTGGCCGACGACCTGTTGCCCGAGCGCGCGCTGGCCGGCGACCAGGCCGCCCGCCGCCAGCTGGTGGAGGAGATCTACACACCGCTGGACGAAGCCGGCTCGGCGCTGCTGGAAACGCTGAGCGTCTACCTGGAGCAGGCCTCCTCGCTGGAGGGCGCCGCCCGGATGCTCTTCGTCCACCCCAACACGGTGCGCTACCGGCTACGACGTGTGACCGACGTCACGGGGTACGCCCCGTCCGACGTGCGTTCGGCGTTCACGCTGCGGATCGCACTCGCCCTCGGCCGACTCACCGCGGCCGGGGAGCCGAGCTGAACCGCCTGTAGGGACCTTACAATCCCGGATGGTTTTCTTCGTTACCGTCGCCTACCCGCCCCTGGGCGCCTGGCGAGAGAGGGTTGAACCGTGCTCGTAATCGTCGCCCCTGGACAGGGTGCCCAGTCCCCCGGTTTCCTCAGCCCCTGGCTGGAGCTGGACGGTGTCGCCGACCGCCTCCGCGGCTGGTCGGAGGTCGCCGGGCTCGACCTGGTGCACGCCGGGACCGAGGCCTCCGCAGAGGAGATCAAGGACACCGCCGTCGCCCAGCCGCTGCTGGTCGCGGCCGGTCTGATGACCGCCCGTGAGCTGTTCCCGGACGAGGACGTCGCCCGCAAGCTGGTCGGCGCCGTGGCCGGCCACAGCGTCGGCGAGATCACCGCCGCCGCCGGCGCCGGAGTGCTGAGCGCGCACGACGCGCTGACCTTCGTCCGCGAGCGCGGCCGGGCGATGGCCGCGGCCGCCGCCGTCACCGAGACCGGCATGATCGCCGTGCTCGGCGGCGACCCGGAGGTCGTCGCGGCGAAGCTGGCCGAGCACGGCCTGACCGCGGCCAACAACAACGGCGGCGGCCAGATCGTCGCCGCCGGCACGCTGGCCCAGTTGGAGACGCTGAAGGCGGACCCGCCGGCCGGTGCCAAGCTGGTCGCCCTGAAGGTGGCCGGCGCCTTCCACACCGAGCACATGGCCCCGGGTGTCGAGCGGCTGGCCGCGCTGGCCCCGACGCTGACCGTGGCCGACCCTCAGGTCCGCTACGTCTCCAACAAGGACGGCGAGGTCGTGGCCTCCGGCGCCGAGGTGCTCACCCGCCTGGTGTCGCAGGTCTCCAACCCGGTCCGCTGGGACCTCTGCATGGAGACCCTCGGGCAGCTGGGCGCGACCGCCGTCATCGAGCTGTCCCCCGCGGGCACCCTCACCGGACTGGTCAAGCGCAACCTCAAGGGTGTGGCGACGCTTGCCCTCAAGACCCCCGCCGACCTGGACAAGGCCCGCGCGCTCGTCGCGGAGCACGGCGGTCAGGATCAGGAGACCCAGGCATGACGAAGCCGCAGATCCGCCCGTCCGAGGGCGCGCAGTACGCGCGCATCCTCGGCGTGGGCGGCTACCGCCCGGTCCGGGTGATCCCCAACGCCGAGGTGCTGGAGTGGATCGACTCCTCGGACGAGTGGATCCGCACCCGCAGCGGGATCGCCGAGCGCCGCTGGGCCGGCCCGGAGGAGAGCGTCGCCGAGATGTCGGTGCAGGCCTCCGGCAAGGCCATCGCCCAGGCCGGGATCACCCCGGACCAGATCGGCGGCGTGATCGTCGCGACCGTCTCGCACCTCAAGCAGACCCCGGCGATCGCCACCGAGATCGCCGAGCGGCTCGGCTGCGGCACCGCCCCGGCCTTCGACATCTCGGCCGCCTGCGCGGGCTTCGGCTACGGCCTGGGCCTGGCCGACGGCATGATCCGCGGCGGCAACGCCGAGTACGTGCTGGTGATCGGCGTCGAGCGGCTGAGCGACCTGACCGACCAGTCGGACCGCTCGACCGCGTTCATCTTCGGCGACGGCGCCGGCGCCGCGGTCGTCGGCCCGTCCGACACGCCCGGTATCGGCAAGCTGATCTGGGGCTCGGACGGCTCGCAGTCCGACGTCATCTCGCAGACCCAGGCCTGGGACACCGCCTTCGCCAAGCCCGACGCCGTCAACGGCGTGGGCGAGGAGGCCAAGTGGCCGGCCCTGCGGATGGACGGCCAGCCGGTCTTCCGCTGGGCGGTGTGGGAGATGGCCAAGGTGGCCCAGCAGGCGCTGGACGCCGCCGGGGTCACCGCCGACCAGCTCGGCGCGTTCATCCCGCACCAGGCCAACATGCGCATCACCGACGCCATGATCAAGGCACTCAAGCTGCCCGACTCGGTGCCGGTCGCCCGCGACATCGCCGAGACCGGCAACACCTCCGCGGCCTCCATCCCGCTGGCGATGGAGCGCATGCTGGAGAGCGGCGAGGCCCGCAGCGGCGACCTCGCGCTGATCATCGGCTTCGGGGCGGGTCTCGTGTACGCCGCGGCAGTCGTTACGCTCCCCTAGGCGCGTTTCGCCCCACTCATTCCGCAAAGCCTGCGTCCGGCCGCCGGTCGGACGCGTTCAACACCGAAGAGGAGCAGCCAGTATGGCTAAGGACAAGGCCGAGGTCCTGGAAGGTCTCGCCGAGATCGTCAACGAGATCGCCGGTATCCCGACCGAGGACGTCCAGGAGGACAAGTCCTTCACGGACGACCTGGACGTCGACTCGCTGTCCATGGTCGAGGTCGTCGTGGCCGCCGAGGAGCGCTTCGACGTCAAGATCCCGGACGACGAGGTCAAGAACCTGAAGACCGTCGGCGACGCGGTGAACTACATCCTCACCAACGCCGCCGCCTGACCGATCGACCCGTTCGATCCGTCCAGCACGTCCGGCGTTCTCGACGCCTCGGACGGCTGACTCGTCGGCCCGGCTCCCCCGAGCCCGGCCGACCCGCCGGCCGGGACGCCCCACCGGGCGCCCGGCCGGGCCCTTCCTCGGCTCGCCGCCGACCCCACGATCGTGAGAGAAGAAGAACCAGTGACCGCTGAAAACCGTACCGTGGTCGTCACGGGTATCGGCGCCTTCACGCCGCTGGGCGGCGACGCCGCCACCACCTGGGAGAACCTGGTCGCAGGGCGCTCCGGAGTGGCGGCCCTGACCGAGGAGTGGGCCGCCGAGCTGCCCGTCAAGATCGCCGCCCGCACGGCCGTCGAGCCGGGCGAGATCCTCCCCCGGCCGCTGGCCCGCAAGCTGGACCGCTCGGCGCAGTTCGCGCTGATCGCCGCCCGTGAGGCCTGGGCCGACGCCGGCTACGAGACGCCGGCCACCGACGACTCCTCCAAGCTCGCCCCCGAGCGCCTCGGCACCGTCATCGCCTCCGGCATCGGCGGCGTGACCACCCTGCTCGACCAGTACGACGTGCTGAAGGAGAAGGGCGCCCGCAAGGTCTCCCCGCACACCGTCCCGATGCTGATGCCCAACTCCCCGGCGGCCAACGTCGGTCTGGAGGTCGGCGCCCGCGCGGGTGTGCACACCCCCGTCTCCGCCTGCGCCTCCGGCGCCGAGGCGATCGGCTACGCGATCGAGATGATCCGCACCGGCCGCGCCGACGTCGTGGTGGCCGGCGGCACCGAGGCGGCGATCCACCCGCTGCCGATCGCCGCGTTCGCCAACATGATGGCGATGTCCAAGAACAACGACGACCCCGAGCGCGCCTCCCGCCCGTACGACAAGGGCCGGGACGGCTTCGTGCTGGGCGAGGGCGCCGGCGTGGTCGTGCTGGAGTCGGTCGAGCACGCCGAGGCGCGCGGCGCCCGGATCTACTGCGAGGCCGTGGGCCAGGGCCTGTCCTCGGACGCCCACCACATCGCCCAGCCCGAGCCGACCGGCGCCGGCGTGGCCCGCGCACTGGCCGACCTGTTCGAGCGCAACACCCTGGACAAGGCCGAGATCGTGCACGTCAACGCGCACGCCACCTCGACCCCGCAGGGTGACACCGCCGAGCTGAAGGCGCTGCGCAAGGAGCTCGGCGACGACCTCGACCACATCGCCATCTCGGCCACCAAGTCGATGACCGGCCACCTGCTGGGCGGCGCCGGCGGCATCGAGACCGTCGCCACCGTGCTGGCCCTGTACCACCGGATCGCCCCGCCGACCATCAACGTCGACGAGCTGGACGACGACGTGGACGCGGACATCGTGCGCGGCGAGGCCCGCCCGCTGCCCGAGGGCCGGATCGCGGCGCTGAACAACTCGTTCGGCTTCGGCGGCCACAACGTGGTGCTGGCCTTCCGCTCCCGGTAGTCCGCACTCCGACCCGGTACGCACCGGGTCCGAAACGCACCGAGAGGGGCCGGCGCTCGCCGGCCCCTCTTCATGCGCCGCGTCGTGGGCCCGCCGGCTCAGACCACCTGGTGCAGCCAGCGCACCGGTGCGCCCTCGCCCGCGTAGCGGAACGGCTCCAGCTCGTCGTCCCAGGGCTTGCCCAGCAGCCGGGAGATCTCGGCCTCCAGGTCGGCCCCCTCGCTGCGGGCCCGCAGCAGGACGGCGCGCAGCCGGTCCTCGGGGATCAGGATGTCGCCGTGGATGCCCGTGACGGCGTGGAAGATGCCGAGCGAGGGCGTGCTGCTGTACCGCTCCCCCTCCGCCGTGGCGCAGGGCTCACTGGTGACCTCGTACCGCATCAGCTGCCAGCCGCGCAGCGCGGAGGCGACCTTCGAGGCCGTACCGGGCTCCCCTTGCCAGGAAAGCTCGGCACGCCAGTGTCCGGGCGAGGCCGGCTGGCGGATCCAGTCCAGGCTCACCCGCACACCCAGCACCCCCGCGACGGCCCACTCGACGTGCGGGCACAGCGCGCGGGGCGCGGAGTGGATGTAGAGAACTCCACGTGTCGTCACCGGGACCTCCAGGCTGTGGACGAGGGTCGCCTTCCCCAGCTGCCTCGTGCCTGCAGTTGATCCACAGTTACCCACGTTAGCCGACATTAAGCTACTAAATTGAGCAAAACGGACAGGCTTTCGCTCAATGCTAGTCGAATCCTCAACGAGGTCTACCCCTCGGCCGGATCTCTCCCCCGAACGGCCCCATCGCCAGGCGGGACCCACCGTACCGCGCCGCCCCGCACCGTGGATGACGCACTTTCGGATCCGGCCGGAATGCGGTAGTGCGGCCGATTCCCCCGCGCCCGTACGCAAACCGCCCCGCACGCCCGATGGGGGGGCGGCGGGGCGGTCGGCGAGCTGACGAAGGGTCAGCCGTCCAGGCGGACCACCATCTTGCCGGTGTTGACGCCGCGCAGCAGGTCGAGGAAGGCGTCCGCGGTGCGCTCGAAACCGTCCACCACGGTCTCCTCGTGGCGCAGTTCGCCGGACGTCAGCCAGCCGGCCACGTCGGCGACGAACTGCGACTGCAGCGCCGCGTGGTCGCTGACCAGCATGCCCTCCAGGCGCAGCCGCTTGCCGATCGCGAGCGCCAGGTTGCGCGGGGCGGCGGGGGCGGTGGTGTCGTTGTACTGGGCGATCGCGCCACAGAGCACGGCGCGGCCGTGCACGGTGAGCGCGCCGATCGCGGCCTCCAGGTGGTCCCCGCCGACGTTGTCGAAGTAGAGGTCGATGCCGTCGGGGGCAGCCTGCGCCAGCTGCTCGTGGACCGGGGCGTCCTTGTAGTTGAAGGCGGCGTCGTAGCCGTAGACGTCCACCAGCTTGGCGACCTTCTCCGCCGAGCCGGCCGAACCGACCACCAGCGAGGCGCCCTTGAGCTTGGCGATCTGGCCGACCATGCTGCCGACCGCGCCGGCCGCGCCGGAGACGAAGACCTTGTCGCCCTTCTTGAGGCCGCCGACGGCGAGCAGCCCGGCGTAGGCGGTCAGGCCGGGCATGCCGAGCACGCCGAGGTAGGCGGAGAGCGGGGCGGCGGCCGGGTCGACCTTGACCGCGTGGCGGGCGTCCAGGGTGGCGTACTCGCGCCAGCCGAGGCCGTGCAGGACGGCGTCGCCCGGGGCGAAGCCCTCGGCCCCGGAGGCGACCACGTGGCCGACCGCGCCGCCCTCCATGGCCTCGCCGAGCCGGAACGGCGGGGCGTAGGACTTCACGTCGTTCATCCGGCCCCGCATGTACGGGTCCACCGAGAGGAAGGCGTTGCGGACCAGGATCTCGCCCGGGCCCGGGGTCCGGACCGGGGCCTCGACCAGGGCGAAGTCGGTCGGCACCGGCCAGCCCTGGGGGCGGGCGGCGAGGTGCCATTCACGGGCGGTCGCGGGTGCGGCCTGCTCTGCCATGGGAGGAGCTCCTTAGGTGGTTCCGATGCATGAAAGGTTGAGCTACTGAAGTAACGATGGGCATGAAAGGTTCATGTTGTCAACTTTTCAGGTAGACTCTCGGACATGGACACCCAGTCGACCCAGGCCGCCACGCCGCAGTCCGACGAGATCACCCGCGAGGTCGTCGACCTGATGGCCAACCTGGTCGCGCTGTTCCATCGCGAGTACGAGGAGGCGGCCGCCGCCCGCTCGCTCACCGGCGCCCAGGCCAAGGTGCTCGCCCTGCTGCGCCGCGGCCCCATGCCGATGCGCCAGATCGCCCAGACGCTCAGCTGCGAGCCGTCCAACATCACCGGCATCGTCGACCGGCTCGAAGCCCGCGGCTTCGTCACCCGGGAGGCCGACCGGCAGGACCGCCGGGTCAAGCTGGTCGCCGCCACCGGCACCGGCGCCACCGCCTCCGAGGAACTGCGCGAATCGCTGAACTTCGCCCGCGAGCCGCTGGCCGCCCTCGGCCAGGACGAGCGGGCCGTCCTGCGCGACCTGCTCCGCCGGATGGTCACCGGCGCCGCCGGCCCCGGGGCGTGATCAGCATCACAGCCCCGGAGCCAAATCCGGGCCACCGCCGGAGGTAACCGAACCGCCCGTCGAAACGTCTAATGTTCGAACATCGAACACGAGAGACAGAAAGACGGGGGGACACGGAGGATGGGCAGCAGCACGCGCAGGCGCCGCTACCTGCGGACAGCCATCGGCCTGGCCGCCGTGCTGGTGCTGTCCGTCGTGGGCGCCGGGGCCTGGTTCTACCACCGGCTGGACAACAACATCACCACCTTCGACCCGGGCGGCGTCGCCACCGAGCGCCCGCCCGCGCCCGCCCCGGTCACCCCCGGCGCCCAACTGCCGGTGAACATCCTGGTGCTCGGCTCGGACACCCGCGACGACGGCAACAGCGCGATCGGCGGCGGCGACGAGGGCGTCGGCCACTCCGACACCGCGATGCTGGTGCACGTCTACGCCGACCACAAGCACGCCGTCGGCGTCTCCATACCCCGGGACACCCTGGTCACCATCCCGTCCTGCAAGCTGCCGAGCGGCACCTGGACCACGCCCCGGAACAACCAGATGTTCAACTCGGCCTTCACCATAGGCGAGTTCCCCAAGGGCAACCCCGCCTGCACGCAGAACACCGTCGAGACGCTCACCGGGCTGCGGATCGACCACACCATCGTGGTCGACTTCAAGGGCGCCGCCGCGATGGCCGACGCCATCAACGGCGTGGACGTCTGCGTCCCCAACAACGTCGACTCGCACGGCATACACCTCCGGAAGGGCATGCAGAAGCTCTCCGGCCAGCCCGCCGTGGACTACCTGCGGGCCCGCTACGGCTTCGGCGACAACTCCGACATCGGGCGGATGAAGCGCCAGCAGGCCTTCGTCTCCTCGATGATCAAGAAGGTGCAGGGCCAGGGCTTCTCCCTGCCCACGCTGCTCCCGCTCGCCGACGCGGCCACCCGCTCGCTCACCGTGGACGAGGGGCTGGGCACCGCGATGAAGCTGGTGGACTTCGCCCGCTCGCTCCAGGACATCAAGCTGTCCGACATCACCTTCGTGACCGCGCCCTGGCGCTTCGCCGGCGAGCGCGTCCAGCTCGTCCAGCCGGACGCCAACACGCTGTGGCGGCTGCTGCGCGAGGACCGCACCCTGGACGGCCAGAGCACCTCCGGCACCGACACCCCGGCGCCCTCCCCCACCGCCCCCGGCCCCGACGGCGCGACCCCGGGAGCCGCCGCCGGCCCGTCCGCGCCGCTCACGCCCGAGCAGGCCGCGGCTCCCGTGCTGGTGGTCAACGGCGTCGGCACCCCCGGCCTGTCCACCTCCGGCGGGGAGGCGCTGCGGGCCCGGGGCTTCCAGAACGTCACGCTCGGCAAGCCCGCCGGCGGACGGCTGCAGACCGAGATCAGCTACGACCCGGCCCTGAAGGCCGCCGCCGACCAGGTGTCCGCGCTCTTCCCGGGGTCGCGCGCGGTCGAGGAGCCGGGCTCCGAGGGCATCACCGTCACCCTGGGCCGCGACTACCGCCCAAGCCCCGCCACCAAGCTGGACGCGGTCGGCAGCGGCCCCGGCGCGAAGCCCTCCACCCCCGCCACCGCCGACCCGAGCGGCGTGCCCAGCGGGGTGCCCACCGGCATAGCGGAGAACACCCGCGGCGCCGACACCGACCCGTGCGCCGACCTGACCTTCGGATGAGCCCGTCCGGGGCCTGCCCGCTCCGGCTCCGGGCCCACTCGGGCGCCGGGTCTACTCCGGGTCGGGCAGGCCGGTGACGACGGCGGTGAGCCGGGTGCCGCGGGGGAAGGCTCCGGCGGCGGCCAGGCCGGTCAGCGCGGCCAGCAGTTTGGCCACGTAGCGGCGTTCCAGCGGGATGCCGTGGCGGGCTTCGAACCGCTCGGCGAAGGCGGCCAGTTCGGCCGGGACCTTGCCGTAGCCGCCGCCGTGGTGCGCGTGGTCGATCCGCCAGTTGTCGAACTCCCGGCCGAGGGCGGCCCGGTGGAGCCGGGTGACCTCGCCCTCCAGGTAGCCCTCGCCGCCGCGCAGCACGGCCACGCCGAGCGCCCGCGCGCCCGGCGGCAGGCCGGCCGCGATGCCCGCCAGGGTGCCGCCGGTGCCGACCGGGCAGCAGACCACGTCGTGCCCGCCCAGGTCGGGCAGTTCGGCCGGGATCGCCGCCGCGCCGGTCACCGCCAGCGCGTTGGAACCGCCCTCCGGGAGCACCAGGCAGGGGCCCCAGCGCCCCTGCGGACCGGCCGTGGGACCGGCGTCGGCGCGGCCGGTGGCCTCCCGGTACTCGGCGCGGGTCAGGAACTCCAGCCGCATCCCGGCCCGTTCGGCCGCCCGCAGCGACCAGTTGCGCGGCCGGTCGGCCAGTTCCTCGCCGCGGACCAGCCCGACGCTCTCCAGGCCGAGCGCCCCGGCGGCGGCCGCGACCGCCCGCAGGTGGGTGGAGTACGCCCCGCCGAAGGTCAGCAGCCGGGTGTGGCCCTGGGCGACGGCGGCCGCCAGGTTGGGCGCGAGCTTGCGCCACTTGTTGCCCGGGACGCTCGGGTGCAGCAGGTCGTCCCGTTTGAGCCTCAGCTCAACCCCGGCCCGCGCGAACACCTCGTCGGTGCAGTCCACCAGCGGGGTCGGCAGCAGGGCGGGTTCGAGCATCCGGCCAGCTTACGACCGGCCGGTCGGGGTGAGCAGCCCCAGGTTGTAGGCGGCGGCGACGGCGGAGGCGCGGTCCTTGACGTCGAGCTTGGCGTAGACGTGGATCAGGTGGGTCTTCACGGTGGCCTCGCTGATGAACAGCCGGGCCGCGGCCTCCCGGTTGGTGGCCCCGGAGGCGACCAGTTCCAGCACCTCCAGCTCGCGCGGGCTGAGCGGCTCCCGCACGGGCGCGCGGACCTGGCCGAGCAGCTTGGCGGCGACGGTCGGCGCGATCACCGAGGCGCCGCGGGCGGCCTCCCGGACGGCGTGGAACAGCTCCTCCCGGGCCGCGTCCTTGAGTAGGTAGCCGGTGGCGCCGGCCCGGACGGCGGGCAGCACGTCGGCGTCGGTGTCGTAGGTGGTGAGCACCAGGACCCGCCCGGGCAGGCCGCGTTCGGCCATCTCGCGGATCGCGGTGACGCCGTCCATCCGCGGCATCCGCAGGTCCATCAGCACCACGTCCGGGCGCAGCGCGGCGACCAGGACCAGTGCCTCGGCGCCGTCCCCGGCCTCGCCGACCACCTCGAAGCCGGGGGCGGCGGTGAACATCCCGCGCAGCCCGTCCCGGACCACCGGGTGGTCGTCCACCAACAGCAGTCTGATCGTCGTCGCGTCGCTCACGGTTCTACTCCTCCATGCTGATCGCCGGCAGGGTCGCGGACACGGTCGTGCCGGCGCCCGGTTCGGTCTCCAGGTCGAGCCGCCCGGCCAGGCGCTGCACGCGGCGGCGCATCACGTCCAGGCCGTAGCCGCCGCCGGTGGCCCGGGAGGCGGGCTCGGCGGCCGGGTCGAAGCCGACGCCGTCGTCCCGGACGTCCAGGGTGACCAGGTCGGGCATGTACGAGAGGGTGACGCCGACCCGGGAGGCCCGCGCGTACTTGGCGGCGTTGGCCAGCGACTCCTGGGCGATCCGCAGCAGGGTCACCTCGACCTCGGGGTGCAGCGGGCGGGCCTCGCCGGTGACGGTCAGCCCGGCGGCGGCGCCGTTGCGCTCCCGCCACTGCTCGACCAGCTCCGCCAGCGCCTCCGGCAGCGCGGCCCGCTCCAGCTCGATCGGGCGCAGCGCGTGGACGGCCCGGCGGGCCTGGGTCAGGCTCTCCCGGGCGAGGGCCGCCGCGTTCACCTGGTGCCGCTCGGCGGCCGCGGCGTCCTGGGCACGGGTCTGGTCGGCGGCCTGGAGCTGGGTGACGATCCCGGCCAGGCCCTGGGCGACGGTGTCGTGGATCTCCCGGGCGAGCCGGCGGCGCTCGTCCGCGGCCCCGGCCTCCCGGGCCTGGACGAGGAGTTGGGCGTGCAGTCCGGCGTTCTCGGCGAGGGTCTCGGTGAGCAGCCGGTTGGCCTCGGCGAGTTCGGCGTTGGCGGCCTTGCGGCGGGCGCTCAGCCGGTCGGCGACCTCGCGGAGCGCGAACAGCAACCCGACCACCATCAGGTTGAAGGCGACGACGGTCAGCAGTCCGCCGAACTCCGCCGGGCTGTCGGGCAGGGCCCCGCCGACCTGGGAGAGCGAGGTGGGGACGGTGGCCGCGGCCGCGCCCGCCATCCGGACCCGGCCCCACAGGTACTGGGCGGCGTGCAGGTAGCCGGTGAAGGCGAAGAAGCCGAAGATCGGGTTGTCCAGCACCAGCACGGTGGTCAGCGCCAGCAGGACGGCGAAGTGGGCGCCGGCGTACCGGGCGCGGCCGTCCGGCCCCGGCGTGCGGTCGAGCACCGAGCGCAGGACCAGCCACAGGAACGCGGCGGCCGCCACCGGGAGGGTGGCGGCCGCGGAGCGCGCGGTCGGGACGGGGACCAGCAGGGCCAGAGCGGTGGCGAGCAGCAGGGCGACGAAGCAGAACGGGCCGATCAGCCGGTCCAACCGGTCCAACCAGTCGCCGAGCGCGCTCTCGTCGGCCGGTGGCCGCATGATCATTCCCACCGGAACAGCCTGGCAGCCGCGGCCCCCGCGAGCACCGCGTACGCCGCGAGTGTGAGCAGGCCCACGGCGTGCGGGAAGCGCCCGGACCAGGCGTCCTGCAGGGTCTGGACGGCGGCGCCGCTGGGGGTGAAGTCGCCGATCCGGTTGAGCAGGGCCGGCGAGAACTCGCGCGGCAGCCAGATCCCGGAGAAGAACATCATCGGGAAGAAGGCCAGCGCGCCGACCGCGTTGCCGGCCTTGGCGGACGGGACGACCGCGGCGAGCAGCAGGCCGACCGACAGCAGCGCGGCGGCGGCCAGCAGGAAGGCCAGCAGGAACCCCAGCGGCCGGCGCGGCAGCGACACCCCGAGCAGCGGTCCGGCCGCCACCACCAGCAGCACCGAGACGACGGCGACGCCCAGGTACAGCGGCAGCAGCGCGCCGAACAGCAGCGACGGGCGGACGGGGCTGGCGGACATCCGGCGCAGCACGCCGCGTTCGCGGTAGGTGGCGAGCAGCGAGGGCAGGCCGTTGAGGCCGAGCAGCAGCAGGGTGAAGACGGCCAGGATCGGCGCGTACAGCTGGATGGTGCTCATGCCGTGCATGTCGGGCGAGGTCTTGCGCAGGGCCGGGACGGAACCGAGGACGAGGAACAGCACGACGGGGAAGGCGAGGCTGAACAAGGCGGTCAGCGGGTCGCGGAGGAACAGGCGGGCCTCGGCGACGGCCAGGCGGCGGACGGCGTGGGCGGTGTGGTGGGCGGTGTGGTTCACGGTGGTGGTCCCCTCGGGCGTGGTGATGGCGGCTCAGGAGTCGTGGCGGGTCAGGGGGCGTGACGGCTCAGGTGTCGTGGCGGGTCAGGGCGAGGTAGGCGTCGTCCAGGCTGTGCTCGCGGATCCGCAGCCCGGTGACGACGATCCCCTCGCGGGCGAGCAGGCCGGTGACCTCGTCGGCGAAGTCCCCGACGCCGGAGACCTCGACCCGGCCGTCCCGCTCCTCGACCCCGGTGACCCCCGGCAGGGCCGCCAGCCGGGCGGTGTCCAGCGGCCCGCTGGGGCGGAAGCCGAGCGTGCCGCCGGTGCCGGAGCGGGCGATCAGCTCCGCGGGGGTGCCGGTGGCGACGATCCGTCCGCCGTCGAGGACGGCGGCCCGGTCGCAGAGCGCCTCGACCTCGTCCATGAAGTGCGAGACCAGGACCACCGTCACGCCCTCGTCGCGGATCCGCCGGACCAGCTCCCAGGTGTCCCGGCGGCCCTGCGGGTCGAGCGCGGTGGTCAGCTCGTCCAGGAAGGCCACCTCGGGGTTGCCGATCAGCGCGAGGGCGATGAGCAGCCGCTGGCGCTGGCCGCCGGAGAGCTTGTCGAAGGGGGTCCGGCGCTGGTCGGCGAGCCCCCACTCGTCGAGCAGCTCGCGCCAGTCCCGGGGGTTCGGGTAGAGCGCGGCGTACAGTTCCAGCGCCTCGCCGACCCGCAGCGCGCCCTGCAGCTGGGCCTGCTGGAGCTGGATGCCGATCCTCGGCCGCAGCCGGTGGGCGTCCTTCACCGGGTCCAGGCCGAGGACGCGGACCGTCCCCGCGTCGGCCCGGCGCAGGCCCTCGCAGCACTCCACGGCGGTCGTCTTGCCCGCGCCGTTCGGCCCCAGCAGGCCGAACACCTCGCCGCGCTCCACGCCGAAGGAGACCCCCTCCAGCACCTGGCACCGCCCGTAGGCCTTGCGCAGCCCCGCCACCTCGATCACGGCCATCGCGCCGCTCCCTCCCGCTCGTCCCCGCTGGTCCGGCCGGTTCTGCCGGCCTGCGACGAGCTTCCCGCGCGGGGCCCCGGCCGCGGATCGACCGGACGGTCAGAGCTGCGGGCGGGCGCGGTGGACGGCGGATCAACCGATCGGTGGATGGGGCACGGGCACGGGCACGGGCGCGGGCCCGGAACGCGGGAAGCCCGGCCGCCGTGTCGGCGACCGGGCCTCTCGTTCGGATCACACCGGCTGGGTCAGACCACCGCGGCGTCGGCGTTGCGGGTGCTGATGGCCCGGCGCAGGGCGCGCGGGACGGGGCCCGCGGCGGGGGCCAGCTTGTCGATCCGGGTGCGGAACTCGCGGCTCTGGCGCCACGTCAGGACGGCTCCGAGCCGGGCGGCGTCGACCAGCGCGACCAGCGCGGCGTCCGCCGGGTCGACCCGGCTGAGCGGCGCCTTAAGCGCCGAACTCACCGACGCGACAAGGGACTTGCGCAGCCGCTGCTCCGGCAGGACGACCCGGGTGCACGGGAACAGTCCGAGCGCGCGGCGCTGTTCGAGCCGGATCCGCCCGGACGCCGCCAGCCCGTCCCGGACCACCCGCGCGGCGCGGGCCGCCGGGCCCTGGCGGCGGCCGACCCAGCTCTGCCAGGTGCGCCGCCGGCCCTGCCGGATCTGCTCCAGCATCGCGGCGGAGAGCGGGTCGAGGCCGTCGGCCGACGCTCCGTCGACGGCGGCCGGGTGCCGGCCGTCGTCGCGGATCAGCGTGCGCCGCAGGAGTTCGGCGAGCGCGGCGGCCCGCAGCACCAGGTCGAGCCTGGCGGTGGCGGTGAGCCGCTCGCGCTCGGGGTTGTAGGCGAGCAGGTAGAGCTTCTCCGGCAGGGTGATGGGCAGGTCCACGATGGACTCCAAGCAGATGGACGGTGGATGGGCCCGTTCATCCGGCGTCGGAACCGCCGGCCTCCGGGTTCTCCTTGGGCGGTCGGCCGCGCCGGGGAAGACGGGCCGCGTCGCCGGGCATCCGGCCCGCGTCGCTGAGGGCACGGCGAAGGAGGAACTCGATCTGCGCGTTGGCACTGCGCAGCTCGTCCGCGGCCCACCGGGCCAGTGCGTCGTGGACCGCCGGGTCCAGTCGCAGCAGGATCTTCTTCCGCTCCGTCGCCAACGCCGCGCCTTACTGGTAGAGGGAGCCCGTGTTCACGACGGGCTGGGTGCCCCGGTCGCCGCAGAGCACCACCAGGAGGTTGCTCACCATGGCGGCCTTGCGCTCCTCGTCCAGTTCGACGACGTCGCGCTCGGCGAGCCGGTCCAACGCCTCCTCGACCATACCGACGGCGCCCTCGACGATCAGCCGCCGTGCCGCGACCACGGCCCCGGCCTGCTGGCGCTGGAGCATCACCTGGGCGACCTCGGGCGCGTAGGCGAGCCGGGTGATCCGGGACTCGACGACCCGCACCCCGGCCGAGACGACCCGGGCCGCGATCTCGGCGGAGAGCATCCGGCTGATCTCCTCCGCGCCGTCGCGCAGCGACAACTGGCCCTCGCGGTGGGCGTCGTACGGGTAGCTGCTGGCGATGTGCCGGACGGCGGTCTCGGTCTGGATGGCGACGAAGTCGCTGTAGTCGTCCACCTCGAACACGGCCTTGGCGGTGTCCTCGACCTGCCAGACCACCACGGCGGCCATCTCGATCGGGTTGCCGTCCGCGTCGTTGACCTTGTTGGTCTCGGTCTCGTGGTTGCGGATCCGGGTGGAGATCCGGCGGCGGCTGGTGAACGGGTTCAGCCAGGTCAGGCCCTCGGCGCGGATGGTGCCGCGGTAGCGGCCGAGCAGCTGGACCACCCGCGCCTGGCCGGGCGAGACCACGGTCAGCCCGCACAGCAGCAGCAGCGCGCCCAGGACGGCCAGCGGCCCGACGGTCAGCAGGGTGATCCCCAGCGCCTTGGACCCGCCGGCCACTTGGAGACCGCCGGCGATGGTCGCCCCGACCCCCGCGAGCAGACCGAGCAGCGTCCCTCCGAGCACCGGCAGCCCCGCGGCACCGGTGATGACCCGCTCGGTGATCTTGGGGGCCGGAAGGTCGAGGACGGGGCCGCCTTCGACGTCGACGGCAGAACGCGGTGTGGCCATGAGACCAGCTCCTCCAGCGAGTGTTTCCGATCCAGCTGTCAAAGTGATATCACTTTTTCTGCGCACCGCGCCAGGGGTTTGGCCGCATCCGCCGGGGTGGCGACCCCGCCGCCAACTCCGGTCGGCGATACGGCAGTTTGATACGCAGCGTATTAAATACATGATGTATCGTTCCCGCGTGGCTCCATCGAAGACTGCTTCCACCGATTCCGGCCGGCCGCCCCGCCGGCGTGCTCACACCCGCGCCCGGCTGCTCGACGCCGCCGGGCAGGTGCTGGTCGCGCGGGGGTACGCGAAGACCACCATCGAGGACGTGTGCGCGGCGGCCGGGTACACCCGGGGGGCCTTCTACTCCAGTTTCGAGAGCAAGCAGGACCTCGTCCTCGCACTGTTCGACCACCACTCCGCGCACCGGCTCGACCAGTTGGAGGGCCTGCTGCACCATCCGGCTCCGGGGGCGGCCCGACGGATCGGGGAACTGCTCCTGGCGGTCGACCCCGACGAACGGGGATGGATCCTGCTCTTCCTGGAGTTCCGGCTCGATGCGGCCCGCAGCCCGGAGCTCAGCGCACGGCTCCACGAACACGACAAGGCCGTCACCGGGGCCCTCGCCCGCCTGCTGGAGCGCAACGGCACGAGCGTCGACGCGCAGAGCCTCGCCATGTTCCTGCTCGCCTCCCGCGAGGGCATCCTCGCCCGGACCGCCACGGGCGGACCCGGCAGCGATGAAGCGTGGCGCGCTGCAGTCGACGTAGTCGCCGAACTGCTGCCCACCCTGCTGCCCTCGCTGGAACAGGCACCCTGAGCAGCTCCGCCCACCCCTGCCGCCCGGTCAACTGAGAGGCGTCATGCCCGCAACCGCCCAGTCGGACCCACAGCGCTGGAAAGCGCTGTTATTCATCGGCATCGCCCAGTTGATGGTCGTGCTCGACACGACCATCGTGAACATCGCCCTGCCCTCGGCCCAGCACGACCTCGGCATCTCCGACGGCAACCGGCAATGGGTGATCACCGCCTACTCGCTGGCGTTCGGCAGCCTACTGCTCTTCGGTGGCCGCATCGCCGACCTCACCGGCCGCAGACGCGCGTTCATCGTCGGCCTGCTCGGCTTCGCGGGCGCATCCGCGCTGGGCGGCCTCGCGGTCAGCCCCGGGATGCTGCTCGCCGCCCGCGCCCTGCAGGGCGTGTTCGGCGCACTGCTCGCCCCGGCCGCGCTCTCGCTGCTCGCGGTCACCTTCACCGAACCCAAGGAGCGGGCAAAGGCATTCGGGATCTACGGCGCGATCTCCGGTGCCGGCGGGGCCGTCGGCCTGATCATGGGCGGTGCGCTGACCGAGTACCTGAACTGGCGCTGGGCGCTGTTCGTCAACATCCCGTTCGCCATCGCGGCCGTGTTCGGCGCCGTCACCGTCGTGCGCGAGCCGGCGGGCGCCCGCAACAGCGCCCGGCTGGACCTCCCCGGTGTCATTCTCGCCACCACCGGCCTGCTGTCGCTGGTGTACGGGTTCACCCGTGCCGAGTCCGACGGCTGGACCGCCCCCGTCACCGTCGCGCTCTTCATCACCTCGGTGGTCCTGCTCGGCGTGTTCGTCCTGGTCGAGAGCAAGGCCCCGGCCCCCCTGCTGCCGCTGCGGGTGGTGACCGAACGCAACCGGGGCGGCATCTACCTCTCCCTGGGGCTGGCCGTCATCGGCATGTTCGGGCTCTTCCTGTTCCTGACCTACTACCTGCAGGTCGTGAAGGGCTACACGCCGGTCCGCACCGGATTCGCCTTCCTGCCCATGATCGTCGGCATGGTGACCGGGTCGACGCAGATCGGCACCCGGCTGATGACCCGCCTGCCGCCCCGGCTCCTGATGGGTCCGGGCTTCCTGACCTCGGCCCTCGGCATCGCGCTGCTCACCCAGATCAAGGTCGACAGTTCGTACGTCGGCCTGATTCTGCCCGCACAGGTGCTCCTCGGCCTCGGCATGGGCACGGCATTCATGCCCGCCATGAGCCTGGCCACCCGCAGCGTGCAGCCGCAGGACGCCGGCGTGGCCTCCGCCATGGTCAGCACCTCCCAGCAGGTCGGCGGCTCCATCGGCACCGCCCTGCTGAACACCATCGCGGCCGGTGCCACCACCAACTGGCTCGCCGAGAAGGCCCGTTCCGGCGCCGACCCGGCCAAGCTGGCCAACGCGGCGGCCGTACACGGCTACGCCACCGCGATCTGGTGGGCTGTCGGCATCCTCGCCGCGGCCTCGGCCGTCGCCTTCCTCCTCATCAACGCCAGGCAGCAGAACGGCGGTACGGGGTCCGACGGCACCGAGGCCGAGAAGGCCGACGCCGTCCCGACGGCGACCCCCCACTAGGGCGTGCCCGGCCGCCGACATGCGTGCGGAGCCGCCGGACGGGGTCCGGCGGCTCCGCACGCTTACCACCTCGCACACACCTACGGGTTCGTGAGGACCGCCTTCATCACCGAACCGTCCGCCACGGCCGCGAGCGCGGTCCCGTGGTCGTGCAGCGGGTAGGACGACACCAGGCTGCCCAGGTCGAAGCGGGCCGTGAGGGCGGGCAGCAGGCGTACGTACTCGACGAGGTGCGCGCCGGTGAACGCCCAGGATCCGACGACATCGAGCTGCCGGTACACGATCTGGTGCGGGTTGAACAGGGTGTCGCCTGCGTCCGTGTACTGGCCGATGACCAGGTAGGAGCCGCCCCGGCGGGCGAGGGTGAGGCCCTGCGCGACCGCCCCGGGCACGCCCGCACACTCGATCACGAGGTCGGCCCCGGTTCCTCCGGTTTCCGCGCGGACCCGGTCCAGGACGGCCTCGGCGTCGCCGGGCGCGGTGATGTCGAGGTGCACGTCGCCGATGCCGGCGGCGGCAGCGAGGGCCAGTCGGCTGTCGGGACCGCCCACCAGAATGACCTTGGCAGCCCCGGCAAGCCGGGCGAACGCGGCGGCCGCGAGGCCCACCGGACCACTGCCCTGGACCACGACCGTCTCGCCGAGGCGCACCGGCCTGCGCTCGAGGAGGGCGTGCACCACGGTCGGCCCCGCGCAGGCCAGGGACATGGCGGCCAGCGGGTCGATGCCGTCGTCCAGCTTCACGACGGTGGTGCCGGCCTGCAGCACGATGAACTCGGCCCAGGCGCCCGAGAGCTCGGGACCGTCGGTGGTGGAGCGGTTGACCCCGTAGGTGCGGCGGTTCTCGCACAGGGTCGGCTCACGGTGCAGCCGGCACGGGACGCAGGAGCCGCAGGCGATCGAGGACGCCCACATCACGGTGTCGCCGGTTTGCAGTGCGGTTCCCGTGGCATCGTGTCCGGGGGCGCCCGGACCGAGCTCGTGGACGGTGCCGAGGCCTTCGTGGCCGAGGACCAGCGGGGTGGGGATCGGCAGATGGCCCTGCTGGAGATGGAGGTCGGTGCCGCAGATACCGCCGTGGCGGCAGGCGACGAGCATCCCCCCGACCGGGGCGGGCGGGACCTCGTACTCCCGCAGCGCGAGCGGCCGGCCGAGCTCCTCCAGGACGACGGCCTTCCCGCGCATCACGCCGACACCCCTTCGAGGGCGTCGAGGAAGGGGGCGTCGAGGATGCGCAGGGGCCCGGTGTCCCGGCACACGACGTAGTCGGGGCGCGGCTCACCGGTCCAGCTCGGCAGGTTGGCGGTGTCGTTGTAGGTGGCGATGAGCAGTCGGCGTGGGAAGGGCGACATGTTGGGTGCGGAGCCGTGCACGATCTCGGGCGAGAAGAAGACGAGGGAGCCGGCCGGGCCCTTGGGGCTGACCATGCCGCGCTCGGCGACCAGGGTGGAGAGCTGGTCGGGAGTCAGCGCGATGTCCTCCGGGTCCAGGTGCTGGGCGGACTTGGCCTCGGCCGTGCGGCTGCCGCGCACCGGGCCGTAGCGGTGCGATCCGGACACGAAGATCACGGGGCCGTTGAACTCGTCGACGGCGTCGAGGAAGACACCGACGTTGACCTGGAGCGGGGCGGGCAGCCGGTCGGCGAGGCGCCAGGCGACGTAGTCCTGGTGCCAGGACCACTTCTCGCCGCCGAACGCCGGCTTGGCGTTGATCTTGAGCTGGTACACGTACACGTCGTCCGTGAGCAGCTGCCGCACCGGCACGAGCATCCGGGGGTCCCGGATCAGCCCGGCGTACTCGGGCTGCCGGTGGTGCGAGGCGTACACCGCGCGCACCTCGTCCCGGGACTCCTCCCTGATCACCTGCGGACCGTGAACGCGGCAGTCGCGCTGGAACGCGGCTCGAAGCCGTTCCACCTCCCGGTCGTCCAGCACGGACTCCACGAGGAGGAATCCGTCCTCGTGGTATCGGGCGATCTGTTCTTCGCTGAGACGCATGGGTGTTCCTCCGTATGACGTGAGTGGCGGGTGCGGGGCGTGCCAGACCGAGTGCTCAGGTCAGAACGGCCGGTCGCCGGCGATCGCGGTCCGGTCCACGACCCGGCGGTTCGGGTGGTAGTCCGAGGTGGCGTAGTGCTGCACGGCCCGGTTGTCCCAGAAGGCGATGGACTTCGCCTCCCAGCGGAAGCGCACCTGGTATTCGGGGTACTCCAGCTGGCGGAAGAGGTGGGCCAGCAGCTCCTCGCTCTCGTCCGCCGGCAGGCCCGCGATGTGGGTGGTGAAGATCGACGTCAGGAACAGTGTCTTGCGCCCGGTCTTCGGGTGGGTGCGCACCAGCGGGTGTTCCACCGGCGGGTAGACCCCCTGGAAGTGCGCCCGCTGCTCGTCGGTCATCAGCTCACGGTAGTTGGCCGACGGGGTGAAGTCGTTGACCGTCTTCAGCCCGTCGATGCGCGCCTTCACCTCGTCCGGGAGGTTGTCGTACGCGGCGGCCGCATCCGTGAACAGGGTGTCTCCGCCGCCCCCTTCGGGCAGTTCCACCATGCGCAGGACGGCGCCGAGCGGGGGGCGCTCGATCCACGGGAAGTCGTAGTGCCAGACGTTCTCGAAGCCGGGGTTCTGCTTGCCCTTCTCCAGTCGCACGACGTCCTCTCCGGTACCCGCCGGCAGGAACGGGTGCCCCTCGATCGCGCCCCATCGGCACGCGAAGGCCCGCTGCTGCTCGGCGGTGAGGTCCTGATCGCGGAAGAACAGCACCTTCCATTCGAGCAGGGCCCGGTCCAGCTCGCCGAACGCCTCGTCGCTCAGCGGGGTGCGCAGGTCGATGCCGTGGATCTCGGCGCCGATCAGCGGTCCCGACGGACGTACCTCGAAGTGCTCGTACGGGCCGCCCTGCCGGCCCTCCAACAGCCTGCGCAGGAGCCGGGGGCCGTGATGGTCCGTCCGGCCCTCGATGCCACGGCGGGCCAGTGACCGTACCTCCGCCAGCGCGGCGTCGACGCCCGTGTGCTCGGGGTGGGTCGGAGTGGTTGTCATGCGGTGGACCTCCTGGTCCTCGGGGCGCGGGTGCGCCGGGGTTGGTGGGGCCGTCGCCTCGGGGCGGGGCCGTTACGCGTCCGCGGACCGCAGCCGCGCGGCGAGGACCGGCCCGATCTCCGCCAGGGCCGACGGCCGCATCATGCGGTGGTGGGTGGCCGGCACGTCGTGGGATTCGACCGCGCCGCCGATGTGGCCCGCCCAGACCGCCGCGGTGCTGCGGCCCGGTTCGTACGGGTCGCCGGGGTCGGACTCCGCGGCCCGGAAGAACAGCAATCCGCCGTGGAACCGGCCGGGCCTGAACCCGGCCATCAGGTCGAGGTCGTTGCGGTAGACGTCGCGGAGCGCGGCCCGGGCCCGGTCGTCCCCGAGGAGGAAATCGTCGTCGCCGACCGACTGGAGCAGGGAGCGGCCGAACTCGTCCTCGCTGAACCTGGGCATGTCGGCCCGGAGCCGGTCGTCCACGGGATAGGAGTCCACCATCACGAGCAGGTCGACCACCTTGCCCTCGCGCTCCAGGAGGGTGGCCATGGCGTGGGCCACCAGACCGCCGAAGGACCAGCCGAGTATCCGGTAGGGGCCCTCGGGGCGCACCGCACGGATCTGTGCCACGTAGTCGGCGGCCATGTCCTCGACGGTGGCCGGGAAGCCCGGCGTTTCCCCGGGCCCGCGCCGCGCCTGGAGCGCGTACACGGGCTGGTCGGAGCCGAGGTGCGGCAGGAGCCCCGCGTACGGCCAGCCCATTCCGGCAGCCGGGTGGACGCAGAACAGCGGAGGCCGGGAGCCCTCCGCGCGCAACGGCAACAGGGACTGCGGCGCAGCGCCGGACGAAGGGTCTGCGATCCGCCGGGCGAGCCCGGCCGGGCTCGGGGACTCGAACAGCGCGTGCACTTCCAGCGGCGTGCCGAGCACGGCCCTGATCCGCGCGACGAGGCGGGCGGCAAGGAGGGAGTGCCCGCCGAGGTCGAAGAAGTTCTCGTCGACACCGACCGCGGGCAACTCCAGTACCTGGGCGAAGAGGCCACACAGGACCCGCTCCTGCTCGGTGGCCGGTTCGCGGGCCGGGGCGCCGCCGGTGAGCCGGGGCTCGGGCAGCGCCCGGCGGTCCAGCTTTCCGTTCGGCGTGAGCGGAAGCTCCGCCAGCTCGACGACGGCCGAGGGCACCAGGTGGGCCGGCAACCTCGCCCGGACGAACTCGCGTACCGCGGCCGTGTCGCACCCCCGCGTCTGCGGTACGACGTATCCGACGAGCCGCCGGTCCCCGGGCCTGACCTCGCGGGCCACCACCTCGGCGTGGACGATACCGGGGCAGGCGGCGAGGGCCGACCTGATCTCGCCGGGCTCGATCCGGAATCCACGGATCTTGATCTGGTCGTCGGACCGGCCGTGGTACTCCAGCTGCCCGTCGGGCAGCCAGCGGACCACGTCCCCGGTCCGGTACATCCGGCTTCCCCGCGGCCCGTACGGGTCGGCGACGAACCGTACGGCGGTGAGTCCGGGACGGTTCAGGTAGCCCCGGGCCACCCCGGCCCCGGCGAGGTACAGCTCTCCGCGCACCCCCTCCGGGGCCAGGCGCAGGCCGGCGTCCAGGACGTACGCCCTGATGTTGGGGATCGGCCGGCCGATCGGGGCGGCGGGCGGCCACGCGTCGACGTCCGCCGCCAGGGTGTGGGCCGTCACCAGGTGGGTCTCGCTCGGGCCGTAGTGATTGTGCAGCCGACGCCCGGCGCGGCCCCGCACGAATTCGCGTACCTGGCGGCTCGGGGTGAGCGCCTCACCGCCCTGCGCCAGGACCCGCAGCGACGGGATGGTCCACCCCTGGTCGAGGGCCGCCTCGCACAGGGCCTCCAGGACGAGGTTGGGGGCGAAGAGCTCGTTCACGCACTCCGCGTCAAGCCAGGCGGCGAGCAGCTTGGGGTCGCGCCGGACCTCGTCGGTCGGCACTACCAGGGTCTTGCCGAACAGCACCGCGGACAGGATCTCCTGCACGGACACGTCGAAACTGAGCGCGGTGAACTGGGCGACCCTGGCCCCGGCGGCCGAGGGGAAGGCCTCGTCGTGCCACGACAGGAGGTTGACCATCGCCCGCCCGGACATCACCACGCCCTTGGGCCGGCCGGTGGTGCCCGAGGTGTAGATGACGTACACGGGATGTGCCGGGTCGAGCCGGCCCAGCCGCTGCTCGTCGTCGATCTCCGTGCCGACCAACTGATCCAGCTCGCCCAGGGTGCCGGACTCGTCGAGGATCAACCGGGGGGCGTCCGTGTGCGGCAGCCGCCGGGCCGTGTCCACAGTCGTCAGCACGACGGCGGGCACGGTGTCGCTCAGCATGAACGACAGCCTCTCGGCGGGATATTCGGGATCAACGGGGAGATAGCAGCCGCCCGCTTTGAGGACGGCGAGGACGGCAACGGCGAGAAGGGCCGAGCGGGGCAACGCGATGGCGACGATCCGCTCGGGCCCGACACCCCGCGAGATGAGGAGCCGGGCGAGGCGGTTCGAGGCGGTATCCAGCTCCCGGTAGGTCAGCGTGGTCTCCGCCGAGACCACGGCCGGCAGGTGCGGGGTGTCCTCGGCCTGCCGGGCGAACAGCTCCGGGAGGCCGGCTTCCGGGTACTTGCGCTCGGGGCCGCCGAGCTCGGTGAGCAACCGGATCCGCTCGCCCTCGGTGAGCAGATCGACGGAGCCGACCCGCATGTCCCGGTCCGTGCTGAAGGCGCGCAGGAAGCGCAGGAAGCGCGCGTGGTGCGCGGCCAGCTCGTCGGCTTCGTAGCGGGCCGAGTTGGCGACCAGATCGATGCGCAGCCCCAGGCCGTCCGCGCGGTCGAAGGCCGTGAACGACAGGTCCTCGACGATCCCCTGGGTCAGGTGGTGGGCAGTGGCGGGCCGACCGGCGAAGTGCAGGTCGTAGTCGAAGGCCATGATGTTGACCATGGGACCGGTCCGGTAGCGCCCCGTGTCCGGCAGGCCGAGGTCGCGCCCCAGGCGCTCACCCCGGTGACGCTGATGCCGGATCATCTCCCGGAATCCACCGGCGACTTCACGGACGAGCTCGTGCAGCGTGAGATCCGGGCGGACCGTGACGCGCAGGGGCAGGACGTTGGAGTACATCCCCGGCGTGGTGCGCGCCGCGGCGTCGGTGCGGGCGGCCATCGGCAGACTCAGGATGACGTCCTGTGCGCCGGAGAGCCGGTGGACCTGGGCGGCCGCGGCCGCGATCACCAGCACGGACCAGTGGGTGCGGGCCGAGCGGGCGGCGGCCTTGAGCTGCTCGGTCTCGGCTACGGAGAGGCTGCCGGTGTGACTGGTCTGTCCCTGCGCGGCGGGCCCGCCCGGCGGTTGGGAGGCGAGGGTGGCGACTTCCGGTCCGTCCGCGAACCGGGCCGTCCAGTACGCCCGGTCCGCCGCACCCCGGCCGGAGGCCTGGTAGTCCGCGTCGTCCGCCAGCATCTCCCGGATGGCCCCGTACCGGCTGGCCGGCAGGGGGAGTCCCGCGGTCATGGCGGCGTAGAGCTCGGACACCCGTTGGGCGATCAGCGCGCCCGTGTGCCCGTCCGCGACCGCGTGGTGGGCGCTGAGGTACCAGAAGCTGCGATCCGGCCCCAGGCTGAACAGCGCGTAGGAGAAGAGCGGCCCTCGGGAAAGGTCCATCCGGCGGGACAGGTCGGCCCGCATCCAGGCCCGCGCGGCGGCCGCGGGGTCCGGTTCGCCACAGACGTCGAGGACCGGGAACTCCCAGTCGGAGAAGGGGGTCACGCACTGCCGGGGCTCACCGTCCTCCTCGACGAACAGGGCGTGCATCGGGACGGCCTCCGCGACGGCCTGCCGCACCGCCTTTTCGAAGACCCGCCGGTCGATGGCCCCCTGGAGTTCCAGGTATTCACCGATGCGCTGCTGTGGAGCGGTCGGATCGACCTGTTCGGCCAGCCACATCTCACGCTGGGCCGTTGACACGGGAAGACGCATGTCGCCGGATCCTGACCCTGACACTTCTCTCACACTCCTCATGGTGCGCACCGGCCGGCGAATTCCCGCCGAATACAAGGACGGAATGTGGAGGACGCGCGAAAAATTCGGGAAGCAACGGGAAGAAAAGCGCATCGTCGCGATCCCGACCGGACAACCCGGCTCCGCCTGACTCCACTGCGAGAAGAATGCTAGACGCGGGCGCTAAACCTCCACATGCACACCACTTGCATTTCACTCCGCTAAAGCGCCCCTTAATCCCGCCGGATCTCATTCTTCAGGATGACTGAAATCCTCTGATCCGGCTTTAGATTCGCGCTCTATGAACAATCCAGCGCCTCCCCGCCCGGGTCCGGCTACGAGTCGTCGCCCGGCAGCGCACACCCTTCGCGACCTGGCCACCCCGGCGTCCCGGCCGCGTGTCCCCACCCTCGCCGCGTACGCCTGCCTGCTGATCGGGCTGATCGACCTCGCGGCCGCCGTCTTCCCCGGCTTCCGCCACAGTCGGGTGCGCCTGCTGGCCGGTCAACTGCCCGGTGGCACCACCACGGTGACCGCGGTCGGCTCGCTGATGGTCGGCGTGCTGCTCGTGCTGCTGGCGCACGCGCTGCGCCGCCGCAAGCGGCGGGCCTGGCGGGCGGTGGTCGTGCTGCTCCCGGTGGGCGGGCTGCTGCACCTCCTGCGGTGGCACACCACCGCCACCGGTGCGGTGTCGTTCGCGCTGCTCCTGGTGATGCTGCTGTACCGGCGGGAGTTCTACGCGCTGTCCGACCCGCGTACCCGTTGGCGAACGCTGCTGAGCTTCATCGCGGTGGGCGGCGTCTCCCTCGTGCTGGGGCTGCTGATCACCAATGTGCACCCGGACTACGAGGCCGGCTCGCCCTCACTGGAGGAGCGGCTGCGGCACACCGCGTACGGACTCGTCGGAGTCGAGGGGCCGGTGCGCTACACCTCTGATCGGGTCGCGGACCTGGTCGGCTACTCACTCGGCGCGCTCGGTCTGGTCACCCTGCTGACCACCTCCTACCTGTTCCTGCGGCCCGAGAAACCGCTGGCGGAGCTCTCCGCGGACGACGAGGCCCGGGTACGTGAGCTGCTCGAACGGCACGGGGCGCGCGACTCGCTGGGGTACTTCGCGCTGCGGCGTGACAAGAGCGTGCTGTTCTCGCCGACCGGCAAGGCCGCCATCGCCTACCGCGTCGAGTCCGGTGTGATGCTCGCCTCCGGCGACCCCATCGGCGACGTCGAGGCCTGGCCCGGAGCGATCAAAGCGTTCATGGACGAGGCCAGGCGGCACGCCTGGGTGCCCGCCGTGATCGGGTGCGGCGAAACCGGCGGCGAGGTGTGGACGCGCGAAGCGGGACTGGACGCCCTGGAGTTGGGTGATGAAGCGGTCGTGCACACGGCCGACTTCTCACTGAGCGGGCGGGTCATGCGCAATGTGCGCCAGATGGTCAAACGCGTCGAGCGCAACGGCTACTCCTGCAAGGTCCGCCGGGTCCGCGATCTCGACGACGCGGAGCGGGCGCGGATCGCGGCCGCAGCGGCCCGCTGGCGCGGCACCGACATCGAGCGAGGTTTCTCCACCGCCCTCGGCCGCTTCGGCGACGTGGAGGACACCGGCTGCGTGGTGGTCACCGCACACCACTCCCCGGACGTCGGATCGGGCGAGGCGGGCGGGAAGCCGGAGGCCGACGACCTCGCCGCCGTGCTGCACTTCGTACCCTGGGGCCCCGAGGGAATCTCGCTGGAACTGATGCGCCGGGACCGCGCCGCCGACCCCGGCCTCAACGAGCTGCTGATCGTCGCCGTTCTCCAGGCGGCGCCCGCACTCGGGATACGCCGGGTCTCGCTCAACTTCGCGATGTTCCGCTCAGCCCTGGCCCGGGGAGAACGGCTCGGCGCGGGACCGGTGTTGCGGGCCTGGCGAGGGCTGCTCGTGCTGCTCTCGCGCTGGTTCCAGATCGAGTCGCTGTACAAGTTCAACGCGAAGTTCCAGCCGGAGTGGGTGCCGCGCTTCCTGGTCTTCCCGCACACCCGCGATCTGCCGCGGATCGGGCTCGCGGCAATGCGGGCGGAGGCCTTCATCACCCTCGGCCGGCCCCAGTGGGGCCGCAAGCCGCTGCGGCAGGGGCTCGCCGGGGCGGGAGCCGGTACGGCTCGTCCGGCCCCGCGGGCGGAGCGCGTCGCGGGGCCGGACGAGCCGTAGGGATGCGGTCAGCCCGTTCAGCAGGCGAGATGGGCGAGTGTGTGCTCTTCGAGGCCGGCGTCCCGTGCCAGGACCGACTGCTGCAACTGCCTCAGCCTGGGCCCCGGTTCGATGCCGATCTCGTCGATGAGGACGCGCCGGATGCGGTTGTAGATCATGAGGGCTTCGGCCGGTCGGCCGCTGCGGTACAGCGCGAGCATGAGAAGACCGTGGAAGGTCTCCCGCATCGGCTGTTCGTCGATCAACCCGTAGAGCTCGCCGACCAGCGGCTTGTGCCGTCCCAGGAGCAGTTCCGTCTCGGCCCGCTCCTCCAGCGCGGCCGACCGCTTCTCGTCCAGCTGGTGGCCCAGGCTCTGCAATGCCGGAACCGTGGACAGGTCCGCCAGCGCCGGGCCGGTCCACAACCCGAGTGCCTGGGAGAGCAGCAGCGAGGCCTCCTCCAGCCGGCCCACCGCCCGCAGCTCCCCGGCACGCAGGCACAGCGATTCGAAGCTGTGCAGGTCCAGGGTGAGCGGGGCGAGTTCCATCATGTAGCCGGGCGGCCTGGTCAGCAGCCCGGACACGTCGAAGCCCGCACCCGCCAGATGCTTGCGGAGCCGGGAGACGTACACCTGCAGGGCGGTGGACGCGGTGCGCGGCGGCGTCCCCGACCAGAGGGCGTCGATGAGCTGCGGCGCGGACAGTGGGCGGCCGTCGTTCAGGCACAACAGCGCCAGCAGGGCCCGGAGCTTCAACGCCTGCGGAGTGCGCGGCGTCCCGCCGTCCGTCTCCACTGCAAGTGCTCCGAGAACGCGAAAGTACACGATTCTTCTCATCCCCCCGGTCAGAAGACCCGGAATCCTCAGAACCGATGGTCCGGTGAGTCCGGGCATGGTGTGTGAAGAAAGCAGAAGTCGCGCCGACAGCCCCTGGCACAGGTTGGCGACTGCACACCTTCACGCATGCGTCCCTCGCCGGCGCGCCCGAATTGCCGATGGCGACCCGACGAAACCGGGCCACCTGGATTCCCCCCAAGCCGACCCGGCCTGGTATGCGCCGGGTCATGAATTCAGGACCCTATCACGCGCCGGATGGGCAACCCCCGCCCCTGCGGGAGGAACTCCGGACTGCCGGTTCGGACGTAAAGATTCCGCTTGAATCTATGACCGACGGGCGACTTTCGGGCAATAGCCGAACCACCCTCGCCCGACTGAGATCCGCTGGTCGGAAGCTCTCTCGGATCGAAGAACCAGACATACTGCCAGATTTCAGGATGGCGCTCATTGATAAAGGAATTCCACGGATTCGAGGTTCACTTGAGAGTCCACACCCGGGCCTGGAGCCAGTCGACTTCCCTGACGGAAACTCAAGACGGTCCTGATCGCGCCCACCCATCACGGCCCCTCCGCAGGCGGGCAACGGCGCGGCCTGGCCGCGCTCGGTGGACGGACTGCACCACTCGGCCGGGACGCTGCCGACAGCCCGGGGGCGAACCCCTCGTCATGTCCACTGGCGGGTGAATCTCGGCGCGGCGCCAGACCGGCGGGGCGCCTCATGCTCTACAGTTCCGATCGAAGTCCTGCACGTTTCGCCAGGTCAGGGCGTCATTTTTACTCATGCCCTGACGGCTGTTCGAGGTGGGGCGGGTGGGACTCGAACCCACGACCAAGGGATTATGAGTCCCCTGCTCTAACCGGCTGAGCTACCGCCCCGGTTCGCCGCGTGCGCCGGTCGTCGACCACGGCAGCAGCAGACGGCCCCGAAAGGACGTCCCGCGCAGCATAGCCGGTCGATCACCCGTGGTGCGCGCCGGGGGCGCGCACGGGTGCGCACAGGCGTGCGCCTGTCCTGATTGCGCAGTTCGGGTGGCGCCCGGACGGCCGCACGGGCAGCCTGGACGGATGACGACACGTGGGACGGGAGCCGCGGCCGGGGCGCTCGCGGTGCTGCTGGCCGCGGCGGGCTGCACCACCTCCGCCGGGCCCGGCGGGGGCGCGCCGACGGTCAGCTCGGCTCCGGCCACCCGCTCCGCCCGTCCCTCCGGATCCGCCTCGGCCTCCGGCGGCGGCCACGGCTGGAGCCGACAACGGCTCAGGGGCGCCGTCTCCAGGCACACCGGAGTCACCCGCACCGCCAGGCCCACCGTGCTCAACGGCCTGGTCGGCGCCGTCTTCACCCGCAACGCGGACGGCGACCACTTCTGCACCGCCAGCGTCGTCGACAGCGCCGGGCTCAACCTCATCGTCACCGCCGCGCACTGCGTCTGGGACCCCCAACTCGGCCAGCGCAGCGACCTCGTCTTCGTCCCCGGCTACCGTAACGGCGACACCCCCAGCGGCGTCTGGCCGCTGATCGCCGTCACCGTCGACGACGACTGGAAGGACCACGCCGACCCGGACGTGGACGTCGCCTTCGCCGTCGTCCAGGCCCAGAACGGGCAGCAGGTGCAGCAGGTGCTCGGCGCCAACAAGCTGGGCGTCGGCCTCGGCTACCAGCTGCCCGTGCGGATCACCGGCTACCCCGGCACCAGCGACGTCCCGATCACCTGCGCCAACAACACCACCGAGCAGAGCTCCACCCAGCTGCGGATCGACTGCCCCGACTACACCGGCGGCACGAGCGGCAGCCCCTGGGTGACCGACTTCGACCCGAGCACCAGGACCGGCACCGTGGTCGGCGTGATCGGCGGCTACCAGCAGGGCGGCGACAGCCCGGACACCTCGTACAGCAGCTACTTCGGCGACCGCGTCCAGGCGCTCTACGACCGGGCCACCGGCTGACCGGAGGGGCGGCGGTGGCGCCGCCGGGCACGGCCTGATAGATCTTCCTCTCGAACGGCGGAACGCACGGACCCGGTGCCCGCCCCGAGGAACGAGACGGAGCCCCGATGGCCCCCCGCCCGGCACGGCCCCCGCGCGCCGCACGGACGGTCGCGCTGGCGGCCCTGCTGCTCGCCGCCGGAACCGCGTGCGACGGGGGCGAGCAGGACCAGGCGCCCGCCGCCGAGGTCGCGCAGCAGAGCAGCACCCGCGACCGGATCGGCACCCTCTCGGTCCGCACCGCGCAGGGCCCCCGGGCCTGCACGGCGAGCGTCGTCCGCAGCCCCAGGCACAACCTGCTGGTCACCGCCGCGCACTGCGTGCAGAACCGCCGGATCGGCCTGCTGGACGGCCTGGTGTTCACCCCCGGCTACCGCAACGGCTTCATCCCGTACGGCAGTTGGCCGGTGAAGTCGATCACCGTCGACCCGCGCTGGGCGGACGACGACGACCCCGAGTACGACGTGGCCTTCGTCACCGTGGGCACGGTCGGCGGCAAGCAGGTCGAGGACGCCGTCGGCGGCAACCCGATCGCCACCGGCCAGGGCTTCGGGCTCGCCGTCTCGGTGACCGGCTACCCGAACGAGCGCGACGAGCCGATCACCTGCGCGGCCAGGACCCGCTCGCAGAGCCCGACCCAGGAGCGCTTCGACTGCGACGGCTACACCGACGGCACCAGCGGCAGCCCGTGGGTGACGGACAGCGGCGCGGTCGTGGGCGTGATCGGTGGCTACCAGGAGGGCGGCGAGACGGCCGGCACCTCCTACAGCGTCACCTTCGACCGGCGGGTCTCCGCGCTCTACCGGGAGGCGACCGCCTGAACCCGGGCGGCGGCCACCCGGACCCGGGAGGCGGCCGTCCGGGCTCCGGAGGCGGCCGCCCGAGCCGCCCGGCCGTCGCGAGGTGACGAAGGCAACACGAAGGCCCCCCGGTCATCCGAGGGGCCTTCGCTCTGAGCAGTCACCGGGCGGACCCGATGAAGCTCCCGCATTTGGACTCGAACCAAAAACCTGCCGGTTAACAGCCGGCTGCTCTGCCAATTGAGCTATGCGGGATCGCGGTACCGAACTGCCGTACCACGGACGGGAGGAGGGCTCTTGCAAGACCTCTCCCGAGCTCCCCCAATTGGACTCGAACCAATAACCTGCCGATTAACAGTCGGCTGCTCTGCCAATTGAGCTATGGGGGATCGGCTTCCGCCTCGGCCCCCGGTTCCCCGGGCTCCTCGGCGCTCGCTGCGGGACATACATTAGCGCACTCGGGGGGGTGGTCCGCCAATCGCTTTCGCCGGACCGCTCCCGGGGCTCCCGCGCGGCCTCCCACCCGGCGTGCCCGGCGCGCGCCCGGCACGGCCCCCGGGGATGCTGGGGGGCACGGACGGTTCGCCGTCCCGACGGACGGGTAGGGCAATGCGGCAGAAGGCCGCCAGGAGAGGGTGGATCCGATCATGTGGAAGCTGTCGTTGGCCGCGGGGTTCGCGGCCGGCTACGTCCTGGGCTCCCGGGCCGGGCGCCGGCGCTACGACCAGATCACGAAGGTCACCCGGCAGATCGCCCAGAACCCCACGGTGCAGGGCGCCGCCGACCGAGCCAGGCAGCAGGCCGGCGCGGTCGCCGGGAAGGCCGCCGGCGCCGTCGCGGACAAGGTCGGCGACCGGCTGCCGAACGCCGTCACCGACCGGGTGCCGTACTTCAACCGCTCCCGGGCCGAGGACGACGGCTGGGGTACCTTCCGCCCGTGACGGGACGGTGACGCCAGGGTGTACCAGGGCCCTGCGTCGAGTCCCGAACGGGCAACACCTCGCCCGGCCCGGACGCGTCCAGGGCCGGGCTGAGGCATGATCTCGGCATGGCCATCGTCGCGGGGATAGACAGCTCGACCAACCGCACCCGGATCGTCGCGTGCGACGCCGACACCGGCGCCGTCCTGCGCTCCGGCAAGGCGCCGCACCCCGTCCCCGAGGACCCGGACACCCGCCCCGGCGAGGCCGACCCACAGCTGTGGCTGCACTCGCTCGGCGACGCCGCCGCCGGCGGCCTGCTGGAGGGCGTCCGGGCCATCGGCGTCAGCGCGCAGCAGCACGGCATGATCGGCCTGGACGCGGGCGGCGTGCTGGTCCGGCCGGCGATCCTCTGGAACGACCCGCGCTCCGGCGGCGCCGCCGCCAAGCTGCTGGACGCGCTCGGCGGCCCGGCCGCCTGGACCGCCGCGATCGGCGCCGTCCCCAGCCCGACCTACACCATCGCCAAGCTGCGCTGGCTGGCCGAGTTCGAGCCGGCCAACGCCCGCCGGGTGGCCGAGGTGCTGCTCCCGCACGACTGGCTGGTCTGGCAGCTCCTCGGCCACCCCAGGCGCCGCACCACCGACCGGGGCGACGCCTCCGGCACCGGCTACTGGTCCCCGATCACCGGCGAGTACCGGCAGGACCTGGTCGAGCTGGCGCTCGGCCACGAGCTGCGGCTGCCCGAGGTGCTCGACCCCGCCGAACCCGCCGGGCACACCCCCGAGGGCCTGCTGATCTCGGCCGGCACCGGCGACAACATGGCCGCCGCGCTCGGCCTCGGGCTGCGCCCCGGCGACGCGGTGGTCTCGCTCGGCAGCGCCGGAACGATCTTCGCCGTGCACGACCAGGCCGTGGTGGACGCCACCGGGCTGATCTCCTCCTTCGCCGACGCCGCCGGCCGCCACCTCCCGATGGTCGCCACCCTCAACGCCGCCCAGGTGCTCCGCGCCACCGCCGCCATGCTCGGCCGGGACCTGGACGGCCTGAGCGACCTCGCCCTGCACTCCTCCCCCGGCGCGTACGGGCTGGTGCTCCTCCCCTACCTGGACGGCGAGCGGACGCCTGCCCTCCCGCACGCGGCCGGCACCCTGACCGGCCTGCGGGCCGAGTCGATGACACCGCAGCACCTGGCCCGGGCCGCCGTCGAGGGCATGCTGTGCAACATCGCGGACGCCCTCGACGTGCTGCGCGCCCAGGGTGTCGCGGTGCGGCGGGTGTTCCTGCTCGGCGCGGCCGGGCGGCTGCCCGCCGTCCGGCACATCGCCCCGCCGCTGTTCGGCGTCCCGGTCGTGGTGCCGCCGCCGGGCGCCCACGCCGCCCGCGGGGCCGCCCGGCAGGCCGCCTGGGCACTGGCCGGCACCCCGGAGCCGCCGGAGTGGGAGCTGCCGGACGCCGAGACCGTCGAGCCGGACGGGGAACAGGACCTGGCGATCGGGTCGGCGGTGCGCCAGCAGTACCGCGCCGCCCGCGAACAGATCCACCCGGAGACGGCGGCCTGACCCCGGCTGCGGCGGCCTCGCCGGCCGGGGACGGCGGCGCCCCCCGGCCCCGGCCGGTGAAGATGCGTCACCCGGCGGCCGGTGGCAGCGTGGGACGGGACACGGCCACCGGCTCGAAGGGCGGCAGGACTCCATGGCGCTGCACAAGGGGGCCGGCAACGACCGCCGGCTGAGCATCGGTCCGCTCGTGGGCGCCGCCGACCCGCTGGGCTCGATGAAGCTGGCACCGCCGCTGCACCGGCTCGGCGAGGGGCCCGTCGCAGCCGACACCGCGTACCAGCTGATCCACGACGAGCTGATGCTGGACGGCAACGCCCGGCTCAACCTGGCGACCTTCGTCACCACCTCGATGGAGACGCAGGCCACCCGGCTGATGACCGAGTGCCTGGACAAGAACATGATCGACAAGGACGAGTACCCGCAGACCGCCGAACTGGAGCGGCGCTGCGTGGCGATCCTCGCCGACCTCTGGCACGCCCCCGACCCGGACGCCGCGGTCGGCTGCTCCACCACCGGTTCCAGCGAGGCCTGCATGCTGGCCGGCATGGCGCTCAAGCGCCGCTGGATGCGCCGCAACGCCGAGCGCTACGCGGCCGGGGCCCGGCCCAACCTGGTGATGGGCGTCAACGTGCAGGTGTGCTGGGAGAAGTTCTGCACCTTCTGGGAGGTCGAGGCCCGCACCGCGCCCATGGAGGGCGAGCGCTTCCACCTCGACGCCGAGCACGCGGTCGCGCTGTGCGACGAGGACACCATCGGCGTGGTCGGCATCCTCGGTTCCACCTTCGACGGCTCCTACGAGCCGATCGCGGAGATCTGCGCGGCCCTGGACGACCTCCAGCAACGCACCGGCCTCGACGTCCCGGTGCACGTGGACGGCGCCTCCGGCGGCATGGTGGCGCCCTTCCTCGACCCCCAGGTGGTCTGGGACTTCCGGCTCCCCCGGGTCGCCTCGATCAACAGCTCCGGGCACAAGTACGGCCTGGTCTACCCCGGCGTCGGCTGGGCCCTGTGGCGCGACCAGGAGGCGCTGCCGGAGGAACTGGTCTTCCGGGTCAACTACCTCGGCGGCGAGATGCCGACCTTCGCGCTCAACTTCTCCCGCCCCGGCGCCGAGGTCGTCGCGCAGTACTACGTCTTCCTGCGGCTCGGCCGGGACGGCTTCCGGGCCGTCCAGGGCGCCTGCCGCGAGGTCGCCATCCACCTGTCCGAAGCGATCGGGCAGTTGGGCGGCTTCCGGCTGCTGACCCGCGGCGACCAGTTGCCGGTCTTCGCCCTCACCACCGCCGACGACGAGCCGTTCGACGTGTTCGACGTCTCGCGGCGGCTGCGCGAGCGCGGCTGGCAGGTGCCCGCGTACACCTTTCCCGCGAACCGGACGGACCTGTCGGTGCTCCGGGTGGTCTGCCGCAACGGCTTCTCGCTGGACCTCGCCGACCTGCTGCTGGCCGACCTCTCCCGGCTGCTGCCGGAGCTGCGGCGCCAGCCCGGCCCGCTCAAGGAGCTCGGGGTGCCGGCCCGGTCGGGCTTCCACCACTAGGCGTGTGGTCCACCGGGGCGTGAACGCGGTGGGACGTGAACGCAGTGGGCGTGATCACGGTGGGGCGTGATCACGGTGGGGCGTGATCACGGTGGGGAGGGCGCGGCGAAGCGCCCTCCCCACCGTGCGTCCCGGACGAACCGGGGCAGCCTCCCCCCGCGAGGCTGCCCCGGCCGGTGGGGGAATCGGGACGTGCTGCCGGAGCGGGGACCGGTGACCGGTCCGCGTCCGAACGACGCCGTCGGGCGGCGAACCGCGCCGACCAGAGAACTGTGCACGACGGACACGTGCACATGCGAGCGTTCCCGGGGGTTGTGAGACACTTCCGTCCGTCTCAGCGCCATGACCTGGGGTTTGGGACGCCGGACCGATGGGTTTGGAGAAGCGGAGACACCCGGACGGCCCCGGCCGGAGCCCGTTCCGCTCTCCCCGTCCCCCGTTCCCGTCTCGCACCGTTGGAAGGCCCCATGGGTTCCGCCTGGAAGAACCTGCCCGAAGAGCTGTCCGGACCCGCCCGGCTCCTGGCCGAGGAGCTCCGGGCCATCAAGGACGCCGCCGGACTCTCGCTGTCCGAGCTGGCCGCCCGGACGCACTACAGCCGGGCCTCCTGGGAGCGCTGGCTGAACGGCAAGCGGGTCATCACCGGGCAGGCGCTGGAGGCGCTGACCGGGGCGGTGGACTGCGACGGGCCGGCCCTGCGGGCGCTGTGGGAGCGGGCCGTGGCGGGGCCCGAGGAGGACGGCGAGCCCGCCGCCCCGGAGGAACCCGCCGCGCAGGCGGCCCCCGAGCAGGCCCCGGCGGCACAGCCCCCGACGGACCGGACCGGCGTGCCCGCCACCTCCGACGCACCTGCCGCCTCCGACGTGACCGACGTGACCGACGTGCTCGACCTGACCGCCGCACCCGGCGAACCCGGCGGCACCGTGCCGGCACCCGTGGCGTGGTGGCGGCGCCCGGCGACGCTGCTGACCGGCGCCGCCCTGCTGGTGGCCCTGCTGGTGCTGGTCGGCCTGCGGGCCACCCGGCACCAGGAGCAGCCGCAGACCGTCGCCGAACCCGTCCCGACCGCCACCGCGGCCAAGCCCGTCCCGGGCGCTCCCGTCTGCCAGGCCGTCGGCTGCGCGCACAAGGACCCCAAGGCCACCGGCTGCGGCAAGGACGCCCGGACCCTGCAGACCGACGTCATCGGCAAGGTCGTCGTCTACCTCCGGTACAGCCAGACCTGCCAGGCGGCCTGGGCGGCGATCACCGAGGGTGAGCCGAACGACTACGCGACCATCACCGACGGCTCCGGCCAGAGCGAGACGGCACTCATCCACTGGGGCTACGACAACTACTCGTCGATGCTGGACGCGGCCGACCCGGCCGTCACCTTCCAGGTCTGCGGGTACCAGCCGGCCGGGCACGTCTGCACCTCGCCCGTCTCCGGCCTGGCCGCCGTGGTGGCCTCCACCCCGATCCCGATCGGCCCCGCCTCGCCGCCCCCGGGCACCGGCCCGGACGCGGCGGCCACCGACCCGCCGTCCCCGGCACAGCCGACCGCCGCAGAGCCGACCGCCGCGCAGCCCGCCGGCGCACAGCCCTCCCCGGGCCGGTCCTAGCCGATCCCGGTGGGCCGCTCAGTCGAGATACCCGCGCAGCTGCGCCGCGAAGGCGTGGTCGCGGAGCTTGATCAGCGTCTTCGACTCGATCTGGCGGATCCGCTCCCGGGTCACGCCGAACACCGCGCCGATCTCCTCCAGCGTGCGCGGGCGGCCGTCGTCCAGCCCGTAGCGGAGCTGGACGACCTGGCGCTCCCGCTCGCCCAGGGTGGCCAGGACCGCGTCCAGGTGCTGGCGCAGCAGCAGGAAGGTGGCGGACTCCGCGGGTGAGGCGGCGTCGGCGTCCTCGATCAGGTCGCCGAGCGCGACGTCGTCCTCCTCGCCGACCGGGGTGTGCAGCGAGATCGGCTCCTGGGCCAGCCGGAGCAGTTCGCGCACCCGTTCCTCGGTCAGCTCCAGGGCGGCGGCGATCCCGGCCGGAGTCGGTTCCAGCCCGCGCTCCTGCAGCAGGGCGCGCTGCACCCGGATCACCCGGTTGATCAGCTCGACCACGTGCACCGGCACCCGGATCGTCCGGGCCTGATCGGCCAGCGCCCGGCTCATCGCCTGCCGGATCCACCAGGTCGCGTACGTGGAGAACTTGTAGCCGCGGGCGTAGTCGAACTTCTCCACCGCCCGGATCAGGCCCAGGTTGCCCTCCTGGATCAGGTCCAGCAGGGTCAGTCCGCGGCCGACGTAGCGTTTGGCGACGGACACCACCAGCCGCAGGTTCGCCTCGATCAGCCGGCGTTTGGCGATCCGGCCGCGCACCACCAGGGTGTCCAGTTCGCGGGCCAGCGGGTCGGGCGGCGGGGGGTCACCGTTCAGCCGCTCCTCGGCGAACAGGCCGACCTCGACCCGGCGGGCCAGCTCCACCTCCTCGGCGGCGGTGAGCAGGCGGACCCGGCCGATCTCGCGCAGGTACTGGCGGAGCAGGTCCGGCGCCGGGCCGGCGTCGCCCTCGGCCGGCGGGCGGGGCTCCTCCTCGTCCCCGTCGTCGGGCTCCGGACCCTCTGCGTCGGGCTCCGGACCCTCTACGCCGGGGTCCGTCTCCGGGGCCTCGGGGTGGCCCTCCGGCACGCCTCGGGCGCCGTCCGGGGGCGCGGCCCCGGCCCGGCCGTGGTCCGTCTCCCGTTCCCCGGGCGGTGCGGCACTCAGCGCGCCGGGCGGTGCGGCGGTCGGACTGGCGGTCGGTGCGGCGGTCGGGCTGGAGGTCGCGGCGAAGCCTCGGTCCACGGGCATCCCTCGGGGCGGGCGCGACTCTGGCGGACCCGCGCTGAACGGAGGTGGGACGCCCTCCAGTGTGCGGTACGCCACACTCCGTGGCCGAGACTCGTGCGCCGACTTTCTGGGCCGCTCCCACGGCCCCGCCGCACTCCTACAGCCCCGCCGCGCCCTGGCTGCGGAGCTGCTGACCGTACTGCTGGAGCTGCCACAGCTCGGTCTGCACCGCGTGCTGCTGCTCGGCGTCGGCCCGGTGGCCGAGCCGCTGGAGGTAGCCGCGGACCTCGGCGATCCGCCGGTCCACCGCCAGCAGGCGCAGCTTGACCAGGAACTCCCCGGCGTAGACCGCGTCCACCTTCCGGCGGGAGCGCACCGGCTCGACGGTCAGCTCGGTGACCAGCGAGCGCACCTGGTCGTCCGGGGCCGCCTCGCGCACCGCGCTGGTGAAGTCGGGCAGCGTCGCCCCGTACGCGGCGCCGCCGGCCTTGGCGATGGCCTGCCGGACGGCGGTGTACGGCAGGGTGGGGAACTCGTCCTCGCCGTAGTGGTCGAAGGCCGGGCTGACCAGGTCCGGGTGCTGGAGCGCCAGCTTGAGCAGCTCCCGCTCGACGAACTGGGCCGGGTCGCGCGGGTTGAGCCGGAAGGCGGGCTGCGCCGGGCGCACCGGCACGGGCTCGACGCGGCGCCCGCGGTCGGCGCCCCGGGGGTTCTGCTGGCGCTCGCGGTCCCAGCGGGCCAGCTGGGAGACCCGGCGGACGACGAAGGGCTCGTCCAGGATGCCGAGCATGCCGGCCAGGCGGACGGCGTACTCGTGCTGGATCGAGCGGTCCTTGATCTTGGCGACGATCGGGGCCGCCTCCTCCAGGGCCGCCGACCGCCCCTCCGGCGTCTCCACCCGGTGCTTGGACACCGCCGAGACCAGCGCGAACTCGAACAGCGGGACGGGGTTGTCGATCAGCTGCTTGACCGCCTCGTCGCCCTGGGCCAGACGCAGCTCGCACGGGTCCATGCCGCCCGGGCTGACCGCGATGGAGGTCTTGGCGGCGAACTTCTGGTCGTCCTCGAAGGCCCGCAGGGCGGCCTTCTGACCGGCCGCGTCGCCGTCGAAGGTGAAGACCGTCTCGCCGCGGTACTGCGAGGTGTCCATCAGCAGCCGACGGATGATCTTGATGTGGTCCTCGGCGAAGGCCGTACCGCAGGTGGCCACCGCCGAGGTGACCCCCGCCAGGTGGCAGGCCATCACGTCGGTGTAGCCCTCGACCACGACCGCGCGGCCCGACTTGGCGATCTCCTTCTTCGCCAGGTCGATGCCGTACAGCACGTGCGACTTCTTGTAGATCGGCGTCTCGGGGGTGTTCAGGTACTTCGGGCCGTTGTCGTCCTCGCGCAGGCGGCGGGCGCCGAAGCCGACCACCTCGCCCGCGATGTCCCGGATCGGCCAGACCAGCCGGCCCCGGAAGCGGTCGATCAGGCCGCCACGCTGGCCCTGCGAGGCCAGGCCGCCGAGCAGGATCTCCTTGTCGGTGAAGCCCTTGCCGCGCAGGTAGCGGACCAGGTGCTCCCAGCCCACCGGGGCGTAGCCGACGCCGAAGGTCTTCGCGGCCTCCTCGTCGAAGCCGCGCTCGGCCAGGAAGCGGCGGCCGATCTCCGCCTCCGCCGAGGCCAGCTGCTCCCGGTAGTAGGCGGCGGCCACCTTGTGCGCCTCGACCAGGCGGGTCCGCTCGCCCTGCTGGTGGCGGGGGCTGTAGCCGCCCTCCTCGTAGCGCAGGGTGATGCCGGCCTGGGCGGCCATCCGCTCGACGGCCTCGGCGAAGGTGAAGTGCTCGATCTTCATCAGGAAGGCGATGGTGTCGCCGTTCTCCTGGCAGCCGAAGCAGTGGAAGACGCCCTTGGCCGGGTTCACGTAGAACGAGGCGGACTTCTCGTCGTGGAAGGGGCAGACGCCCTTGTACTCGCCGCCGCCACCGTTGGTGAGCTGAACGTAGTCGCCGACCACGGCGTCGATCGGCAGTGCGCTGCGCACCGCTTGTACGTCTTCGTCCCTGATCCGCCCGGCCACCCCGGAAGTCTACTGGGGTGGCCGGGGTTTCCCGGCGGGCCGGTCGCGCCGGGACCGGCCCGCCGCGCGCGGTCGGACGCCGGGCGGTTGCGCCTGGGCGGTCGGACGCCGGGCGCCGGGGCCGCGGGCGGTCAGGCCCAGGCGGCGCCGACGAGCCTGGCGTGCAGGGCGAGGGCGGAGGCGTCGGTGAGGGTGGCGATCTGGTCGATGACCGCGCGCAGGGCGGCCCGGTCGTCCTCGGCCTCGCGGTAGAGCGCGCCGAACACCGGGTCCAGGCCCTCGGGGGCGCGCTGGGTGAGCACGTACGCCAGCTCGGCGATCACGATCCGCTGGCGGGCCCGCAGCTGGGCCTGCTCGTCGCGCTGCATCACGAAGCGGACGGCGACCGCCTTGAGCACCGCGACCTCCAGCCGGACGCCCCGCGGCACCACCAGCTCGGCCGTGTACCGGGTGAGCCGGCCGGGGCCGTAGCGGGCCCGGGTGGCCTGCTCGGCGGCCAGGCAGAAGCGGCCGATCAGCTGGCTGGTGAGGTCCTTCAGCCCGGCCCGGGCGCGGGCCGTGCCGTCGTAGTCCTGGGGCCACCGGTCCTGGGCGAGCAGCCGGTCGAGGGCGGCGGCCAGCTCCTCCGGCTCGGCGTCCGGGGCGTAGCGCTCGGCGACCTTGAAGAGTTCGGCCCGCTCGCTCGGCGCCCGCAGCGCGGCCGGGTCGATGTGGCCGGCCTGGAGGCCGTCCTCGACGTCGTGGGTCGAGTACGCGACGTCGTCGGACCAGTCCATGACGGTGGCCTCGAAGCACTTGCGCCCGGCCGGGGAGCCGACCCGCAGCCAGCGGAACACCGGCAGGTCGTCGGCGTAGACGCCGTACTTGGGCGAGGCCGGGTCGGTGGGGTGGGCGCCGCGCGTCCACGGGTACTTGGTGGCGGCGTCGAGGGCGGCGCGGGTCAGGTTGAGGCCGACGCTGCGGCCGGGCCAGGGGGCGAGCCGAGCGGCGGGGTGCTCACCCTCCGGGGCGAAGCGCTTGGGTTCGAGCCGGGTGAGGATGCGCAGCGACTGCGCGTTGCCCTCGAAGCCGCCGCAGGCCTCGGCGGCCTGGTCGAGCGCTTCCTCGCCGGTGTGGCCGAACGGCGGGTGGCCGATGTCATGGGCCAGGCAGCCGGCCTCCACGAGGTCCGGGTCGCAGCCCAGGGCGGCGCCCAACTCCCGCCCCACCTGGGCGCATTCGAGGGAGTGGGTGAGCCGGGTGCGGGGGAAGTCGCTGCGCATCGGGGCGACCACCTGGGTGGTGCCGGCCAGCCGCCGCAGCGCCGCCGAGTGCAGCACCCGGGCGCGGTCGCGCTGGAACGCCGTGCGGCCGGGGCGCTTGTCCGGTTCGGGGACCCAGCGGGCCTCGGCGGCGTGGTCGTACGGGAGCGGGGCGGCGGCGAGGCGGTGCGCGGTGTCATCCATATGCCCCTCACGGTACGCCGCGCCCCCGACAGCCGGGGTGTGCCGCGCACGAAGGGGCGTGGGCCGGAGCGTGAATCCTGCGGTACGCGCTGATGTCCGCCCCGGCCCCGGTGACGCGCTGATGGCCGCCCCGGCCCGCCGGGCGCCGCCTGCGGTCCGGCCCCGGCCTCCGGCCTCAGCCGCGGACGGCCTTGAGGACGACGGCGGCCACCGCCTCCTGCCCCTTGGCGTTGGGGTGGATCGCCGCCAGGCCCGGGGCCGGGAAGGGCGGTTCGACCCAGCGGGTGGCCTCGCCCGCGCACATGTCGTGCCCGGCCGAGGGGGCGGCCGCGTCCACGAACACCGCGCCCGCGCCCGCCGCCCGCCGCTTGAGCATGCTGTTGAGCTGCTGCTCCTTCTCCGAGAGGAAGCCCAGGTCCCCGGCCGCGACCGCCTTGCCCAGCACCGGCCGGCAGCTCGCCGGGTCGGCCGGGAGCAGCGTCGGGTACCCGATCACGTAGACCCGGGCCTGCGGGGAGCGGTGCTTGATGTCCTGCAGGATCCTGCCGAGTTGCTCACCGGCCGCGTCGACCTTGCGCTGCACCTCGTCCGTCCCGCCGGAGGCGTAGTGCTCGCGGCAGGGCGAGGAGGCGCGGGTGGCGCCGACGATGCCCTTCACCGCGTCCACCAGGTTCTCCTTGGCGCACTCCTTGACGACCTCCATGAAGCCCGCGTCGTTGCCGCCGATGCCGACCGTCACCAGGCGGGTGGCCGAGGTCAGCGCGTCCAGCTGGGGCGGGTTGGTGCCGTGGTCGGTCTCCTGGGCGCCGGTCAGATCCCCGGTGCGGGCGCCGCTGCAACTGACGTCCTGGAACTGGCCGGCCGGCAGCCCGAGCCCCTTCGCCACCAGGGACGGGTAGTTGACCCCCGAGCGGGAGCAGCCCTTCGGCTCGCCCACCTGCGGGGCGATCTTCAGGCCGGCGGTGTACGAGTCGCCGAGGGCCACGTACGGGCCGTTCGGCGGCGGCGTGGACTTGGCGTTCTTGGCGGGCAGCGCGCCCGCGAAGCCCTCCGTCCCGCCGTCCGGGGCGGTGCACCCGGCGAGCAGCAGCGCGGCGAGCCCGGCCGTCAGGGCGACGGCCGGGCGGATGGTCCTGGACATGGTCGTGGGCATGGCATCCCCCCGGGGGATAGGCGTCACGGGCAGCTCCGTACGGCGGCGCGTCCCCCGACGCCGCCACCACCAACGAACGGGGCCCGCGAATGACTCCCGTGGCTCCCGGCCACCGCCGACCCGGCCGGTTCTCGCCGCTACGGGGCCGATTCCGCGCCGGACCCGCTCCCCGCCCGGACCTGTTCCGCGCCGGGCCTACTCCGCGCCGCGCTCGTGCTCGGCCAGGAACTGCTCGAAGCGCCGCCCCAGCTCGTCCGCCGACGGCAGGTCCACCGGCTCGGCCAGCAGGCTCTCCCGACCCTCCGCCCCCGCCACCGCGTCGTACTGGCCCTCCATGCCGCGGATCGCCGAGCGCAACTCGCCGTCCCCGTGCGCCAGCTGCTCCTCGATGTCGGCGTACACCTCGCCGACCCGCTCGCGCAGCCGGGTGCCCGGCAACACCAGGCCGGTGGCGGACTGCACCGCCTCCAGGATCAGCACGGCGGCCGCCGGGTACTCCGAGCGTGCCACGTAGTGCGGGACGTGCACGGCGAAGCCCAGCACGTCGTGCCCGGCCTCGGCCAGGCGGTACTCCAGCAGCGCCTGGGCGCTGCCCGGGACCTGCGCCTGCTCGAACCACTGCGGGTAGCCGGCCGCCAGGTCGAGCCGGTTGCCGTGCGGGGTCAGGCCGACCGGGCGGGTGTGCGGCACGCCCATCGGGATGCCGTGGAAGTCCACCGCCAGCCGGACCTCGAAGCGCTCCACCAGCTCGCGGACGGCGCCGGCGAAGCGCTCCCACTCGACGTCCGGCTCGGGGCCGGTGAGCAGCAGGAACGGCGCGCCGGCGCCGTCGCGGACGAGCTGGAGCAGGATCTCCGGCGGCTCGTAGGACGCCCACTGGTCCCGGTCGAAGACCATCGCGGGGCGGCGCGCCCGGTAGTCGACCAGGCGGTCGTGGTCGAAACGGGCCACCACCTGCGGCGAGCCCGTCTCCAGCAGGTGGGCCACCACCTGGCCGCCGGCCTCGCCGGCGTCCATGAAGCCCTCGAAGTGCTGGAGCAGCACGAGGCCCGCACCGGTGTCGCGCAGCTCCGCGGTGGCCGCGGCCACCGCGGCCACGCCCTGCTGATCCAGCTCGTACAGCGCCTGGAAGTCACGCACCGCGCACCCAACCCCGTTCTCTACTCGTCACGACGTACCGGCTTCTCGTCCTCTCCAGCGTGCCGGGCGCCGCCGGAATTCCCGACCCGCCCGGCGGCGGGTCCGGCGGCCTCTCCGGACCGCTCCGGACCATGATCGCACCCGGGTGGAAAGCCCCTGGTCACGGGTGTTCAACGGCCCGTCCGGGGGCGGGTCGCAGCGGCCCGCACCGCCATTCGCGTGCCGGGAAGTGACGCACCGCCTTCTGACGGGTATCGTCCTCTCGCTGCCTCGCATCGTCGCGTCGTCGTCACGTCGTCCCGTAACGCCGTCGGCCACGTCCCGGACCGGTGCTCGGCCAGCCCACACGACGCATCTTGCCTTCATCTGGCCGCCTGTTTCCTTCGCGCTCCCGTTTCCTCATCGGCCATCTCGCGGACGCACGCTGTCCCCTCGCTCATCCCCGCCGGACCGGTCCGTGGACCCGAGTCCGTTCCGGCACCGCGCTGCCCGCCTCCGGGCCGCCGCCCCCGCCCCGCCCGACCGGCTCTCCGGCGTGCGCGGGTACCGGCGGGCGTGCTCCGGGGCCGGGGCGACTGTCCCTGCCTCCCGAGCCGTACCCCGGCACGGTAGGCACCCTCCGACCGATGAAGGACCGAAGGTTCCGTGCCCGTACCTGTCATCCTCACCGGCCGCACCGTGCGGCTGGAGCCCCTCGCCGCGCACCATGCCTCGGCCATCGCCGAGGCCGGCGCCGAGGACCGTACGACCTACGCCTTCACGCCCGTCCCGCACGGCCTCGAAGCGGCCCGCGACTACATCGCGCGCGCCCTCGCCGACCAGGCCGCGGGCCGGTCGCTGCCGTTCGCGACGGTGAACGTGGCGGACGGCCGGGTCGTCGGCTCCACCCGATTCCTGGAACTCGACTACTGGCGGGGGCCGATGGTCTGGCCACCGGTGCCCGGGGTGCCGTTCGGCGACCCGGCCACGGCCGTCCCGGACGCCGCCGAGATCGGCAACACCTGGCTCTCGCCGCGTGCCCAGGGCACCGGCATCAACACCGAGGCCAAGCTGCTGATGCTGCGCCACGCCTTCGAGACCTGGGGGGTGCAGCGGATCTCGCTGCGCGCCGACGCCCGCAACCAGCGCTCGCGCACCGCCATCGAGCGGCTCGGCGCCACCTCCGAAGGCGTCCGCCGGGCCCACTCGCGCGGGCTCGACGGGGTGGTGCGCTCGACCGCGTTCTACTCGATCCTCGACGACGAGTGGCCCGCGGTGCGGGACATCATCGAGCTGCGGATCGCCGCCGCCACCTCGCCCAGCGCCCCGGATCCGGCGATCAACCAGGAGTGCCTTAGACACGGCGGCGGTCCCGGGCACCTGATCACGGCCTGAAACGGTCCGAAGGGGGCTACGGCCGCCACCCGTAGCCCCTGGCGGCCAGGCCGAGGACCCGTGCGAGGAGCTCCGGATCGGCAGCTCCCCGGAAGCGGTCGGGGTGCGCCTCGGCCAGCGCCGACCCGGGCCGCCAGCCGCCGCGCACCGGGGTGACCCGGACGCTCCAGATCTCGAAGCCGGTCCAGCTGCGGTGCAGGCGCAGCACGCCCTCGGCGGTGTGGGACACCCACTTGTCCTCCATCTCCCGGGGGCGCAGCCCGGCCCGGATCCGCTGCCACTCCTCGTCCGTCCAGACCACGTCCGGCACCGGGCAGGCGCGGGGCAGCAGCATGGGCTTCAGGCGGCCCTCCCTCTCCGGGGCGGGCCGGACGCCGCCCGGCTCGGGGAACGCCCAGCCGGGCAGCGGTTCGCGGGCGGCCAGCCAGGCGGCCGGAATGCCCTCGGTCCCGGTGTGCGCGGCGACCACTCCCCCGGTGATCGCGGCCACCGTGTCCATGTCGCCGCCGGCCGCGACCGCCTCCCGGACGGCGGCCGGATAGTCGCTCAGGTGCCGGGCGGCGCACCACAGGGCGTACGGGACGGTGTCGACGGCGGACGTCCGGCTGCCGTTGCCCAGGATCTCGGCGGCGGCCCTCGGGTCCGGTTCGGCGAGCAGCTGGACCGCCTCGGTGAGGCCGTCACGGACGGCGCCGTAAGGGGTGAGGGAGATCACCGCCTCCAGGAAGGACTCCGGCGTCATCGCCTCGGTGCGCGCCCGCACCGCGTACGCGGTGGCCACCGCGACCGCGATGGCGCCGTCCACCGCCTGCGGGTGGGTGTGGGTGATCACGGCGGTGTCGGCGGCGGGCCGGACCGCGGCGGCCGGGTCCTCGGCGTACGCCGCCCCCAGCGGGGCGACCCGCATCGCGGCGCCGTTGCCGTACGAGCCCTGGCCGTCGAAGAGTTCGGCCGCCAGGGCCTTCGCGTCACCGCCCTCCCGGACCAGCCGCAGCATCCGGTTGGCGGCCGGACCGTACCCGCGGTCGAAGTCGTGGCGCCGGGCGAAGGCGTGGGTGAGGTCGAAGGTGTCGATCGTGCCGCGTTCGGTGTGCGCGGCGTACACCGAGCACGCCATCTCGGTGTCGTCGGTCCACGGCCAGGGGCCGGGCGGGTCGGTGCGGGCGGCGAAATGGGCGGCGGCGGTGGCCGGGACGAAGAGCTGTGCACCGTAGGCATCGCCTACCGAAAGGCCGTTGAGCGCGTCGAGCGCGGGGCCGGTGGGTGGAGTCGTCATATGGCCCTCAGCTCAGTGGTTCGACCGGCGCTCCGTCAACCTCATTCTCGTAGGCTCCCCCGACGAGCGATGTTTCGCATACATCCGATCATGGTGGGCAGCACCCGGGGCATGACCCGCGTGAACCCGCTCGACCCCGTCGTGCTGCTCGGCGCCGACCAGCAGCACATCGTCACCCGGGCGCAACTGCGCCGGCTCGGCGTGCCGTCCGGCACCATCGCCCACCGGCTGCGCCCCGACGGGCCCTGGCAACAGGTGCTGCCCCGGGTGATCTGCCTGCAGTCCGGCCGATTGACGGCGCATCAACGGCTGCGCGCCGCGCTGGCGTACGCGAGCCCCAAGGGGCGGGCGCCGCAGGCCGGGGAGGTGCTGCTGACCGGGGACGCGGTGCTGGCCGACGTGGGGCTGCCGAGCGCCGGACACCCGACCGACCTGGCCCGGATCGACGTCCTGATTCCCGCCCAACGCCGGGTCCGCGACCGCGAGTTCGTCCGGATCCACCGGTCGGTCGGGCCACTGCCGGGCGGCTTCGAGCGGGACGACGGGCTGTGGAGCACCACCGTCGCCCGGGCGCTGGCCGACCTCGCGCCGGGCGAGACCGGGCAGCGCCGGTTCCGGGCGCTGTGCGCGGAGGCCGTCCAGCGGCGGCACTGCGAACTCGGCGAGCTGCTGGACCACTTGCTGGCCCGGCCGGGCGCGCTCGGACTGCCGCAGGTGGCCCGGGTGGTGGAGGACCTCACCGCCGGAGTGCGATCGGTGGTGGAGGGCGAGGCCCGCGAACTCCTCGCGCACGCGGGCCTGCCCGAGCCGCTGTGGAACCCGGTGCTCTTCCTGGACGGCCGCTTCCTCGCCGTCCCGGACGCCTACTGGCCGCACGCCTGCGTGGCGTTGGAGATCGACTCCCGCGCCTGGCACCTGCGCCCCGCCGACCACGAACGCGGCCTGGCCCGCGCCAACCGGCTGACCGCCGTCGGGCTCCCCGTGGTCCGCACCACCCCGGTCCAGCTCCGGCGCGACCCCGTCCCGGTGTTCCACGAGCTGACCGCCCTCCTCACCACCGGCCCGCACGGCCCCCACCGCCGGATCAGCTGGCGCCGGGCCCGGTGAGGGGTGCGGGGTGTCACGCGGCTCGGGGTGTCAGCAGCGCGGATCGATCTCCTGGAAGGTCCCGTAGTGGTCCGGCGACCAGTACTGCTCGCCGGAGCCGCCGGTGACCACGCGGCGGGTGCCGCGGTCGTTGGATCCCGGGGTGACCACGGTGAACTCGTGGTAGTAGCCGCCGGACTTCTTCGGCAGACGGCTCTCGCGGTTCTCGAAGACGATGCCGTCGCGGTTGTACGGGTACGGGCCGTTCTTGGCGATCAGGCCGAGGGTGTCCTGGGCCTGGCTGGGGAGCTTGCTGCGGCAGACGTCGGCGAGCGCCGGGTCGGCGGGCACCCAGGTGCCGCTCGGGGCGGGGGTGCCGCCGGCGGGCGGGGACGGCTTGGGGGCCGAGGACTTGGGGGCCGAGGCGCCCGCCGAGGTGGCGGTGGAGCTCGCGGCGGCCTTGGGGTGGCTGCTGCCGCCCTTGCCGGCGAGCAGGTACCCGATGCCGGCGACGAGGGCCAGGATCAGGACGGCCACGACGACGAGCGGGCTTTTACGTCTGGTCATGCGCCCCAGCTTGGCAGGCCCGCGGGCGCCGCCCGGCCAGCTACACACGTGGCCGCCGCCACATCCGGCCGGCCGGGGACGGGCGGCCGGGGACAGACGGACGGCCGGGCGGGGACGGACGCCATTGTCCGTTCCCGCCCGGCCGTTGTTACGTACGCCGGTTCTCCTGCGCCGAGCTCCGGTGTACGCCCTCCCGACGGGGAGGGAAGCGGTCAGTCCGGCCCGCGGCCGAGGAGGGGATGCCTACCCTCTCTCAGCGCGGGTCGCTGCCCGCCGTCTCGATGGCGGCGCGGCCTGCCTCCAGGCGCGCCACCGGGATCCGGAAGGGGGAGCAGGAGACGTAGTCCAGCCCCACCTCGTGGAAGAAGTGGACCGAGTCCGGGTCGCCGCCGTGCTCGCCGCAGACGCCGAGCTTGAGGTCGGGGCGGGTGGCCCGGCCGGCCTCGACGGCGTGCTTGACGAGCGCGCCGACGCCGTCGCGGTCGATGGTCTCGAACGGGGAGACCCCGAAGATGCCCTTCTCCAGGTACGCGGTGAAGAACGAGGCCTCCACGTCGTCCCGGGAGAAGCCCCACACGGTCTGGGTGAGGTCGTTGGTGCCGAAGGAGAAGAACTCGGCGGCCTCGGCGATCTGACCGGCGGTGACCGCGGCGCGCGGCAGCTCGATCATGGTGCCGAGCTTGATGTCCAGCTGCACGCCGGTGGACTGGGCGACCTCGGCGAGCACGCGCTCGCACTCGTCGCGGACCAGCTCCAGCTCCTGGACGGTGCCGACCAGCGGGATCATCACCTCGGGGCGCGGGTCCCCGCCGGCCAGCCGGCGCTCGGCGGCGGCCTCGGCGATGGCGCGGACCTGCATGCCGAACAGGCCGGGGATGACCAGGCCGAGGCGGACGCCGCGCAGGCCCAGCATCGGGTTCTGCTCGTGCAGCTTGTGCACCGCCTGGAGCAGGCGCAGATCGTTCTCGTTCGGGTCCTTGCGGGCCTCGGCGAGGGCGACGCGCACCGACAGTTCGGTGATGTCCGGCAGGAACTCGTGCAGCGGCGGGTCGAGCAGCCGGACGGTGACGGGCAGGCCGTCCATGGCCTGGAAGAGCTCCAGGAAGTCGCCCTTCTGCAGCGGCAGCAGGGTGGAGAGGGCGAGCTCGCGGTCCTTGTCGTTGTCCGCCAGGATCAGGTGCTCGACCTCCTTGCGGCGCTCCTCGCCGAGGAACATGTGCTCGGTGCGGCACAGGCCGATGCCCTGGGCGCCGTAGCGGCGGGCGCGCCCGCCGTCCTCGGCGTTGTCGGCGTTGGCGCGCACGGCGAGCCGGCGGCGGACGTCGGCGTGCGCCATCAGCCGGTGGACGGCCTGGACGAGGCCGCCCTGGACGTCGGCGCCGGCGTGCAGGGTGCCCTCGAAGTACTCGACGACGGGGGACGGCAGGACGGGGACCTCGCCGAGGTAGACCTTGCCGGTGGCGCCGTCGATGGAGACGACGTCGCCCTCCTCCAGCACCAGGCCGCCGACGGTGGTCATCCGGCGGCGCTTGGTGTCGACCTCCAGCTCCTCGGCGCCGCAGACGCAGGTCTTGCCCATGCCGCGGGCAACGACGGCGGCGTGCGAGGTCTTGCCGCCGCGTGAGGTGAGGATGCCCTCGGCGGCGATCATGCCGTCCAGGTCGTCCGGGTTGGTCTCGCGGCGGACCAGGATGACCTTCTCGCCGGAACGGGACCACTTGACGGCGGTGTAGGAGTCGAACACGATCTTGCCGATGGCGGCGCCGGGCGAGGCGGCGAGGCCCCAGGCGATCTGCTGGGACTCGGCGTTCGGGGCGAAGCGCGGGAACATCAGCTGCGAGAGCTGGCCGCCGGTGACCCGCATGAGGGCCTCGTCCAGGTCGATCAGGCCCTGGTCGACCAGCTGGACGGCGATCCGGAAGGCCGCGGCGGCGGTGCGCTTGCCGACGCGGGTCTGCAGCATCCAGAGCTTGCCGCGCTCGATGGTGAACTCGATGTCGCAGAGGTCGCGGTAGTGGTTCTCGAGCGTCTGCATGATCGTCATCAGCTCGTCGTACGACTTCTTGTCGAGCTTCTCCAGCTCGGCCAGCGGCAGGGTGTTGCGGATGCCGGCGACGACGTCCTCGCCCTGGGCGTTGGACAGGTAGTCGCCGTAGACGCCCTGGGCACCGGTGGAGGGGTCGCGGGTGAAGGCGACACCGGTGCCGGAGTCCTCGCCAAGGTTGCCGAAGACCATGCTGCAGACGTTGACCGCGGTGCCGAGGTCGTTCGGGATGCGCTCCTGCCGGCGGTACAGGCGGGCGCGGTCGCCGTTCCAGGAGTGGAAGACGGCGTGGATGGCGAGGTCCATCTGCGCGCGCGGGTCCTGCGGGAAGGCCCGGCCGGTCTCGCGCTCGACGATGCCCTTGAACACCTCGACGAGCGCCCGGAGGTCGGAAGCGTCCAGGTCCAGGTCGTTGGCGGTGCCCTTGGCGTGCTTGGCCTCGTCCAGGGCCTCCTCGAACAGCTCGCCGTCGACGCCCAGCACGGTCTTGCCGAACATCTGGACCAGGCGGCGGTAGGAGTCCCAGGCGAAGCGCTCGTTGCCGGACTGGGCGACGAGACCGACCACCGAGGCGTCCGAGAGGCCGATGTTCAGGACGGTGTCCATCATGCCGGGCATGGAGAACTTCGCGCCCGAGCGCACCGACACCAGCAGCGGGTTGTCGGGCTGGCCGAGCTTCTTGCCCATCTCCTGCTCGAGCGCGTCCAGGTGGGCGCTGATCTCCTGGTGCAGCGAGGCCGGCTCGCTGCCGGTCTCCAGGAAGACCTTGCAGGCCTCGGTGGTGATGGTGAACCCCGGAGGGACGGGGAGGCCAAGGTTGGTCATCTCGGCCAGGTTCGCGCCCTTGCCGCCGAGAAGGTCCTTGAGGTCCTTGTTTCCTTCAGTGAAGGAGTAAACAAACTTCTGCTGGGACGGCACGGGTCGGTCTCCTCGTACGCGGTTGCCCTGACGCCGGAGAACATACCCATTTCGAAGGTTCTTCTCTGCCCCGAATGGGCCGTACGAGGCTGGTACCCGGGGGTAACCCGATAGATCGAATGCACATAAAGGCGTTCACCTCTGTTGGTGAAATCGTCCGGATGACGCTAGCCAACCTTCAAGTCTTGAACGAATAGAAACACGAAGATCGCATGATTCGGACGCTGGGTAGCGGTCGCGGGTCGCCCGCGTTGCCCCGGCTTGATTTCCTGCACTCGGATCGGCCGATCACCGGCCCACCGGCTTCGGGAAGCGATTCACAGTCGACCTGTCCATTTCGTCCACTGACCCGCCGCCAGGCGCCACCGCATGTGGCAAGCGTCACCAGCGCATCTCACCGGTCGAACGTAGTCCGCCTCCGCCGATCGTCGCACTCCGTCCAGAAACGTGCCCGTTCCGTGACATCGGATCGCCGAAAAGGAGCCCTCCTGTCCAGGTTGGACAAGAGGGCTGGGACCGAGTGGCGATGGGCCCCAGGGGGCCGATTTCGCCACTATGGACAGGTCATCCGCCAGAGGTGTCCGATTCGGCATCCGCCCCCGGTCGGGCGCAGTCGTACGGATCGTCCAACCAGCCCTCGGGCAGCACCACCCGGTTGTTGCCGGCGGTACGCCCGCGCGGCCCGTCCGCACCCGCCGGCCAGGCCTGGGACTGCTCCACCAGGGCGAGGGTTCCGGCCAGCTCGACCAGGGAGGAGGAGTTGGCGAGCTTCACCCGCAGCTCCGAGCCGACCGAGAAGCCCTTGGTGTACCAGGCGACGTGCTTGCGGAAGTCGATCACGCCGCGCGCCTCGTCCCCGATCCACTCGCCGAGCAGCTGCGCGTGCCGCACCATGGCCCGCGCCACGTAGCCGAAGTCCGGACGGGCGTAGTCGACCTCGCCCTCGAAGATCGAGACCAGGTCCCTGAACAGCCACGGCCGGCCCAGGCAGCCGCGGCCCACCACGACGCCGTCGCAGCCGGTCTCCCGCATCATCCGCAGCGCGTCGTCCGCCGACCAGATGTCCCCGTTGCCCAGCACCGGGACGTGCGCCGGAACGGACTCGCGCAGCCGGGCGATCGCCGACCAGTCGGCCGTCCCGCCGTAGTGCTGGGCGGCGGTGCGCCCGTGCAGGGCGATCGCGGCCACGCCCTCCTCGGCGCCGATCCGGCCGGCGTCCAGGTAGGTGAGGTGGTCGTCGTCGATGCCCTTGCGCATCTTCATGGTGACCGGCAGGTCGCCCGCGTTGGCCACGGCCTCGCGCAGGATCTCGCGCAGCAGGTTGCGCTTGTACGGCAGCGCCGAGCCGCCGCCCTTGCGGGTCACCTTGGGGACGGGGCAGCCGAAGTTGAGGTCGATGTGGTCGGCCAGGCCCTCGTCCGCGATCATCCGGGCGGCCTTGCCGACCGTCACCGGGTCCACGCCGTACAGCTGGATCGAGCGCGGCTTCTCGCTGGCGTCGAACTTGATCAGCTGCATGGTCTTGGCGTTGCGCTCGACCAGGGCCCGGGTGGTGATCATCTCGGAGACGTACAGGCCCTTGCCGCCGCTCTGCTCGCGGCAGAGCGTGCGGAACGGCGCGTTGGTGATGCCGGCCATCGGCGCCAGCACGACGGGCGGCCACACCCGGATCGGGCCGATGTCCAGCGGCGCGAACTCGGCGTCGGGCGCGGTGGGTGCGGGCGTGGCAGTCATGCGCGGCTGACCTCGGGGCAGGGGAACGGGACTCTCCATTGTCCCCCACTCGGGTCAGCCCCTGTTTCCGGGCCGCTCCGGGCCTCCCCAGGGCCCTCCGGGCCTCTCTAGGCCGGGTCGATCGTGATCGAGCCCGAGGTGACCGAGCCGTGGATCCGGTTCGGACTGGCCGGGTCCGCCAGGCTCGGGTCGATGTGGCGGCTGCCGCTGCCGACCTCGCCGCTGAAGGCGTAGTGGGAGTCCTGCGGCAGGGCCAGCTTCACCGAGCCCGACCCGCTCCTGGTGTCCACCGACCGCGGCGCCCTGGAGAAGGCCAGGTCGACCGCCCCCGAGGTGGTCTCCGCGTACACCTGCTCCGAGCTCAGGCCGGTGCCCTGCACCATCCCGGAGGTGGCGTGCGCGTACACCTGTCCGGACGTGCCGGTCAGTTTCAGCTCGCCCGAGGTGAGGTCCATCCGGACGCCGCCGCTCAGGCCGTCCACCTCGACGCTGCCCGAGCTCACCTGCCCCGACACGTCGGTACCGGCCGGCACCTCCAGCTCGATCTGGGCACCGCAGCCGAAGTCGGCGAACGGCAGGAACTTCCGGCACTCCATGCCGACCGTGAGCACGTCGCCGTCGAAGGTGGTCGACACCGACGGCTTGCGCACCATCCAGTCCAGGTTCTGCCGGACCACCACCCGGCCGTCGCGGCCCGCCCTGATCCGCACCGAGGCGCTGCCGGTGTCCAGCCGGAGCTTGTGGATGACGACGTTGTACGGCTGCGTCGAGGTCGTCTGCTGCTGCACCACCATCGCCCAGGTCTGCATCCCGGCGCCGATCATGACGACCGCGATCGCGAGCGTGCCGGTGGTCCGCCAGGCCTTCCGCCCCCACGCCTTCGTCGGTCCGCCCACGGCTACCCGACCTCCAGGAACCGCAGCACCGCCAGCACCCGGCGGTGGCTGTCGTCGGCCGGCGGCAGGTCGAGCTTGGTGAAGATCGAGTTGATGTGCTTGGCCACCGCGCTGTCGCTGACCACCAGGGCGGCCGCGATCGCGGCGTTGGAGCGGCCCTCCGCCATCAGGCCGAGCACGTCCCGCTCGCGCGGGGTCAGCTTCTCCAGCGGGTCCCGGTGGCGGCGCACCAGCAGCTGGGCCACCACCTCCGGGTCCAGCGCGGTGCCGCCCGCGGCGACCCGCTGCAGCGCCTCCACGAAGTCGTCCACGTTGGCCACCCGCTGCTTGAGCAGGTAGCCGACGCCGCTGGTGTTGGTGGCCAGCAGGTCGGCGGCGTAGCGCTCCTCCACGTACTGGGAGAGCAGCAGCACGGCGACCTCCGGCCACTGCCGGCGGATCATCAGCGCGGCCTTCACACCCTCGTCGGTGAAGCCCGGAGGCATCCGGACGTCCGCCACCACCACCTTCGGGCGGTGCTCCTCGACGGCCGCCAGCAACTCGGTGGCGTCCCCGACGGCGGCGGCGACCTCGAAGCCCACCGCCTCCAGGACCTTGACCAGGCCGACCCTCAGCAGGACCGAGTCCTCGGCGATCACAGCGCGCACGGCAACTCCACGGTGATGGTGGTGGGGCCCCCGAGGGGGCTGAGAACGGACAGTGTGCCGTCGACCGAGGCGGCGCGCTTGCGCAGGCCGGTCAGCCCGGTGCCGCGCGAGGCGTCCGCGCCGCCCACGCCGTCGTCGCTGATGACCAGGCGCAGCCGGCCGCCGACCGTCCGCACCGAGAGGTCGACCCGCTGGGCGCGGGCGTGCTTGGCCACGTTGGTCAGGGCCTCGGAGACGGTGAAGTAGGCGACCGCCTCGACGGTCGGGGCGACCGGCTCGGCGAGGTGGACGTCCAGGCGCACCGGCAGCGGGGCGCGGGCCGCGATGCCGGACAGCGCCGCGTCCAGGCCGCGGTCCTCCAGGACCGCCGGGTGCAGACCGCGGACCAGGTCGCGCAGCTCGTCGATGGCCGCCTGCGCCTCCTCGTGCGCGTCCACGATCACCTGCATGACCTCGGGCGGGACGTCCTTGAGGGTGCGCCGGGCCAGGCCCAGGTTCATCGCGAGGGAGGTCAGGCGCTGCTGGGCACCGTCGTGCAGGTCCCGCTCGATCCGGCGGCGCTCGGCGTCCACCACGTCGACCAGCCCGGCCCGGCTCTCGGCGATCTCCTCGACCCGCCGCTCCAGCGCCTCCGCGCGGTTGGGGCCGAGCAGCAGCTGGGCCGTGCGCACCTCCAGCCAGGCCGCCAGCGCCGCCAGCCAGGGCATCACGGCCAGCAGCAGCACCCCGGCGACCGTGATCACCACGTCCAGCCCGGCCAGCTCCGAGCGCAGCGGGCTGCCGACGGGCATCAGCCAGACCCAGCCGTACACGCTCGCCATCACCACGCCGGCGCCCCAGGCGTACAGCACCACCAGCGCGCCCGCCGCCAGCAGCGGGCCGGCCAGCAGGTGGTGGACGCTCTGGCGCCAGGTCAGCCCCAGCAGCAGCCGGCCCGGCAGCCAGGCCCACGGCTCGCCCGGGCGCGGCGGCGACACCTCCACCCCGCGCAGGGCGCGCAGCCGGCCGCGCTGGGCGGCGGTGAGCGGGCGCGTGCAGATGAGGACCAGGGCCGTCATCGGGAAGAGCAGCTTGGACTCGGTGACGGCCAGCCAGACCGGCAGGGCCATCGGGAGGCCGGCGGCTATGAAGCGGGTGTCCCGCCAGGCCTCGGGCGACCACGGGTGGCGCCGAAGGCTCCTGACGAGCGCTCGGCGCAACGTGGTGGAGGGCATGACCGACAGCGTAGGGCGCGATGATCAACGGCCACCATGAAGGGGGGCTCACGGTCGGGGTGTATCTAGGTACACCCCGGATTCGGAGCACGGCACCACCGACAGCGGCCCATGATCGACGGGAAGCTGGACGGCATGACGAGCACCGCATCGCACTCCGCCACCCCGCCGCACCGGCGGCCCGTCCCCGGGAGCCACGGGGGTGTTCCCGGGGACGCGCTCCGCCGGACGGCGGGGCCGGAGGGGACGCTGCCGGTCGGGGCCGGGCCCTGGTCGGTCCGCAGCCTGGTCGGCCGCCGCGGCCGGGCCGCGCTGGAGGTGTACCAGGACGGCGAGTTGGCCGATGTCCTGGTCGCCGCCCGGCTCACCCCACAGCTGCTGCGCGGTGCTCGGCGCAGCCCGGCGGGCGGGCGGGCGCACCACGTGCTCGCCTGGGGCCGGCTGGCGGCCGACGGGGGTGCGCCCGCGGTGGCGTTCACCGCCGGGCGGCTGGCCGGGCCGCTCCGGTCCGTGCGGTCGTTCCCGTCCGTGCGGTCGCTCGGGTCCGTGCGGTCGCTCTGGTCGGCCGGGCCGTTCCGGTTCGAGCGACCGGCCGTCGGCGCCGAGGTGGTCACGGTCGCCGGGCGGTTCTGGCTCGCCTGGGCCGAGGGCCCGTACACCGGGGTGCTGGTCCGGCACCCCGGCGGGGACACCACCGAGCGGCAGCCGCTGGAGCGGGTGCGGCGCCGGGGCGAGGCCGCAGTCGTCGGAGGGGCTGCATGAGCACCGCCGTCCTCGCCGGCCGCCCGGCCGCCGCCCTCGTCCTGCCCGCCCGCTTCGAGCGGGTGCCGGTCGTGGCCGCCGTCGCGCTGCTGCCCTGGCTCGCGGTCCTCGCCGCCTGCCACGAGACCCCGTGGGTGGTGCTCGACCTGCTGGAGTTCTCCGCGCTGCTCTCGCTCGACGCCCTGCTGCGCCGGCGCAGCGCCGCCGCCGGCTGGGCCGGCGGAGCGGTGGCCCTGCTGCTCGCGGGGGACGCGCTGGCCGACATCGCCTGCGCCGGCCCGGGCCACGCGGTGCTCGCCGCCCTGGTGATGGCGCTCGGCGTCGAACTGCCGCTCGCGGTGGTGTGCGTGCTGCTCGGGCGTGCCGTCCTCACCCCCCGCTAGAAGCCGTCGGGCAGGGCTAGAAGCTGCTGGGCAACCGGTTCATCAGCGCGCGGGTCTCCTCGTCCAACGGGGTGTACGTGATCATCCGCGTCCCGAGTCGGGGGCCGAGCCAGAAGCTGGTGTACTCGCAGCGCAGCAGCCCGACGCCCGGCACCTGGAACCGCTTGATCCCGTTGCTCGGCCCCATCACCTCGTGCCGCTGCCAGACCTCCGCGAAGTCCGGCGAGGTCTTGAGCAGCCGGGCCAGCAGTGCCTTCCAGGCGGGCTCCGCGCTGTGGTCGGCCATCGCGGCACGGAACCGGGCCACCATGCCGAGGCGTTCGGTCCGGTAGTCGATCAGCACCTCACGGAACCGCGAGGGGGTGAACGCCATCCACATCAAGTTGCGGTCCTCGGGCGGAAGTTCGTTGAGATCGCCGACGATCGCGGTGTACTGGGCGTTGTACGCGAGCACGTCGTAGCGGGGGTTGACGGCCACGGCCGGGTACGGCGCCATCTGCTCCAGCACCAGCCGCACGCTCTGGGTGACCGAGGGGCACTCCTTCACCGGCGCCGGATCCTCCGCGCCGGCCAGGGTGAACAGGTGCGCGCGCTCGCTCGGGTCCAGCAGCAGGGCGCGGGAGACCGCGTCCAGCACCTGGGTGGACACCTGGATGTCGCGCCCCTGCTCCAACCACGTGTACCAGGTCACCCCGACGGCGGCGAGCTGCGCGACCTCCTCGCGGCGCAGCCCCGGCGTGCGGCGGCGGCCGGTCGGGGGCAGGCCCACCTGGTCGGGCGCGATCCGCTCGCGGCGGCTGCGCAGGAAGGCCGCCAGGTCGTGCCGGCGGGCGTCGTCGGGGGTGGTCCGGGCTTGCGTCGCCGGGGTGGTCCGGGCTTGCGCGACCGAGGCGGACCGGGCTTGCGCGGCCGGGGTGGTGAGGCTCATGGTTCCTAGCATGCGCCAGCCCGGAGCCTGTTGCCAGGTACTTCTTATACCTGGATAACCACACTCTGGTACCAGGGTACGGCCAGGCGGATCGTAGGACCCGTGACCCAACAACTCGCCGTCGCCCCCGACCCGGTCCGCACCGCCACCACCCCCGGCGCCGCGACCGCGACCGCCGCCCGCACCGCTGCCCCCTCCCTCGGCACCGCCGGGCTGGTCACCGTCCTGCTCGGGGCCTTCCTGCCGATGCTCGACTTCTTCATCGTCAACGTCGCGCTCCCCACCATCGACCACGACCTGGCCGCCGGGCCCGCCGTCCTCGAACTCGTCGCCGCCGGCTACGGCATCGCCTTCGCCGTCCTACTCGTCCTCGGCGGGCGCCTCGGCGACATCTTCGGCCGCCGCCGGCTCTTCGTCGTCGGCGCCGCCACCTTCGCCGTCACCTCGCTCGCCTGCGGCCTCGCCCCCGGCGCCTGGACGCTGGTCGCCGCCCGCGCCGCCCAGGGCGCCTCCGCCGCGCTGCTGATCCCGCAGGTCCTCGGCACCATCACCGCCGCCACCGACGGCGCCCGGCGCGGCCGCGCCCTCAGCATCTACGGCGCCGTCGGCGGCATCTCCGTGGTGATCGGGCAGGTGCTCGGCGGCATGCTCGTCGCCGCCGACCTGTTCGGCACCGGCTGGCGCTCCGTCTTCCTGCTCAACGTGCCGTTCGCGCTGCTCGCCCTGGTCCTCGCCGTCCGCTACGTCCCGGAGAGCCGGGCCACCCAGGCCGCCCGGGTCGACGTGCCCGGCACCGTCCTGCTCACCGCCTCGCTGCTCGCCCTGCTCGTCCCGCTGATGGAGGGCCGCGCCGCCGGCTGGCCGCTCTGGTCCTGGGTGCTGCTCGGACTGTTCCCCGTCCTCGCCGCCGCCTTCGTCCTGGTCGAACGCCGGGCGGAGCAGCGCGGCGCCACCCCGCTGGTGCCGCCGTCCCTGCTGCGCATCCCCGAGATGCGGCGCGGCCTCGGCATCGCCCTGCCCTACTTCACCGGCTTCGGCGGCTTCATGTTCGTCATCGCCGTCGCCCTCCAGCAGGGCCTGCACCTCGGTCCGGTCGCGGCCGGCTGGGCGCTCGTCCCGATGGCCGTCGGCTACTTCACCGCCTCGCTCTCCGGCCCCCGCCTGATCGGCCGCTACGGCAGCCGGGTACTGAGCGCGGGCGCCGTCATCCAGGCCGCCGGCCTGGCCACCCTCGCCGTCACCGTCCTCGCCGACTGGTCGCACTTCTCCCCGCTGCGGATGGCGCCCGGCGTCGCCCTCGCCGGCATCGGACAGGGCCTGATCGGCACCCCGCTGTTCCGCGTCGTCCTCGCCAAGGTGCCCGCCGCCCGGGCCGGCGTCGGCAGCGGCGTCCTGGCCACCGGCCAGCAGTCCAGCCTCGCCCTCGGCGTCGCCACCCTCGGCACCCTCTACCTGTCGCTCTCCCCCAGCCTCGGCATGGACCGCGCCCTCGCCCTCTGCCTGGGCCTCCAGCTCATCGGCTCCTTCGTCATCCTGTACCTGACCACCCGCCTCCCCCGCTCCATCGGCTGAGCCGACCGGCCCCACGGGCCACGGCGACGGCAGCGGCCCCGCGATCGACACCCGATCGCGGGGCCGTCCAGGGCGTCGCGCCAAGGTCCTGCACCGCCCGGACACCGGCGGACCCGCCCTCACCTGCGACACCCCGGCCAGCACCACCGACGCCGAAGAGCAACCCGCCGCCTGGGCCGCCCACCCCGGTTCGGCGTCCGCCGACCGGCTCCGGGCGCTCTCTAGACGTCGAGCGAGCCGACGAAGCGGTCCAGCCGCGAGACGACCTGCCGCAGCACCCCGGCCGACCCCACGGGATCATCCGCCAGCTCAAGGGAGTGATCCGCCGAGGGTACTTCCAGGACCTCGTGCCCCACCGACCCGGCGACCTGTCGATCCCACAGCTGGTCGGCGCTCCCGCCGACCAGGAGCGTCGGCATTTCGGATCGGCGCAGCGAGCGGGCCACCTGGTCGAGGGTCAGGACGGGCGTCAGCCAGGCCGCCGCCATCCCCCGATCGGCTGCGATGCCACAGGCGAGCGAGCCCAAGGACTTGCCGACCAGGAGACCGCAGGCCCCCTCCTCCGCGGCGACGGCCCGGCCGACCTGCCGCTCGACCCATGCGATCCGGTCGTCCACGGTGAACCGGGAGAAGTCGCCCGGGACCTGCCACCACAACTCCTGCACCGTCCAGCCGTGTTGGAGGAGCACGGCGCGGGCGAAGTGGAGCAGCGGCCTGGCGGGCGAGTAACCGACTCCGGGAATGACGAGTGCGACACGGGCAGGGTCACCGTCGAAGCGATTCGGGACCGCGAAGGGTGAGGGATCAGGCATGCCGGCAGGCTACCCAGCGGTCGGGTCGGCGGCCCCGGTCAGCGGCCGATGAAGTTCTTGTCGATGAGCAGTTGCAGGACGTCGGTGTGGAAGTCGGGGAAGTCCATCGGGACGATGCCGAAGTGGGCGGCCTGTTGGCGGCGGGCGTTCAGGTAGTCGCGGACGGGGGGCATGATGGCGGCCGCGTTGACCTTGGGCCAGCCGCCGTTGGCGTAGCTCGTGAAGTTCACGTACATCCGCGGGGAGCCCTGGTCGAGGAAGGCATGGTCGAACCAGTCGACGACGGCCTGGGACTTGGCGGCGAGGCTGATGCCCTGGAAGGTGTCCTGGGTCGCGAACCAGGTGTTGGTGCCACTGGACCACTGGATGACCGACCACGGGTTGGCGAAGTCGGCGGCGAGGACGACGCGGCCGCGGGCTTGGCCGAGGGTGGGCCACGAGGGGTCGGTCCAGAACAGGCCCCGGTAGCCGAGGTCGTCCAGGTAGTGGTTGATCCGGCGCTGGAACTCGGTGTCGTCGAGCCGGTTCCCGCCCGCGTACTCGTTCCTGACCCGCATGACCAGGGCCTCGCGCGGGTTGGCGGCGAGGAAGGAGCGGCACTGGTCGAGGACGTCCTGGAGCCGGACGTACTGGTAGTTGTCGCTGTGGTAGATGCCGAGTTCGTCGGCCGTCCCCGCGAGTCCGTTGCAGCGGATGTCGAGGAAGCGGATGCCGCGCTGGAGTTGCTCGGGCAGGCCCCAGTTCTGGGTGTGGGACCACTCGGTGCCGTGCATCGGGTCGGTGCAGCAGGAGTCGTGGGTACCGGGGATCGTCAGGGCGGTCAGCGGCGTGGCGTCGCCCAGGGCGCTCATCCAGGCGGACGGGCTGACGGTGGCGGCGGCGGCAGACGGGCTGAACGCGGCGGCGGCCAGGAGGGCGCCACCGGCACCGGCTCCCCAGCGCAGGACGTCACGACGGGTGGGGCTCATGAGTGCTCCTCACATCGGCTTCTGGAAAGGGGAGTTGTCATGCCCCCTTCCCGATCTGCTCGATGGGGCGGGCTCCGAAACCCGTGGCGCGCGGCACGAGAAGTCGACCTGGTCGACTTCTCGTGCGCCGGGTCAGGTGGAACTGACCCTTCCGTGGAGATGGTTCGTCATGGGACGATCCAGGACCGGGGGAAAGGTGAGACCTCATGACCTTCGTCATCGCGTTCCTGGTCTCACTCGTGACCGCCATCATCGGCACGACCGTCCTCCTGGGCCGCCGAGAGCGGGCCCGCAGCGGCCACTCGGACGACACCGAAGGGCTGCTGATCGAACACCAGCGAACCGCGCACGCCGCCCAACTGCGCGGGACCTACTCCAGCCAGGCCGTCCACCACGGCACCGGATTGATCAGCGACGACCTGCACAAGCACTACTCCTAGGCCTCAGCGCACGACGGGGGTGCGGCCGCTGCGCCAGTCGGCGAGGCGCTTGCGGATGCTCGGCACCATGGGCAGGCCGTCGGCATCGGCTGGGGAGAACCAGCCGACCTCGAACGACTCGCCGGAGACCCGGAGTTCGCCACCCAGCGGCTCACCGAGCAAGCAAATGGAGAACTCCTGCCGCACCTCGCCGTCGTCATAGGCGAAAACATGGCCAGGGTCGGTGTAGGTGCCCACAATGCCGGTGATGACGACGTCGATACCGGTCTCCTCACGGGTTTCGCGGACGCCGCAGTCCGCGAGGGACTCCCCGAGCTCCATCTTTCCGCCGGGCAAGGCCCACATGCCGTTGTCGGTACGACGCTGAAGGAGTACGCGGCCATCGCCGTCGACCACGACGACAGAGGCCGCCGGCACCAGGCTGTTTGCCTTCGGCGCATGCGGGTCGTTCTCGAAATCACGCCTGGCCATGCGCAGCCACCTCCCAGATGCTTCGACCTCGGCTCCACAACTCTTCGACATGATCCGCGAATCGGTCGAACATGCCATCCGACTGGGTGCGTCGAAGATGGAACATGGGCGAGTCGTGGCCGACCCTGCGGGCAAGGATCGGAGTCACCAGCATCTCGTCATCGAACCGGAAGACAGACAGGTTCACATGCCCGGTCTCGAACCGACCCTCGACGTTCGAGACATCTCGCAATCGCTCCAACTCGCTGATGGTCACAGCGATACGTGTAGCCAGCGTGAGGGGAACGCCCTCCTCAAACTCACGGGCTCTCGTCACTGGACTGCCAGGATCACCGATGAGGAATCTCACACGACAGCCCCCCTGAGCCTTCCGCCGCAACGCACCGGCAAGGTTCGCCTGCTCAAGCCACAGGAAGTAGTTGGTGTAGCCGGCGAACGTCAACTCACGCTCGGCCTTGGTAATCAGCGATCGCCAGAGCGAGGACGGCGCCGCCGAGCGGTACGGAAATACCTGGACAACCTCTCGGTCAGGGCCAGTCCTAAGGGTCGAGCGGGCAGTAGTAGGCCACAAAGCGACTTCCTCCTCACCTAGCGCCCTACAAGCCGCCCATCGATGTCGAGCATGGGGAGTACGGCCGGGATCGGCGATCCATCGGCTGACGGTCTTGGCGTCGACTCCACACGCCTCAGCCAGCTGCGCTTCCGTCATCTTGGCACTGGCCAAGGCGCGTCGAAGACCATGGTTCATATTCCATCTCCGCAGCACATCGGGGACGGGACGAACCATAGCCGCGAAGTGTCCCAAACGTCCCGCAAACACAGTAGGAACGGCCCACGCCAAGGTGGAGCATCGGATCGTGATCGAGCGATGACACAGCGCGATCATTGCCGGTCAGTCGATTGCCATATTTCCGGACAGTCTCGTCACGCAAGGAAATCCGAACGCCATGGCTTCCATGCTCAGAAAAATCACCGCCGAGGACCGCCGCGAGGCCGCCGACGCCCTCGACGACCTCAAGGCGACCCTCGCCTACGCCGGTACCCAACTCCCCTCCCCCGGAATCGACTGGGCGTGCGCCTCCGTCACCGGCATCGTCCTGATCGACCTCGGCGCCGCCCCGACCTCCGTAGTCGTCCAGATCGTCGACGTGCTCCGCGCCGGCGTCCGCGCCCGTCGCGAGCAGGCCGACCAGCAGCCGTGGCACCCCTCCGTCGGTGCGACCGTCACGCTCAACGCGCCGGGCGGCGTGCCCCTCGCCGCCAAAGTCGTGGGTGCGAACGGGAAGTTGGTCACCGTGCGGCTCGACAGCTGGCTCACCCCGTGACGGCCGCCACCCCCACCGCCCCCGACGCCGCTCTCGTCCACGACAGCCGCACCGGGCGACTCGGCGTCGTCATGGACCTCGTCGCCGGCCTCCTCCACCTCCGCCCTCCCCATGGCGGCGTCGAGTGGACGGCCCGACCCGAGGACATCGGCCCGCCGCCCCCGCAGAACTCGTGGCGCTACCGACCCGCCCCCACCCCGCCCTGGTCGCCGCCGCAGCGTTCTCCATCGCGACCGGGGCGGGCGCAGGGGCACTCGCCTCCCGCCCGCTTCGCCACAGCGACCCCAGCATGGCGAACCTCTTCTTCCTCCTCGTACTCTGCGTTGTCACCGTGCTGGTCAACTCCGCACTCAGCAAGGCGATCCAGCACAGACGTACACACCCGCCCCAGGAGGGAGAACCGTGACCCCGGACACCGCAGCCGCGCGCCGAACACTCGCCGACCGGCTTGAGGCGGACGGCGCCCTGACCAGCCCGGCACTGCGCGCCGCCGTGGAGGCCGTGCCCCGGGAGCCGTTCCTGCGGCCCGGGGTGTTCGTGTCCACCGGCAGGCGCCGCTGGCGGCCGGTGACCGAGCGCGGCGCCGATCCGGCGGAGTGGGTCGAACTCGCGCACAGCAATCGGTCGCTGGTCACCCAGCTCAACGGGCATCTGACCGCCGACCAGGTCTCCGCGCCCGTCCGGGGCTTCCCCACCGCCTCCACCACCGCCCCGGCCTCCACCGTCCGCATGATCGACGCCCTGGGCGCCGAGGACGGGCACACCGTGCTGGAGATCGGCGCCGGCACGGGCTACTCGACGGCCCTGCTCCGCCACCTCCTCGGCGAGCGCAACGTCACCACCGCCGAGGGCGACCCCGAGGTCACGCACGACCGGGTGATCGCCACCCACGCGGTGCGCCGCATCCCCCACACCTGGGTGCGGCAGACCAAACCCGGCGGCACGATCCTGGCCACGGTCGGCACCTGGCCCGAGGGCGCCGGCCTGGCCAAGGTCACCGTCCACGCGGACGGCACCGCCGACGGCCGGATCATCGGCCGCTCCGCCCTCCCTCCCGTCCGGCCCGATCGCCCGGTGCCCCCGGTCGGCAACCTCACGGCCCGGGCGGCAACCACCGAGCCGAAGCGACTGGCGCACGTCTCCCCCACCCTCCTCAACAACCCAGCGCCGGCCATTCTCGCCCAACTCTCCTTCCCAGAGTCCAAGTTCACCGTCTCAATCGGGGAGGATCTGGAGTCGATCTACTGCCTGTCCATCCCCGGATCCGTCGCCGAGGTCGCCGACGACACCTACGGCTGGACGGTCCACCAGAGCGGCCCGGTCGCCCTGTGGGACGAGGTCGAGCGCATCCTCACCGCCTGGCAGGAGGCCGGCCGCCCCGACCTCACCGCCGTCCGCCTGCGGATCACCGACCGGGCGACCCACTACTGGGTCGACGGCCACCCCGCCCTCCGCTGGGAGCACACCACTACCTGACGGCTCGACAGAACACTTCCGGGAATGGGGTGATCTCGGGACGGCAGGGCCAACCGATGGAATGCTGTGGCTCGGTCCGACCACCGCAACCACCCGGGGAGTCACCCATGCCACTGTTCGGCAGCCGCAAGAACCTTCCGAGGCCGCTGTGCGACGAGCACGGCCCGTGCCAGGCGCTCGCGACGATCTCGGTCTTCGAGGTCCGGGACCGGCTGCGGCTCCTGATCACCAGGAGCCGCGGCCTGGGGCCCGATCCGATGGCACGGCAGATCGACGACGAGCTGTCGGTCGTCCTCTGCGTGGACGCCGGCAAGCGGGCCGGCAAGACCGAGGCCCTGTCGATAGCCGAACACGCCGCCGACCAGTGGAGCATCAGCCGGGCCGAGCTGTGGGAGCGGGCCTTCGCGAACCTGGCCACCGAGCAACTCAACCGGCAGGTCTTCGACGCGTCCAACGGCGACACCATCCACACCGTCAACGGCATGGGGGCCTGGCCCGGAGCCGCCCACGCGCTGCGCCTGGAGAACGCCCTGGGAGGGGGCGTCGAGCTGCCCAACGGGGCCCTGGTCGCCCTGCCGACGAACAACGCGCTCTGCGCCGTGCCGATCCGCACCAGCCTGTCGCTGAACGCCATCCGCTTCCTGATCGACCTGTCGAAGGAGCTCGCGGCCGGCGATCCGGCCCCGCTGACCCCGTCGCTCTTCTGGTACCGGGACGGCTGGATCGAGAACCTCAACGTCGGCTCGGACGGCTTGATGCGCGTGTCGCCCCGCTTCCGGGACATGGCGAACGCCCTGCCCGTCAACTGACCCGGCCGGCCACCGAAAACCCGCTGGCCCGACGGCCCCCTTTGCGTCAGAATGACGATATGAGCGAGATGCGCGTGGGGACCTCTGCCGACGTCCGTAGCCGGGTGGAGCTGGCGGCACTGATGGCCACCGGGGTGCGGCCGAAGTGGCTGATGTTCTGGGGGCACACCGAACGGAAGGGCGGGGGGACGCGGCAGGAGTGCCTGAGCCAGTGGTGGCCCGGGGAGTTCACCGTCGACGGGGTGGCGTACGCGTCCGCCGAGCACTGGATGATGGCGGGGAAGGCCCGGATGTTCGGGGACGAGGCCATCGAGCAGCAGGTGCTGGCGGCCCGCACGCCGGCCGAGGCGAAGAAGCTGGGGCGGCTGGTCAAGGGGTTCGACGACGCGGCCTGGACGGCCGGCCGGTTCGAGCTGGTCGTCGAGGGGAACGTCGCGAAGTTCGGCCAGGACGAGGCGCTGCGCGCCTACCTGCTGGGCACCGGCGACCGCGTCCTGGTCGAGGCCAGCCCGGTGGACCGGATCTGGGGCATCGGGCTCGCGGCCGACGACATCCGCGCGGAACGGCCCGACGAGTGGCAGGGGTTGAACCTGCTCGGCTTCGCCCTGATGGAGGCGCGGGCACGGCTGGCCGCATGAGGGCGGTCGGCCCGCCGCGGAGCGCGACCGGCGCACTTCTCGCAACGACCGCCGTCTGCGCGCTCCTTGACACCAGTCGCGCACGACTGGACGCGCTCCCTTAACTCCCCCGCCATATAGCGACGCCAGGATGTCCCGCAGTCAGGGGAGAGATGGACGGGGTGGGGCGATCATGCGCATGCGGCCGACGGCACAATCCGCGGGCCAGGACCCGGAGGGCGAGCAACAGGCGTACGAACTCCGGTCGGAGCTGGACGAGTTACTGCGCGCGAGCCGCTACGCGAGCCAGCGGGAGCGGCGGTTGAACGAGGCGATCCGGGCGGCGCCGGGCCGCCAGCGGCCGGACGGGGACTTGCTGCGGCAGCTGGCGCAGGCGCGCGCCCTGCGCGAGGGCCTGGGCGCCCGCTGCCTCCAACTGAGCGATCGACTGGAGGCGTTGGAGAACCGACTGCGGAACCGACAGCCGGAGCCGCAACCGGCCCAGGCCCCGCCGCCCCAGGACCGACCCGCCCGACCCGCCCGACCCGACATCGGCGCCCTCGCCGAGCGGGTGGCGGCCCTGCACCGCGCCGGCGCCTTCGCCGAGGCGACGGAGCTGCTGTCCCGGGCGGCCACCGGCCTCGATCCGGCGGACGCCGCGCTGCTGGCCGGCATGCTCTCCCGACGCGGCCCGACGGGCGCGTCCCTGCACCTGGCCAGGAGCGCCGCGCAGTGCGCCCCCGAGCAGGCGGTGGCGATGCTGGCGGAGTTGCGCGAGCTGGGGCTGGCGGAGGAGGCGGCGGAACTGTTCCACGCGTTCTGGGGCTATCCGGCGTCGGCCCTGCCCGCCCTGCTGGCCGCGCTGGAGCGGGCCGGGCAGGGCGCGGACGGCGCGACGCTGCTGTGGGAGTGGGGTTCGGCACCGACGCCGGAGCTGACGGCGCTGGCGACCGGTCTGCGCCGCACGGGCCGGCACGCCGACGTGCGGACGCTGCTGCGCCAGGCGGCCGGCCGGCCGACGGCGGAGCTGGCCGCGCTGGCGACGGAGCTGCCGGCCGAGCTCGCGACCGTCCTGCTGTACGAGCTGGCGGCGCTGCGCCCGCCGGTGGAGCTGGTCAAGCTGGCGGCCGCGTTGGACACCAGCCCGGAGCTGTACGGGCGGTTGCTCGCCGCGCTGCTCGCCGACGGCGCCCGGCACCGGACGACGCTGGCCGCCCTGCGCAGCGCCGGCCTGCCGACCGAACCGGCCGCGGCCCCCCGTTCCCGCTGGGGCAGACGGTAAGCGCAGACGGTGAGCGGAGGGCGGGAACGGCGGGAACACGCGGGAGCCCCCGCCCGCCCCGGACGGACCGGGGCGAACGAGGGCTCCAGAAGAGCTGAGCAGGCTCAGCAGCCGATCAGCCGCGCACCCAGGTACGCCTTGACCTGGTCGAGCGAGACGCGCTCCTGCGACATGGTGTCGCGGTCGCGGACGGTCACCGCGTTGTCCTCGAGGGTGTCGAAGTCGACGGTGACGCAGAACGGCGTGCCGATCTCGTCCTGGCGGCGGTAGCGCTTGCCGATGGCGCCGGCGTCGTCGAACTCGACGTTCCACGCGGTGCGCAGGTCGGCGGCGAGGCCGCGGGCCTTCGGGGAGAGGTCGGCGTTGCGCGACAGCGGCAGGACGGCGACCTTGACCGGGGCCAGGCGCGGGTCGAGCCGCATGCCGACGCGCTTCTCCATGACGCCCTTGGCGTTGGGCGCCTCGTCCTCGAAGTAGGCGTCGATCAGGAAGGCCAGCATGGCGCGGTTGAGGCCGGCCGCCGGCTCGATGACGTACGGGAAGTACCGCTCGCCGCTCTCCTGGTCGAAGTACTTGAGGTCCTGGCCGGACGCCTCGCTGTGCACCCGCAGGTCGTAGTCGGTGCGGTTGGCGACGCCCTCCAGCTCCGAGAACTCGCTGCCGCCGAAGTTGAAGCGGTACTCGATGTCCACCGTGCGCTTGGCGTAGTGGGAGAGCTTCTCCTTCGGGTGCTCGAAGAAGCGCATGTTCTCGGTGCGCAGGCCCAGGCCGACGTACCAGTCCCAGCGCTGCTGGAGCCAGTACTCGTGCCACTGCTCGTCCTCGCCCGGCTTGACGAAGAACTCCATCTCCATCTGCTCGAACTCGCGGGTGCGGAAGATGAAGTTGCCGGGGGTGATCTCGTTGCGGAAGCTCTTGCCGGTCTGGGCGATGCCGAACGGCGGCTTCTTGCGCGACGTGGTCTGGACGGCCTTGAAGTTGGTGAAGATGCCCTGGGCGGTCTCGGGCCGCAGGAAGGCCAGGCCGCTGGCCTCCTCGGTGACGCCGAGGTGGGTCTTCAGCATGCCCGAGAAGTCCTTGGGCTCGGTGAACTGGCCCTTGGTGCCGCAGTCGGGGCAGTTGACGTCCTTGAGGCCGTTCGGCGGCGGGAAGCCGTGCTTGGCCTCGTACTTCTCCTCCAGGTGGTCGGCCCGGTGGCGCTTGTGGCAGGAGAGGCACTCGGTCAGCGGGTCGTTGAAGGTGGCGACGTGGCCGGAGGCCTCCCACACCTCGCGCGCGAGGATCACCGACGAGTCGAGTCCCACGACGTCCTCACGGGCCTGGACCATCGCGCGCCACCACTGGCGCTTGATGTTCTCCTTGAGTTCGACGCCCAGCGGCCCGTAGTCCCAGGCGGCACGCGTGCCGCCGTAGATCTCGCTGCAGGGGTAGACGAAGCCACGGCGCTTGCTCAGGCTGACGATCGTGTCGATCTTGTCGGCGGCCACAGTGCTCTCTTCAGTACGTACGGCACGGTCAGGGCACGGCTGGTTGCGCGTACCCGAATACCTCAGGTTACCGGCCATATGGGTACGGGGTTCAAATCGGTATCGTCCGGCCCCTCCCAGCCACGGCTACCTGCCGTTCACCCGTCCGAGTGAGTTGACAATCATTTCCAGATAAGATGAGAATGATTGTCATGATGATCGGACGACGTACCCGCAGCTCCATAGCCATCGCCGCCACCGCCCTCACCGCCTCCCTCGTCCTGACCGCCTGCGGTGGCAGCAGCAGCGCCCAGAGCGCCGACGGCAAGCTGAAGGTCGTCGCCTCCTTCTACCCGATGGAGTACCTGGCCCAGCAGATCGGCAAGGAGCATGTCGCGGTCACCGACCTCACCGCGGCCGGCGTCGAGCCGCACGACCTGGAGCTCACCGCCAAGCAGGTCGCCACCGTCCAGAAGTCCGACGCGATCATCTACCTCAAGGGCCTCCAGCCCACCGTCGACCAGGCCGTCGGCCAGTCCTCGGCCAAGTACAAGATCGACGCCACCGCCGCCAGCCCGCTGGTCGACCACCACCTCGACGAGGGCACCGAGGCCGACGGCCACCAGCACGACGGCCCGGCCGGCGACCCGCACATCTGGCTCGACCCGACCCGCTACGCGGCGATCGCCAAGAGCGTCGGCGACGGGTTCGCCAAGGCCGACCCGGCCCACGCCGACGACTACCGCAAGAACACCGACGACCTGGTCGGTCGGCTGACGGCGCTGGACCAGGAGTTCCGGGACGGCCTGAAGGACGCCAAGTCCAAGACCTTCGTCACCAGCCACGCCGCCTTCGGCTACCTCGCCGACCACTACGGCCTCACCCAGGTCGCCATCAACGGCGTCGACCCCGAGTCCGAGCCCACCCCGGCCCGCCTCGCCGAGGTGCAGAAGGCCGCCAAGGACAACGGCGTCACCACGATCTTCTTCGAGACCCTGGTCAGCCCCAAGCTCGCCGACACCGTCGCCAAGGACCTCGGCCTCAAGACCGCCGTACTGGACCCGCTGGAGGGCGTCAAGGACCCGGGCAAGGAGGACTACCTCTCGGTCATGAAGCAGAACCTGGCCAACCTCCAGGCCGCCCTCGGCGCCACCCCCGCCGCGACCGGCACCACTCCCACCACGACCGGCACCCCCACCAGCTGACGGGACGACAGCACCATGACCCACCCGATACCCCCGGCCGTCCGCCTCCGCGACGCCGTCGCCTCGCGCGGCGGTCGGCCGGTGCTGCGCGGCGTCGACCTCACCGTCCAGCCCGGCGAGGTGGTCGCCCTGCTCGGCGCCAACGGCTCCGGCAAGTCCACCACCGTCAAGGCCGTGATCGGCTCCGTCCCGCTGGGGCAGGGCACGCTGGAGCTGTTCGGCATCCCGTACGCCGGCTTCCGCGCCTGGCACCGGATCGGGTACGTCCCGCAGCGCACCACCGCCGCCTCCGGCGTGCCGGCCACCGTGCGCGAAGTGGTCTCCACCGGGCGGCTGCCGCAGCACCGGCTGCTGCCGTTCCGCCGCCGGGACCGCGCGGCGGTGGACCGCGCGCTGGCCGCCGTCGGCATGCTGGAGCGGGCCGGGGACGGCGTCGCCGACCTGTCCGGCGGCCAGCAGCAGCGGGTGCTGATCGCCCGCGCCCTGGTCGGCACCCCCGACCTGCTGATCATGGACGAGCCGATGGCCGGCGTGGACGCCGCCAGCCAGCAGGTGCTCGCCGACACCCTGCGCGCCGAGGTCGCCCGCGGCGCCGCCGTCCTCCTCGTGCTGCACGAACTCGGGCCGCTGGAACCGCTGATCGACCGCGCCGTGGTGCTGCGGGACGGCTGCGTCGCGCACGACGGCCCGCCCGTGCCCAACACCGGCCTGCACGCGCTGCCCGGCCACGACCACGTCCACCCGCACGCCGACCACACCCCGCCGAGGCTGCTGGCATGACCGAGATGCTCTCCTACGACTTCATGCAGCGCGCCCTGCTCGCCGCCGTCCTGGTCGGGATCACCGCACCGGCCGTCGGCATCTACCTGGTGCAGCGCCGGCAGGCCCTGATGGGCGACGGCATGGGACACGTCGCGATGACCGGCGTCGGCCTCGGCTTCATCTTCCAGACCAGCCCGGTCTGGATGGCCGTGCTGGTCTGCGTGCTCGGCGCCGTCACGATGGAACTGGTCCGCTCGCGCGGCAACCAGCGCGGCGACATCGCCCTGGCGATGCTCTTCTACGGCGGCATGGCCTGCGGCAAGCTGCTCGTCTCGCTCTCCGCCCAGGCCGGCGCCGGCTCGCTGGAGAGCTACCTGTGGGGCTCCATCCTCACCGTCGCCCCGACCGACCTGATCACCATCGCGGTGCTCGGCGCGGTGGTCGTCGCGGTCACCGTCGGCCTGCGCCGACAGCTCTTCGCGATCTGCCAGGACGAGGACTTCGCCCGGGTCACCGGCCTGCCGGTGCGCACGCTCAACCTGCTGCTCGCGGTGATGGCCGCCGTCACCGTCACCGTCGCGATGCGGGTGGTCGGGCTGCTGCTGGTCAGTGCCCTGATGGTGGTCCCGGTGGTCGCCGCCCAGCAGCTCACCCGGTCGTTCGCCGCCACCCAGGCGGCCTCGATCGCGCTCGGCGTGGTGGTCTCGCTGGCCGGCGTCACCGGCTCCTACCACCTCAACGTGCCCTCCGGCCCGGCCATCGTGCTGCTCGCCATCGCGGTCTTCGCGGTGTTCAGCCTGCTCGCCGCGCCGCTCGCCCGGCGGCGCCACCGCAGGGGCGTCGCGGACCCCGGACCGAAGGTCTGCGACGTCGCCCTGCCGGAACAGTTCCCGGGTCAACTCCCGGAAGAATTCCCGGGGCAGTCCCCGGGACAGATCCCGGGGCAACTCCCGGGCCGCGGTTCCTCCGACGCGATCACTCCGGAGCGGGGGGCGGGGCTGGCACAATGAGGTGCGAGACGCCCACCACCCCAGGAGGACCCACGGTGACCACCGCAGGCCCGTCGCCGCGCGCCCGCTCGACCCGGCAACGTGCCGCCGTCTCGGCGGCCCTGGACGAGATCGAGGACTTCCGCAGCGCGCAGGAGCTCCACGACATGCTCAAGCACCGCGGGGACTCCGTCGGTCTGACCACGGTCTATCGCACCCTCCAGTCGCTCGCCGACGCCGGCGAGGTGGACGTGCTGCGCACCGCCGACGGCGAGGCCGTCTACCGCCGGTGCAGCAGCGGGCACCACCACCACCTGGTGTGCCGGCACTGCGGCGCCACCGTCGAGGTGGAGGGCCCGGCGGTGGAGCGCTGGGCCAACGCGGTCGCCGCGGAGCACGGGTTCAGCGACATCGCGCACACCCTGGAGATCTTCGGCACCTGCGCGGAGTGCGCCAAGAAGGCCTGAGCAGCGGAGCGGCGGTACGGCGAAGGGCCCGTGGGAGCGATTCCCACGGGCCCTTCGCCGTACCGCCGCCGTACCGCGTCAGCGCTGGGTGGGCAGGTCCAGCGGCTCGGGCACCTCGTTCGGGATCGCCCCGCCGAAGCGGCGGTCGCGCCTCGCGTACTGCTCGCAGGCACGCCACAGGTCGCGGCGGTCGAAGTCCGGCCAGAGCACGTCCTGGAACACGAACTCGGCGTACGCGGACTGCCAGAGCAGGAAGTTGGAGGTGCGCTGCTCGCCGCTGGGGCGCAGGAACAGGTCCACGTCCGGCATGTCCGGGTGGTACATGTACTTGGCGAGGGTCTTCTCGTTGACCTTCTTCGGGTCCAGCTTCCCGGCGGCGACGTCGGCCGCGAGGGCCGCCGCGGCGTCCGCGAGCTCGGCCCGGCCACCGTAGTTGACGCACATGTAGAGCGTGACGGCGTCGTTGTCCTTGGTCTGCTCCTCGGCGACCTGGAGCTCCTGGACGACGCTCTTCCACAGCTTCGGCATCCGGCCCGCCCAGCGGACCCGCACGCCCATCGCGTCCATCTCGTCGCGGCGGCGGTGGATGACGTCCCGGTTGAAGTTCATCAGGAACTTCACCTCGTCGGGCGAGCGCTTCCAGTTCTCGGTGGAGAACGCGTACAGCGAGATGTTCTTCACGCCGAGCTCGATCGCGCCCTTGAGGACGTCCAGCACGACCGACTCGCCGACCTTGTGGCCCTCGGTGCGGGGCAGTCCGCGCTCCTTGGCCCAGCGGCCGTTGCCGTCCATCACGATGGCGACGTGGCCGGGGACCAGCTCGCCGGGAATCTTCGGGGGCTGTGCGCCACTGGGGTGCGGGGTCGGGGGGAGGTACTCCCTCTGTTTGCCGCCGCCGAAGAGCCGTCGCGCTGCCATGTGCTCACTTCTCCACGTATCTCATCGAGCGGATGCCCCGCTCCAAATGCCACTGCAGATAGGCCGCGACCAGGCCGCTGCCCTCCCGCCAGTACCTCGGCTCGCAGGAATCGGCCGTCTGCCAGTCCCCTGACAGCAGCGCCCCGAGCAGTACCAGTGTCTCAGGGGAGGGTACGGCACATCCGGGCACTCGGCAGTCCGGGCAGAGGACCCCGCCCGCGGGAAGGGAGAAGAAACGGTTCGGCCCCTCCAGCCCGCATTTGGCGCAGTCCGTGAAGCTCGCGCCGTACCCGTTCACCGCGAGCGAGCGCAGCAGGAAGGCGTCCATCACCAGGTGCGACTCGTGCAGCCCGGCCGCCAGCGTGCGCAGGGCGCCCACCAGCAGCAGGTACTGCTGGACGGCCGGTTCGCCCTCGTTCTCGGCGAACCGCTCGGCCGTCTCCAGCATCGCCGTCCCGGCGGTGTAGCGGCCGTAGTCGGTGACGATCGAACCGCCGTACGGCGCGATCGTCTCCACCTGGGTGCACAGCGGCAACCCGCGGCCGATCAGCTCACTCCCCCGGCTGAAGAACTGCACGTCCACGTGCGAGAACGGCTCCAGACGGGCGCCGAACTTGGACTTGGTCTTGCGCACCCCGCGCGCCACCGCCCGCACCTTGCCGTGGTGCCGGGTCAACAGGGTGATGATCCGATCGGCCTCGCCGAGCTTCTGCGCCCGCAGCACGACGCCGTCGTCCCGGAAAAGACTCATGGGAGCCATTCTCCCCCACGGCACGCCCCGGCCGCCGACAGCCGTGTTGCCCGCACCGAGTCCGTGGGGGAGGACCGATCGGTGCGGGTCACGGCGGGCCCGGAGGGGGATTTCGGGCCCGTTTTGTGGGGGATCGGAGATGGCTCGGGGGTTGCGCGGCGGGCCCGGCACTGCGGAGCGGGTCCGGTACTGCGGAGGACGTCCCGTCCTGCGGAGGACGTCCGGGTTACTGCGGAGAAGGTCTAGTACGGAGCCCGGGTCGCCGCCTCCAGCAGCGCCCCGACCCGCGACTGCGGTAGATCCAGACAGCGCCCGACCGCGGCCAGCGCCTCGCGCTCCTGCGGCAGGTAGCGCCCGTCGGACAGGGCGATCGCCGCGCCCTGCAGCAGCAGCCGCTCCCGGCCCTGGTGGGCCAGGTGCGGGGCGAGCGGTTCGAGCACCGCGTGCAGTTCCACGGCCAGGCCGCCGGCCATCCCGTGGGCGTCGTAGAGTTCGCCGCCGAGCCCGGACAGCGCGGCGAGCGCGGCCAGCACCTGGGCCTCGCCGCAGTCCTCGAACCCGGCCTCGCGCACCGCCGTGCAGGCCGCCTCGCGGGCCGCGCGGTGCGCGGTGCCGCCGGCCGCGAGCAGGGCGAGCGCGATGGTGTACTGCGCGTCCCGCAGCATCGCGCCGAGCCGTACGGAGGTGGGCTGTTCCAGGCTCTCGACGCCGTAGCGACCGTGGCAGCTGGTGCACTGCACGCTGCCGATCACCGGGCCGAGCGGGGCCACCGGGGTCCCCAGCAACCGCAGCCACCGCCGACCGTGCTGCCGGCGGTAGTTGCGGTCCCCGCCACAGCCCGGACAGAAGAAGTCACCGAGAACGTCAGTCCGCCACCGCGGGCGAACACCCCACAACCTGGTCACGGCGCCACTCCCCAGACATGGCAGACGGCCTGCACAACAATGGGCAGGTCACGCGACCGGACACCGAGGCCGTCCCACCGACCCGGCTTTCCGGTGGATCGATGTTGCCATGGTTACCGGCACGTGTCAGTACCTCGAACGGCTTCCGACCCGAAAAAATGTGGCGCAGGACACAACTGGCCCCAGGCGCGGCGAAGGGCCGCCCCGGAGGACGGCCCCGCCACATCTCACTCGTACGAACTACCCGCGCTGTGCCCGGTTGACGGCGCTGATGATCGCCTTCAGCGAGGCCAGCACGGTGTTGCCGTCGATGCCGACGCCCCACAGCACCTTGCCGTCCACCGCGCACTCGACGTACGCGGCGGCCTGGGCGTCGCCGCCCTCGCTCAGCGCGTGCTCGGCGTAGTCCAGGACGCGGACGTCCAGGCCGATCCGGGCCAGCGCGTCCGTGAAGGCGGAGACCGGGCCGTTGCCGACACCGGTCAGGGTCACCGGTACCGAGTCCACCAGCGCGCCGGCGATCAGCGCGTCCCGGCCGTCCTCGGTGGTCAGGGTGCGCGAACCGCTCAGCGAGATCCGGCCCCACGGGTTGTCCGGGGTCGGCAGGTACTCGTCCTCGAAGACCCGCCAGATCTCGGCCGGGGTGACCTCGCCGCCCTCGGCGTCGGTCTTGGCCTGGATGATCCGGGAGAACTCGATCTGCATCCGGCGCGGCAGGTCCAGCTTGTGGTCGTTCTTCAGGACGTACGCCACACCGCCCTTGCCGGACTGGCTGTTGACCCGGATGACCGCCTCGTAGGTGCGGCCGACGTCCTTCGGGTCGATCGGCAGGTACGGCACGCCCCAGGTGTGCTCCCCCACCGGGACGCCCGCCGCCGCGGCGTCCGCCTCCAGGGCGTCGAAGCCCTTCTTGATGGCGTCCTGGTGCGAGCCGGAGAAGGAGGTGTACACCAGGTCGCCGGCGTACGGGTGGCGCGGGTGCACCTCCATCTGGTTGCAGTACTCGGCGGTGCGGCGCACCTCGTCGATGTCGGAGAAGTCGATCTGCGGGTCGATGCCCTGCGAGAACAGGTTCATGCCCAGGGTCACCAGGTCGACGTTGCCCGTCCGCTCGCCCTGGCCGAACAGGCAGCCCTCGATGCGGTCCGCGCCCGCCATGTAGGCCAGTTCGGCGGAGGCGACGGCGGTGCCGCGGTCGTTGTGCGGGTGCACCGACAGGCAGACGAACTCGCGGCGCGACAGGTTGCGCGACATCCACTCGAACTGGTCGGCCTGCACGTTCGGGGTGGCCCGCTCGATGGTGGCCGGCAGGTTCAGGATGATCTCGCGGCCCTCGCCCGGCTGCCAGACGTCCATGACCGCCTCGCAGACCTCCAGCGCGAAGTCCAGCTCGGTGTCCACGAAGATCTCCGGCGAGTACTGGTAGCCGAAGACGGTCTCCTCGCCCAGCAGCTTCTCGGCGTACTCCATCACCAGCCGGGTGCCGTCGGTGGCGATCGCCTTGGTCGCGGCCCGGTCGTTGCGGAACACCACCCGGCGGAACAGCGGCGCCGTCGCGTTGTACAGGTGGACCGTCGCGCGCGGGGCGCCGACCAGCGACTCGACGGTCTTCTCGATCAGCTCCTCGCGGGCCTGCGTCAGCACCGAGATGGTGACGTCCTCGGGGATCGCCCCCTCCTCGATCAGCGACCGCACGAAGGCGTGGTCGGTGGCGCCGGAGGACGGGAAGCCGACCTCGATCTCCTTGTAGCCCATCGCGACCAGCAGGTCGAACATCTTGCGCTTGCGGGCCGGGGACATCGGGTCGATCAGCGCCTGGTTGCCGTCCCGCAGGTCGGTGGAGAGCCAGCGCGGCGCCTTGGTGATCACCTTGCTCGGCCAGGTGCGGTCCGGCAGGTCGACGGTGTCGAACGGCAGGTAGCGCCCGTACCGCATGCCGGAGGGCAGCTGGCGCACGGACGCGGCGGTGATCGGGGTGGGGCGGTCGACGAAGGCGCGACCGGCGGGGATGGGCGCGGCGGAGCTCTGCTCGGTCATGGAATGACTCTCGGCTTCCTGTGATGCGTGGTGCGGGGGCGGGCCGGGGTGGTCAACACCGACTGGCCGGCAGCTGCCGCTCGCGACCCTCCGTTGGATCGCCGGATGACGCGCACAGCTCGATCCCCGCGGCGAGGGAGCCGGCCCTGTGGACTACAGGCCCTCGACGCGGCAGCTAAGAAGAAGCAGCCCGTTGCGCATGATGGCCCCAGCGTAACCCAGGGCCGCGCGCCCCCGAAGTGATCCGGGCCACCGTTCCACCCCTTGAGACACCGACCGGTCACGCCAAGAGTGGTGACAACCGGTCATCGAGGCCTCACCCTGGGCCACATGACTGCAGCAGTTCCGATCTGCGCGATCGTCCCGCCGTACGTCCTGGACCGCCTCGCCGAGGCCGGTCACGAGCCCGCCGTCCGCTCCCTCCTGCTCGACACCGCGCACCGCGCGGCCCGCCTCGCCCCTCCCCCGCCCGTCAGCACCGGCCCGACCCCCAGCCGGCTGATCGCCGACACCGCCCACAGCCAGCGGCTGCCCGGCCGGACCGTCCGCACCGAGGGCCAGGCCCCGGTCGCCGACCAGTCCGTCAACCACGCCTACGACGGCCTCGGCGACACCTTCGCCCTGTACGCCACCGTCTTCGGCCGCCGCTCGATCGACAACCGGGGGCTGCGCCTGGACGCCACCGTGCACTACGGCCAGGACTACGACAACGCCTTCTGGAACGGCCACCAGATGGTCTTCGGCGACGGCGACGGCGAGATCTTCGGCGACTTCACCGCCTGCGTCGACGTCATCGGCCACGAACTCACCCACGGCGTCACCCAGTTCACCGCCGGCCTGCAGTACCAGGACCAGCCCGGCGCGCTCAACGAGTCGGTCTCCGACGTCTTCGGCTCGCTGGTCAAGCAGCACTCGCTGGGCCAGGACGCCGCCCACGCCGACTGGCTGATCGGCGCCGGCCTGCTCGCCCCCGGCATCCAGGGCGTGGCGCTGCGCTCGATGAAGGCCCCCGGCACCGCCTACGACGACCCCCGGCTCGGCAAGGACCCGCAGCCCGCGCACATGCGGGACTACGTGGACACCACCGACGACAACGGCGGCGTGCACATCAACTCCGGCATCCCCAACCACGCGTTCTACCTGCTGGCCACCGCCCTCGGCGGCCAGGCCTGGGACCGCGCCGGGCGGATCTGGTACGACGCCCTGACCGGCGGCCGGCTGGCCGCCGACGCCGACTTCACCGCCTTCGCCCAGGCCACCGTGGCCGCCGCCAAGGCCCGCTACCCCGACCAGTCCTCGGTGGCGGACACCGTGACGGCCTCCTGGGCGCAGGTGGGCGTCAGCCCCGGCTGAACCCCTCAGGCGGCCCCGGCCGAACCCCTCAGGCCTCGGCGGCGGCCCCGACGACGGCCCCGACCGAGGACCGGTTGAGACCGGGTTGAGCCGCGCTTAAGGTCACGGTCCGGGAAAAGACCGGCAAACTCCCTCCCCTGGTAGCACCATGGACACCATGCGTATCCAGGTGACCCGGACCGGCGGCTTCGCGGGGATCGTCCGCCATGCGGAACTCGACACCGTCGACCGCACGGACGCCCCGCACGTCCACGCGCTCGCCCGCGAGGCCGTCGCGGGCGGGCTGCGGGCGCCCTCGTACGGGGTGCCGGACGGCTTCCACTACGAGATCACCGTCGACGGCCGGACGGTCTACTGCGCCGACCCGAAGCTCACCGACTCGCAGCGCGAGCTGGTGTCGCTGGTCCTGCGCGAGGGCGCGTAGCCCCACCGGCCCCCGGACCCGCCGAAGGCCCGCCCGATCGACGGATCCGGGCGGGCCTTCGGCGGGAACCGGGGCTCAGAAGCCGAGCTTGCGCAGCTGCTTCGGGTCGCGCTGCCAGTCCTTGGCCACCTTGACGTGCAGGTCCAGGTAGACCGGCGTGCCGAGCAGCGCCTCGATGTGCTTGCGGGCGGTGGTGCCGACGTGCTTGAGCCGCGCGCCCTTGGCGCCGATGACGATCGCCTTCTGGCTCTGCCGCTCGATGTAGACGTTGGCGTGGATGTCCAGCAGCGGGCGGTCCGCCGGGCGGCCCTCGCGCGGGAGCATCTCCTCGACCACGACGGCCAGCGAGTGCGGCAGCTCGTCCCGGACGCCCTCCAGGGCGGCCTCGCGGATCAGCTCCGCGACCATGATCTGCTCGGGCTCGTCGGTGAGGTCGCCGTCCGGGTAGAGCGGCATGCCCTCCGGCAGCAGCTTGGTGATCAGGTCGCCGACCAGTTCCACCTGCTTGTCGCCGACGGCCGAGACCGGGATGATCTCGGCCCACTCGATGCCCAGTTCCTCACCGAGCTGGTGGATGGCGATCAGCTGCTCGGCGAGCCGCTTGGAGTCGACCAGGTCGGTCTTGGTGACGATGGCGACCTTGGGGGTCTTCTTGACCTCGGCGAGTTCCTTGGCGATGAACTTGTCGCCGGGGCCGAGCTTCTGGTCGGCGGGCAGGCAGAAGCCGATCACGTCGACCTCGGCCCAGGTGCTGCGGACCAGGTCGTTGAGGCGCTCGCCGAGCAGGGTGCGCGGCTTGTGCAGGCCGGGGGTGTCGACCAGGACGAGCTGGGAGTCCGGGCGGTGCACGATGCCGCGCACGGTGTGCCGGGTGGTCTGCGGGCGGTCGGAGGTGATCGCGACCTTCGTCCCCACCAGAGCGTTGGTCAGGGTCGACTTGCCCGCGTTGGGTCGGCCGACGAAGCACGCGAAGCCGGAGCGGTACGAGGAGGAAGGGGCACTCATGTGCTCCATTCTCCCTGATCACCGGAGTCGCGCTGTCCGGGCCCGCCCGCACCGCCCGATCAGCCCTTGCGGCCACCCCGCGTGACCACCGACATCACCACCAGCAGCACCAGGAAGGCGACCGAACCCCAGAGCCAGTACGGCGAGCCGGTCTCCTGCCACTTGCCCATCCCCATCACGAACAGCAGCAGCCCGGCGAAGAACGCCACCGCCCCCATGTGCCCAGCCCCCTCACCGAGTTCACTCCCCCGGTGAGACTATCGGCTCGGTTCGGGCAGGTGTTCGCCAGGCCGCCGCCATCGCCCGCCACAGCGGGCCCCAGCAGCCCTCAGCGGGCCGCGGCATCAGGCCGGCGGGCCCCAGCAGCCCTCAGCGGGCCTCGGCCGCCACCCGCAGCGTCCCGTCCACACCGGCCAGCAGCACAGGCGTCCCGGCCCCGCCGAGGTCCCGGACGGCCGCCAGGTCGGCCTCGGCCGGCTGCTCGGCCTCGCTCACCACGGCCGCCGCCTCCAGCGACTTCGCACCGCTGGCCACCGCCATCGCCACCGCCGTCTGCAGCGCGCTCAGCCGGAGCGACTCCAGCGCGACCGTCCCGGCCACGTACGTCCGGCCGGTCTCGTCACGCACCGCGGCCCCCTCGGCGACGCCGTTGCGGGCGCGGGCCGAGCGGGCCAGGGTGATGATCTTCTTGTCTTCGGGGTCGAGCTCGACGATGTCACTCATGCCGCCGAGCATAGGCGGCCCCCGCGGCCGCTCAGTGGCCGACCGGGTGGGTCGGACCGGGGTTCGGATTGAGGACCTTGACGAAGGTCTTCGGCCCGGACGGCCTCGCCGTCTCGTGCTCCGCGCGCTCGCGCCAGAACGGGTTGTCGTGCGGCAGGTGGCTGCTCACCCGGCCGTACATCCCGAAGGTCGTCAGGATCACCCCGAAGATGAAGGCGAACAGCACGTTCGACATCCGGAAGTTCAGGATGTTGGCGTCCGGCCGCCCGAGCACCGCCAGGCCGTAGAAGCCGGACAGGACGAACAGCACGCCGACCACCATGTTCAGGTTGGACGCGAAGTTGCCGCCGATCACCGCCCCCGCCACCAGGATCGCGCCCGCCACGATGGACAGGATGCTCAGCGCCCCGTTGGTCGACAGCCCGGCGATCCGGTCACCGTGGGTGGCGAGGAAGCCCGGGTGATCGGCCAGCCCCAGGCACCCGAACACGATCAGGAAGATCCCCCCGAGCCCCGCCCCGATCCGCCACACCGTGGCGAGCCGGCTGTTCACGGGCAGTTCGTCTTGCAGCTTCATGGTGACCTCCACCATGGCCTGGCCGGCCTGCCGGCCACGCCGGCCTAGCTGTAGGGATGGCTCCCCTGCATGTGCGGCACCTCGTGCATGTAGAGCGAACCGCACTGCTGGCAGCAGCGCAGCCCGGTGCCCCACTCCTGCTCGGGCCGCGTCTCGGCGTCGTCGGCCAGGCTACGGCCGCAGAGCGCCGTCGCGGGGTCGCCGTCGCGCACCACGTGCCAGACCTTGACCCCGCCGGTCGCACCCTGCGGGCCGTACTCCGCGCGAAGTTGATGCGTCATGCTGTCCATGGTCGCTCCGCCGGGGCGCGACCGCTACTCGCCGGGCTCCGCCCCGGCCTCCGCGGCCTTGCGGACCGGGGTCGCGACCATCGAGCCGATCCGGTTGCGGCGCCCGGCCGAGGACTCGGCGGTCAGCAGGATGCCGGTCAGCCCGGTGCCCGCGGGCTCGGGCAGCGGGATCTCGCAGGCCGAGCCGGGGATCGGCACCCGGCCGAGGTGCTTGGCCAGCAGGCCGCCGACGGTCTCGACGTCCTCGTCCTCCAGCTCGATGCCGAAGAGCTCGCCCAGGTCCTCCACCAGCAGCCGGGCGGTGATCCGGTACGAGCCGTCGCCGAGGTCCTCCACCGGTGCGATCTCCCGGTCGTACTCGTCGGTGATCTCGCCGACGATCTCCTCCAGGACGTCCTCGATGGTGACCAGGCCGGCCGTGCCGCCGTACTCGTCGATCACGATCGCCACGTGCGAGCGGCGCTGCTGCATCTCGCGCAGCAGGTCGCCGGCCGGCTTGGAGTCCGGTACGAAGACGGCCGGGCGCATCACCGCGCCGACCTCCTCGGACTCCGCCTCCCGGTTGATGTGGGTACGCCGGACCAGGTCCTTCAGGTAGACGATGCCGACCACGTCGTCCTCGCTGTCCCCGACCACGGGGATCCGCGAGAAGCCCGAGCGCAGCGCCAGGGTGAGCGCCTGCCGGACGGTCTTGTGCCGCTCGATCATCACCAGGTCGGTGCGCGGCACCATCACCTCGCGGACGATGGTGTCGCCCAGCTCGAAGACGGAGTGCACCATCCGGCGCTCCTCGTCCTCGATCAGGTCGTCCTTCTCGGCGAGGTCGACCAGCGCCCGCAGCTCGGCCTCGGAGGCGAACGGCCCCTCCCGGTAGCCCTTGCCCGGGGTCAGCGCGTTGCCGAGCAGGATCAGCAGCCGCGGGATCGGGCCGAGCACCGCGGCCAGCGGCAGCAGCACGAAGGAGGCGGCGGTCGCGGTGGTGAGCGGGTGCTGGCGCCCGATCGTGCGCGGCGAGACCCCCACCGCGACGAAGGACACCAGCACCATCACGCCGAACGCCAGCAGCACGGCCTGCCAGATCGGCTCCACGTTGCGCACGCACACCACGGTGACCAGGACGGCCGCCGCCATCTCGCTGGCCACCCGGATCAGGGTCGCCAGGTTGAGGTAGCGGATCGGGTCGGAGGCGACGGTCAGCAGCCGGGCCGAGCCGCGCCGCCCGGCCCGCACGGCCTCCTCCGCCCGGAACCGGGAGACCCGGGAGATGCCCGCCTCGGCGCACGCGGCCAGCCAGCCGAGGACGACGAGGAGCACGGCACCGAGGATGAAGCTCGTACTTTCACCACTCACAGGGGTTCGGGCTCCGCGCTCAGTGGGTGGTGGGGGCCGGGGAGAGACCACCGAGGCCCCGGCCCGCCCGCCAGTCGTCCAGGATGCGCTTCTGGAGGGCGAACATCTCCTCCTCCTCCTCGGGCTCCTCGTGGTCGTACCCGAGGACGTGCAGCACCCCGTGGACGGTGAGCAGTTGGAGCTCCTCGTCCATCGAGTGCTTGGAGGGGGCCGCCTTGCCCTGCTGCTCGGCGACCTCCGGGCAGAGCACGATGTCGCCGAGCAGGCCCTGCGGCAGTTCCTCGCCCTCCTTGCCGGGGCGAAGCTCGTCCATCGGGAAGGACATCACGTCGGTGGGGCCGGGGAGGTCCATCCACTGGATGTGCAGCTCCTCCATCGCCGCTCCGTCCACCAGGATCACGGACAGTTCGGACTGCGGGTGGATCCGCATCTTGTCCAGGGCGAAGCGGGCGACGTCGAGGATGGCTTCCTCATCGGCGTCCCAACCGGACTCGTTGGCGATGTCGATCGACATGACGGGCTGCGTACTCAGCTTTCGGTGCGATGGGACTGACGGGGTGCGCGGGAGCCGCGCCGCTGGGCCGGCTTGCGGGCGGGCGAGGAGTTCTCCTCGGCCTCCTGCTTGGCGTCCCAGCGTTCGTAGGCGTCCACGATCCGGCCGACCAGCTTGTGGCGGACCACGTCGGTGCTGGTGAGGACGGAGAAGTGGATGTCGGGCACGTCGGCCAGGATGTCCTGGACGACCTTGAGGCCGCTGCGGGTGCCGCCCGGGAGGTCGATCTGGCTGGTGTCGCCGGTGACCACCACCCGGGAGTTGAAACCGAGGCGGGTGAGGAACATCTTCATCTGCTCGGGCGAGGTGTTCTGGGCCTCGTCCAGGATGATGAAGGCGTCGTTGAGAGTGCGGCCGCGCATGTACGCCAGCGGCGCGACCTCGATGGTGCCGGCCGCCATCAGGCGCGGGATGGAGTCCGGGTCCATCATGTCGTGCAGCGCGTCGTACAGCGGGCGCAGGTACGGGTCGATCTTCTCGTAGAGGGTGCCGGGCAGGAAGCCCAGCCGCTCCCCCGCCTCGACGGCCGGGCGGGTCAGGATGATCCGGTTGACCTCCTTGGCCTGGAGGGCCTGGACGGCCTTGGCCATCGCGAGGTAGGTCTTGCCGGTGCCGGCCGGGCCGAGGCCGAAGACGATCGTGTGCTTGTCGATCGCATCGACGTAGCGCTGCTGGTTGAGGGTCTTGGGGCGGATCGTGCGGCCCCGGTTGGACAGGATGTTCGCGGTGAACACCTTGGACGGCGCCGGGCTGTCCGGGTCCTCCGCGGCACCGCGGAGCATGGCGATGGAGCGCTCCACGGAATCCTCCGTCAAGGGCTGGCCGGTGCGCAGCACCAGCATCATCTCGGTGAAGAGCCGCTGCACGAGGGCGACCTCGGCGCGCGCTCCGGTGGCGGTCACCTCGTTGCCGCGGACGTGGATGTCGGCGGCGGGGAAGCCCTGCTCGATCACGCGCAGCAGCGAGTCCGCCGTGCCGAGCAGGGTGACCATCGGGTGCTTCTCGGGGATGACGATCCGGGCGCTGACGCGACCGTCGTCGGCCGGTTCGGGGCGCGACTGTCCGTTCGTACGGGTCTGCGATGTGTCACTCATAGGTCGGCGCTGGGCCTGCCTCATCCCATCCGTGGTGTCGTGTGCCGATCGGTCTCTCCGGGGCACCAGGGTACGCCGCGCACGTGGTCGCCGCGGCGGGCGGCGGGGCCGCACCCGACGATGCTGCGGCAGATCGGGGGGCGGCGCGAGCGCTTTTCACGGGGTGCGGGCCGGGTTCACGGCTGGCGCCGGACGGGGACGGGCACCCGGGTGAGGTCGGCGGCGATCACCAGCTCGCCGTCGAAGTGTTTGCGGGCGTCGGCCAGGTGCTGGCCGAGGTCCGGGTAGCGCTGGGAGAAGTGGGTCAGCACCAGGGTGCGCACACCGGCCTCGGCGGCGGCCTTGGCGGCCTGCCCGGCGGTGAGGTGGCCGTGTTCCTCGGCGAGCCGGGCGTCGGCGTCGGCGAAGGTCGACTCGGCGACCAACAGGTCGGCGCCCTCGGCGAGTTCGTACACGCCGTCGCAGAGCCGGGTGTCCATCACGAAGGCGAAGCGCTGGCCCGGCCGGGGCTCGCTGACCTCCTCCAGGGTGACCCGCCGGCCGTCCGCCTCGATCGCCCCCTCGTGCTGGAGGCGGCCGACCGCGGGGCCGAAGACGCCCAGCGCGGCGAGGCGTTCGGGCACCAGGCGGCGGCCGTCCGGCTCGGACAGCCGGTAGCCGAAGGACTCCACGGGGTGCGACAGCCGCACGGCGTCCAGCGCGAAGCGGGCACCGGGCGTGGGCAGCGGGCCCGGCTCGTCGATCGGCCGGGGCCGCAGGACGGCCGTCTCGTGGTAGGCGGTGGCGTGCCGCAGCCGCTCGAAGTAGACCTCGCCGGAGGCCGGGAAGTAGACGTCCACCGGGTGGGGGACGCGGTCCAGGTTGATCCGCTGGATCACCCCGGCGAGGCCCAGGCAGTGGTCGCCGTGGAAGTGCGTCACGGCGATCCGGGTGATCTGGGTGGCCGAGACGCCGGCCAGCAGCATCTGCCGCTGGGTGCCCTCGCCGGGGTCGAACAGCAGGCCCTCGCCGTCCCAGCGGAGCAGGTAGCCGTTGTGGTTGCGGTGCCGGGTGGGCACCTGGCTGGCGGTGCCGAGGACGACGAGTTCGCGCTGTGACACGTAGGTCAGACCATGTTCTCGGTCATCGGCTTGCCGCCGAGCACGTGGACGTGGGCGTGGAAGATCGTCTGGCCGGCGCCGGCGCCGGTGTTGAAGATCAGCCGGTAGTCCTCGATGCCCTCGTCCCTGGCCACCGCGCCCGCCTCGGCGAGGAGTTCACCGGCGATCTCCGGCTCGGCGGCGGCCAGCGCGGCGGCGTTCGGGTAGTGGACGTGCGGGATGACCAGGACGTGCAGCGGCGCCTTGGGGGCGATGTCGCGGAAGGCGAGGACGCGCTCGGTCTTGCGCACCACGGTCGCCGGGATCTCGCCCGCAACGATCTTGCAGAACAGGCAGTCGGGTTGCGGCTCGCCGGCCATCGGCTTCTCCTCGGTTCGTGTCTGGTCTGGGGCCGTACGGGCGCAGCCTAGCGGGAAGTCGGCCGGGCCGACCTCCCGTTCGGCTGCTCTCCCGCCCGCCGGGGCGGCGGGGGCGCGCCCTACGCCCAGGGCATCGGCGGGGCCGTGCGGGGCGGGGCCGCGGCGAGCGCGGCGAGGGCGATCCGGACGCCCTCGGCCAGCTGCGGGTCCTCGCCGGCGGCCCACTGGTGCGGGGCCATCGGCACCTCGACGTCCGGGTCGACGCCGTGGTTCTCCACGCCCCAGCCGTAGTTCTCCAGCCAGTACGCGTACTTGGGCTGGGTGACCAGGGTGCCGTCGACCAGGTGGTAGCGGCTGTCGATGCCGATCACCCCGCCCCAGGTGCGGGTGCCGACCACCGGGCCGATGCCGAGCGTCTGGATGACGGCGTTGACGACGTCGCCGTCCGAGCCGGAGAACTCGTTGGCGAGCGCGACGACCGGCCCGCGCGGGGCGTCGAGGGGGTAGGGCACCGGGTGGTCGGTGTCCCGGATGGCGTTCCAGCCGACGATCCGGCGGGCGAGCTTCTCGATCACCAGCTGCGAGGTGTGGCCGCCGCGGTTCTCCCGGACGTCGACGATCACGCCGTCCCTGGCCAGTTCCACGGCCAGGTCGCGGTGGATCTGGGCCCAGCCGGCCGACTGCATGTCGGGGATGTGCAGGTAGCCGAGCCGGCCGCCGGACAGCTCGCGCACCGCGGCCCGCCGCCCGGCCACCCAGTCGTGGTAGCGCAGCGGCTCCTCGTCGGCGATCGGGACGACCACCGGGTGGCGCCGGTCGGTGCCGTCCTTGCCGGCCACGGTCAGCTCGACCGGCTGCCCGGCGGTGCCGGCCAGCAGCGGGGCCGGGCCGGTGACCGGGTCCACCGGGCGGCCGTTGACGGCGAGGACCGCGTCGCCCGGGCGGATCGCGGCGCCGGGCGCGGCCAGCGGCGAGCGGGCCCGGGGGTCGGAGGACTCGCCGGGCAGGATGCGGGCGATCCGCCACCGGTCGCCGTCCTTGGCGAGGTCCGCGCCGAGCAGGCCCTGGCGCCGGGCCGGCTCGGTGTACCGGCCGTACGGGATGACGTAGGCGTGCGAGGTGCCGAGCTCGCCGTGCACCTCCCAGAGCAGGTCGACCAGGTCGTCGTGCGAGCCGAGGCGTTCCACGAGCGGCCGGTAGCGGTCCAGCACGCCGGCCCAGTCGACGCCGCCGAGGTCGGGGCGCCAGAAGTTGTCGCGCATCAGGCGGCCGTTCTCGGCGTACATCTGCCGCCACTCGGCGGCCGGGTCGACGGTGACCCGCAGCCGGGCCAGGTCGACGCCCACCTCGTCGTCCTCACCACCCGCCTTGTGCTCGGCCGGGACGATCCGCAGCTCGCCCCCGTCCAGCACGGCCACCCGGGTGCCGTCCCCGCTGACCGCGAAGCCGTCCACGCCGTGCACCAGTTGCTCGACGCGGCGCTTCTTCAGGTCGAAGCGCTCCAGCACCGGCCGGGGCCGCTCGTCCTCGGGCGAGGCCGCCTCGTCGCCGAGTTCGCCGAGCAGCGGGGCGCGGGTCCACAGCACGCCGTCCTTGGCCGCCCTGAGCGCGTCGAACCGGCCGCCCTCGACCGGGAACGGGACGATCCGGTCCGCAATGCCGTCCAGGTCGACCCTGGTCACCGGCGCGGCGTCGCCGGCGGCCTCCTCGCCGTCCGCCCTCCTGCCGCGCAGCTCGTCCTCCTCCCCGCCGAGCGGGCGCCCGGCCCGCTGCGGCCCGAACGGGGACGGCGTGTCGGCGGCCAGCGTGATCAGGTACGGGCGGCAGCCGTTGGGGAACGACAGGTCGAAGACGTGCGAGTCGTAGACCGGGTCGAGGTTGCGCACCGACAGGAACGCCAGGTAGCGGCCGTCCGCGGTGAAGGCCGGCGAGGTGTCGATGAAGCGCTCCTGGGTGACCTCGCCGACCGTCCGGGCCACCAGGTCGGCCAGCACGATCTGGCGCAGCGAGTACGGGCCCAGCCGGTGCACCGGCCGCGACCAGGCCAGCCAGGCCGAGTCCGGGCTGAAGGCCAGCCCACTGACCTCGCCGTCGGCGCTGCGGTCCAGCTCGTGCACGGTGCCGTCGGCGAGCGCGACCAGCAGGACCCGGCCGTCGTGCACGCCGAGCGCGGCCTGCTTGCCGTCCGGGGACACCGCCAGGGAGTTGACCCGGCCGATCCGCCCGGCGGCCAGCCGGCGGCGCTCGGCGCCCTGCGCGTCGGGGGCGAACTCCAGGGCGTCCTCGCCCTCGGCGTCGGACACCCACAGCACGCCCTGGGCGCCGTCCTCGCCCGGCACCACCCGGGCCAGCCGCCCGCGCACCCCCGGGGTCTCGTCCAGCACCCGGGCCGGGCCCTCGCGGTGGGTCAGCCAGTGCACGTCGCCGCGCACCACCACGGCGCCGGCCCGGCCGGTGCGGTCGGGGGCGGCGGACTCCAGCCAGTGCGCGGCGTGCACCGGGCGGGGGCGACGGCCGCTGCGCGGGCCGGCCAGCCGGATGTCGAGGCGGCGGGGCGCGGCTCCCGCCAGGTCGTCCAGCAGCCAGACGTCGCCGGCCCGGTGGAACACCGTCCGGGTGCCGTCGGTGCCGGCGTTGCGGGCGTAGAAGCCGTCCGGGTCGGTGGTGTGGCGGCGCAGGTCGGAGCCGTCCGGGAGGCTGGAGTAGAGCTCGCCGACGCCCTCGTGGTCGGAGAGGAAGGCGATCCGGTCCCCCACCCACAGCGGCGAGTCGAGCTGGCCGTCCAACTCCTCGTGGACGCGGACGAATGCGTCCCGCCCGATCCACAACTTGCCCGCCCGGCCGCCCCGGTAGCGCTTCCACCAGGCCGGCTCGCGGTTGTTGACGGTGCCCAGCAGCACGCGGTCGCCGCCCGGCTCGAAGGCGAGCCCGCCGACCGGCCCGTACGGCAGCCGCACCGACTCGCCGCCGTCCAGCGGCACGGCGTGCGCCCAGCTGCGGCGCAGGGTCGCCTCGCCGGCGGTGGTGAGGGCGATCGGGCGCCCGTCGGCCGTCCAGCCCCGCACCTCGGTCTGCTCGCTGCCCCAGTGGGTGAGCCGCCGGGACGGCCCGCCGTCCACCGGCACCACGTGCACCTCGGGCGCGCCGTCCCGGGTGGAGGTGAAGGCGATGTGCCGCCCGTCGGGGGCGAACCGGGGGTGCCGGACGGGCACGTGATCGGCCGTCAGCCGCCAGGCCCGGCCACCGTCCAGCGGGGCCAGCCAGACGTCGTCCTCGGCGACGAAGGTGACCAGGTCACCGTGCAGATGGGGGTGGCGCAGGTAGGCGCCCGCGGAGGTGCTCAGGGGTTCCGTCACGCGGTCAGCGTAGGCACGTGCGCGCACGGCGCGGGCCGGTTCGGGCAGACTCCGACCGCACGGGCGGGCCGGCTACGACCAGCGGCCGGTGCGCCCCAGCAGCAGGGCGCCGGCGGCCACCCCGGCGGTGGAGGTGCGCAGCACCGAGGGGCCCAGCCGGTACGGCCCGGCACCCGCCTCGGCGAACGCGGCCAGCTCCTCCGGGGAGACCCCGCCCTCCGGGCCGACCACCAGCACCACGTCCCCGGCCGCGGGCAGCGCGGCCAGCGCCAGCGGCTCGGCGCCCTCCTCGTGCAGCACGGCGGCGAACGCGGCCCCGGCCAGCAGCGGCGCCAGCTGCCGGGTGGTCGCCGGCTCGCGCACCTCGGGGAAGCGCAGCCGGCGGGACTGCTTGCCGGCCTCCCGGGCGGTGGCCCGCCACTTGGCGAGTGCCTTGGCGCCCCGGTCGCCCTTCCACTGCGTGATGCAGCGCGAGGCGGCCCACGGGACGATCACGTCCACGCCGACCTCGGTCATGGTCTCCACCGCGAGCTCGCCGCGGTCGCCCTTGGGCAGCGCCTGGACGACGACGATCCGCGGCGCCGGCTCGGGCTCCCGGCGGACGGCGGCCACCGTGACGTCGATCGCGTCCTTGCCGAGCACCGCGGCGACCGTCCCGTCCACCCCGAGGCCCAGCCCGTCGGCGAGGGTCACCGCCTCGCCCGCCGCCAGCCGCCTCACCGCGGCCGCGTGCCGCCCCTCCGGCCCGTCGAGGCGCACCACGGAGCCGGGCGCGGCGGCGGCGATCCGCTCGGTCTCGACGACGAAGACGGGGGCGGTCATGCGGGGAACCTCCGGGGGTGGGGCGGATCGGGAACGCGAAAGGGGCGCCGGGCAGAACCCGGCACCCCCGCGCGGACGGCCAGGGCCCAGTAGCGGCCCCGGCCTAGGGCCTAGCGGCCGTTGAACGCGTCCTTGAGGCGCGAGAACAGGCCCTGCTGGCCCGGCGCGAACTGGCCGGACGGCCGCTCCTCGCCGCGCAGCACCGCGAGCCGGCGCAGCAGCTCCTCCTGCTCGGGGTCGAGCTTGGTGGGCGTCTGCACCTCGACATGCACTATCAGGTCGCCCCGGCCGCCGCCGCGCAGGTGCGTGATGCCGCGGCCGTGCAGCGGGATCGACTGGCCGGACTGGGTGCCGGGCCGGATGTCGACCTCCTCCAGCCCGTCCAGGGTCTGCAGCGGCACCTGGGTGCCGAGGGACGCGGCCGTCATCGGGATGGTGACGGTGCAGTGCAGGTCGTCCCCGCGCCGCTGGAAGACGGTGTGGGTGGTCTCGGCGATCTCGACGTACAGGTCGCCGGCCGGGCCGCCGCCGGGGCCGACCTCGCCCTCGCCGGCCAGCTGGATCCGGGTGCCGTTGTCGACACCGGCCGGGATCTTGACGGTCAGGGTGCGCCGGGCGCGGACCCTGCCGTCGCCGGCGCACTCCGGGCACGGGGTCGGCACGACGGTGCCGAAGCCCTGGCACTGCGGGCAGGGACGGGAGGTCATGACCTGGCCCAGGAACGACCGGGTGACCTGGGAGACCTCGCCCCTGCCGCGACACATGTCGCAGGTCTGCGCGGAGGTGCCGGGGGCCGCGCCCTCGCCGCTGCACGTGGTGCAGGTGACGGCGGTGTCGACCTGGAGTTCCTTGGTGGTGCCGAAGGCGGCCTCCTCCAGGGTGATCTCCAGCCGGATCATGGCGTCCTGGCCGCGGCGGGTGCGCGAGCGCGGGCCGCGCTGGCCGGCCGCGGCGCCGAAGAAGGCGTCCATGATGTCGGAGAAGCCGAAGCCGGCCGCCCCCGCGCCGAAGCCGCCCGCGCCCCCGCCGCCCGGCGAGAGCGGGTCACCTCCGAGGTCGTAGACCTGGCGCTTCTGCGGGTCGGAGAGCACCTCGTAAGCGGCGTTGATCTCCTTGAACCGCTCCTGCGTCTTCGGGTCCGGGTTGACGTCCGGGTGCAGTTCGCGTGCCAGGCGCCGGAAGGCCTTCTTGATCTCGTCCTGCCCCGCATCCCGTCGGACGCCGAGTACCGCGTAGTAGTCCGTGGCCACCAAATGCTCCGCTTGTTCCGCCTGTAGTAGTGCTGCGACTGGACACCGCCGTCAGAGGTTCCGACGGCGGCCTGTGCTACGACTCGGCCAGGATCTGGCCCACGTACCGCGCCACCGCACGCACCGCCCCCATTGTGCCCGGATAGTCCATCCGGGTCGGACCGATCACACCCAGTTTGGCCACGCTCTCGTCGCCCGAACCGTAACCGACCGACACCACCGAGGTGGAATTCAGCCCCTCGTAGGCGATCTCCCGCCCGATCCGGACCGTCATCGCGGCGTCCGCCGTCTCACCCAGGAGGCGGAGCAGGACGACCTGCTCCTCCAGGGCTTCCAGCACCGGCTGGATGGTCAGGGGGAAGTCGTGCCCGAAGCGGGTCAGGTTGGCCGTGCCGGCCAGCATGATCCGCTCCTCGTTCTGCTCGGCGAGCGCTTCGAACAGCGTCGCCAGGACCGTGCTGACGGTCGGGCGGTCCGGCGGCTCGAAACCCGCCGGGAGCTCCTCCAGGAACCCCGGCACGTCCGGCAGCCGCTGGCCGACGGCCCGCGCGTTGATCCGGGCCCGCAGGTCCGCCAGGACCGTCTCGCCGACCGGGCCCGGGCAGTCGACCATCCGCTGCTCGACCCGGCCGGTGTTGGTGATCAGGACCAGCATCACCTTGGTCGGGGCCAGCGCCACCAGCTCGATGTGCCGGACGGTGGACCGCGACAGCGAGGGGTACTGCACCACCGCGACCTGCCGGGTGAGCTGGGCGAGCAGCCGCACCGTCCGCATGACCACGTCGTCCAGGTCGACGGCGCCGTCCAGGAAGTGCCGGATCGCCCGGCGCTCGGGGGCGCTCATCGGCTTGACCTCGGCGAGCTTGTCGACGAACAGGCGGTACCCCTTGTCGGTGGGGATGCGCCCGGCGCTGGTGTGCGGCTGGTGGATGTAGCCCTCCTCCTCCAGCGCCGCCATGTCGTTGCGGACGGTCGCCGGGGAGACTCCGAGGTTGTGCCGCTCCACCAGGGCCTTGGAGCCGACCGGCTCCTCGGTGCCCACGTAGTCCTGGACGATCGCGCGGAGCACGGCGAGCTTGCGGTCGTCCAGCTGGCGAACCTCACCGGCCATGGGGCACACACCTCCGTCTTCGCACGTTGTCCGTTCGTGTCACGCATGCTGCTGCCCGCTCCGGGAGGATCCCGGCTCCGGCACCCGCTTTGGCACTCTGAACCTGCGAGTGCCAAAACCGTACCTGCCAGTGTAAGGCCCGGGCCCAACGGCAGGAACGGCCCGGCCGGAGTGATCCTGCCCGCAGTTCCCGGCGCGGGGGTGGTGCCGCGGGGCCGTCCGGGTGGCAGCATCGAAGACGACGGCGAATGGAGGAGCAAGCAATGTCGAGCTCGGGCCAGCACACCCGTTTCGCGCCCGACCGCGGTCTGACCGGCCGCATGGTCGTGACGATGTTCGTGATCGGGCTGCTGTACGTCGGTTTCACCGGTCTGCTGATCGTGCTGCTGCGCGGCGCCTGGCCACTGATCGTCCTGATCTCCGGCGGGCTGTTCGTGGCCCAGTTCTGGTTCAGCGACAAGATCACCGAACGGGCGATGGGCGCCCACCAGGTGACCCCTGAGCAGTACCCGCAACTGCACGGCACCATCGACCGGCTCTGCGCGCTGGCCGACATGCCCAAACCCCGGGTGGCGGTCGCCGACAACGACATGCCGAACGCCTTCGCCACCGGCCGCAACCCGCAGAACGCCGTGGTGTGCGTCACCACCGGCCTGCTGCGACGGCTGGAGCCCGAGGAACTGGAGGGCGTCCTCGCCCACGAGCTGTCCCACGTCGCCCACCGGGACGTCGCGGTGATGACCATCGCCGGCTTCCTCGGCGTCCTCGCCGGGGCCATGACCCGGATCGCCATGTACGGCGGGTTCATGGGCGGCAACCGCAACAACAACGACCAGAACGCGGCCATCGTCGCCCTGATCATCCCGCTGGTGTCGATGGTCGTCTACGCCATCAGCTTCCTGCTCACCCGGCTCCTGTCCCGCTACCGGGAACTCGCCGCCGACCGCGCCGCCGCCCAGCTCACCGGCCGGCCCAGCGCCCTCGCCTCCGCGCTCACCAAGGTCACCGGCCAGATCGCCGCCATCCCCAGCAAGGACCTGCGCCAGGCGCAGCCCTACAACGCCTTCTACTTCGCCCCCGCGCTGAGCGCCCGGGAGACCGCCTCGCAGCTGTTCTCCACCCACCCGACGCTGGAGAAGCGCCTGGAGCAGCTGGCGAAGATCTCCGAGCAGCTCGGCCGCTGAGGCCCCGCCCCCCTGCCGCCCTCCCGACTCCCTCCTCCGAAAGGACCGCCGTGGGAATCCTGGACACCCTGTTCGGGCGCACCAAGCCCGTCAAGCCCGACCTCGACCAGCTGTTCGGCGTCCCGTCCGCCGCCCTCACCCTGGAGGCCGGGGCCGGGTTCACCCCCACCGGGCTCGGCTCGGTCTGCTTCGCCGCCGTCGAGGGCGCGGCCTTCGGTCAGGTCGAACAGCAGGTGCGGGCGCTGCTCGACGCCGACACCGAGCGCGGCGGCGTCCCGGTGGAGGCCTCCAAGGACGGCTACGGCTACTCCTGGCTGCTCGCCCGGCACACCCCCGAGGAACTGCCGGACCTGGTCAACGACCTGCACGCGGTCAACAGCGAGCTGGAGGCGAACGGCTTCGGGCCGCAGCTGCTCTGCTCGCTGGTCGGCTTCCGCAACCCGGACGGGCAGTCGCTGGCCCTGGTCTACCTCTACAAGCGCGGCACCTTCTACCCCTTCGCCCCGATGCCCGGCGGCGGGGAGCGGCGCAACAGCCCGCTGGAGCTCCAGGTCAACGCGATGCTCGGGAACGACCTGCGGCTGGAGAAGGACCTCAGCCGCTGGTTCCCGGTCTGGGGCGCGCCGGGCCTCTGACGGTCCGTCCGTATAGTCGCTTTCATGCGCAGCCGCCAGTACGGACCCGACCTGACCCCGCCGTGGAAGAAGCAGCAACCCGCCCCGGAGGTGACCGCCGAACGGGACCTGGTGGTGGAGGAGGCCGCCACCGGCTTCTGCGGCGCGGTGGTGCGCTGCGAGAAGACCGCCGAGGGCTTCACCGTCACCCTGGAGGACCGCTTCGGCAAGCTCCGGGTGTTCCCGCTGGTGCCGCGCGGCTTCCTGCTGGAGGGCCGGACGGTCACCCTGGTGCGCCCGGCCGGCCCCGCCCCCTCCCGTACGCCGGGCCGCACCGCCTCCGGCTCCGTCGCCGTCCCCGGCGCCCGGGCCCGGGTCGCCCGCGAGTCGCGGATCTACGTCGAGGGCCGGCACGACGCCGAACTGGTCGAGCGGGTCTGGGGCGACGACCTGCGGATCGAGGGCGTGGTCGTCGAGTACCTGGAGGGCGTGGACGACCTGCCCGCGATCGTCGCCGACTTCGCCCCCGGCCCGGGGCGGCGCCTCGGCGTCCTGGTCGACCACCTGCTCCCCGGCACCAAGGAGCAGCGCATCGCCGCCCAGGTCACCGGCGACGCCGTCCTGGTCGTCGGCCACCCCTACATCGACATCTGGCAGGCCGTGAAGCCCGCCTCCGTCGGCATCGCCGGCTGGCCCGCCGTCCCGCGCGGCGAGGAGTGGAAGGAGGGCGTCTGCCGCCGCCTCGGCTGGCCGGTGAACACCCCCGCCGCCTGGAAGCGGATCCTCTCCACGGTGGACAGCTACAAGGACCTGGAGCCGGAACTGCTGGGCAAGGTCGAGGAGTTGATCGACTTCGTGACGGTTCCGGAGTGAGGCCGATCAGACGTACTGCTGAAAGTCCGTGGTGTCCAGATCGATCTCAAGCAGGCTGACGGGGACGGGCTCGCCGAACTTGCTGGTCCGCTCGGACATGTACCTCGGGAGGCCGGACCCGGGATCCCTACCCAACTCGGTCAGCAGCACGCAGACCCCCTTGATCGGGTCCACGATCAGGTACGCGGGGACGGAGCCCTCGGCGTAGAGCTCCCGCTTGGTCCGGTAATCACGATCGACACTGGTCTTCGACACCACCTCGACCACCAGGGTGACGGCGGGCGACGGCAGCAGTCGTCCGTGCTCCTGGACCGCCCCGCGTTCGAAGACGACCAGGTCGGGCTGGGGTTCGCTCGCCTGGCCGGGGATCCCCAGGTCCTGGGTCGTGAGTGGACGCCACCGACCGTACGGAAGCTGGTGCTGAATCGCCAGGACGATGAGATTGTGGACCATGTCAGGCCCCGCCATCATCACGATTTCCCCCCTGATGAGTTCGGCCTTGATGCCCTCCGGCACCTCCAGGTTCTCGAAGATCCCGGTCATCCGATCATCGATGGCGGTCATCGCACGCTCCCTCCGACGGCTGACACCCACGTTAACGAATGTCAGTCCACCAGGTCACGTACGACCGCGTCGGCGAGCAGCCGGCCCTGGAGGGTGAGGACGGCGCGGCCCTGGGCGTACGGCTCGGCGGCGAGGAGGCCGTCGGCGAGGTGGCGGGCGGCGGCGTGACGGCCGGTGTCGGTGAGGAGGGTGAGCGGGATGCCCTCGGCGAGGCGCAGTTCCAGCAGGATGCGCTCGACCCGGCGGTCCTCCTCGGCGAGCACCTCGCGGCCCAGGGCCGGGGTGCGGCCCTCGGCGAGGGCCTGGGCGTAGGCGGCGGGGTGCTTGGCGTTCCACCAGCGGACGCCGCCGACGTGGCTGTGCGCGCCCGGGCCGGCGCCCCACCAGTCGGCGCCGGTCCAGTACAGCTCGTTGTGGCGGCAGCGGCCCTCCGGGGTGGTGGCCCAGTTGGAGACCTCGTACCAGGTGTAGCCGGCGGCGCTGAGGGCCTGTTCGGCGATGAGGTAGCGGTCGGCGTGCACGTCGTCGTCGATCATCGGCAGTTCGCCGCGCTTGACCCGGGCGGCGAGCTTGGTGCCGTCCTCGACGATCAGGGAGTACGCCGAGACGTGGTCGGGCCCGGCGCCGATGGCGGCGTCCAGGGAGGCGCGCCAGTCGTCGTCGGACTCGCCGGGGGTGCCGTAGATGAGGTCCAGGTTGACGTGGTCGAAGCCGGCGGCGCGGGCCTCGGCGACGCAGGCCTCGGGGCGGCCCGGGGTGTGGTGGCGGTCGAGCAGCTTCAGGACGTGCGGGCGGGCGCTCTGCATGCCGAAGGAGACCCGGTTGTAGCCGCCCTCGCGCAGTTCGGCCAGGTAGGCCGGGTCGACGGACTCCGGGTTGGCCTCGGTGGTGACCTCGGCGCCCTCGGCGAGCCCGAACTCCTCGCGCAGCGCGGCGAGCATCTTCACCAGGTCGCGAGCGGGCAGCAGGGTGGGGGTGCCGCCGCCGAGGAAGACGGTCTGGACCGGCAGGTCGACCTGGCCGAGGACCTGGCGGGCCAGCCGGATCTCGGCGACCACGTTGTCCGCGTAGGTCTCCTGGGAGGCGACGGCCCCGGAGGAGCGCAGCTCGGTCGCGGTGTAGGTGTTGAAGTCGCAGTAGCCGCAGCGGCTGGCGCAGTAGGGCACGTGCAGGTAGAAGCCGAACGGCCGCTGCCCGAGACCGGTGCGGGCGGATGCGGGCAGGGAACCGTCGGACGGCACCGGTTCACCGTCGGGGAGTGCGGAGGGCATGACCCCATTGTCCCGTACGGCTCACCCGAACCGGTGAGCCGTACGGGGTCGGGGCCGATCAGGCCTCGTTGGCGCCCGCGTACATCGCGGTGACGGCGTCCGCGTAGGTCCGCTCGACCACCGGGCGCTTGATCTTCAGGCTCGGGGTGAGCTCGCCGTGCTCGATGTCGAGGTCGCGTGGCAGCAGGTGGAACTTCTTGATCGTCTGCCAGCGCTGGAGGTCGGCGTTGAGCCGCTTGACGAAGCCCTCGATCAGCTGGTGCACCTGCGGGTCGGCGACCACCTCGGCGTAGGACTTGTCCTTCAGCCCGTGCGCGGCGGCCCACGGCATGATGACCGCCTCGTCCAGGCCGATCAGCGCGGTGCAGAAGTTGCGGCCGTTGCCGATCACGAGGATGTTGCTGACGAACGGGCAGACCGCCTTGAACCTGCCCTCGACCTCGCTGGGCGCGACGTACTTGCCGCCGGAGGTCTTGAACAGGTCCTTCTTGCGGTCGGTGATCCGCAGGAAGCCGTCGGGGCCGAGCTCGCCGATGTCCTCGGTGTGGAACCAGCCGTCGGCCTCCAGCACCTCGGCGGTCTTCTCGGGCAGGTCGTGGTAGCCGCGCATGACGCCGGGGCCGCGCAGCAGGATCTCGCCGTCCTCGGCGATCCGGACCTCGGTGCCGGGCAGCGGGCGGCCCACGGTGCCGATCCGGACGTCCTCCTCACGGTTGACGCAGGAGCCGGCACTGGTCTCGCTGAGGCCGTAGCCCTCCAGGATCGGCACGCCGGCGCCGAGGAAGAAGTAGCCGATCTCGGGCGCGAGCGCGGCGCTGCCGGAGACGGCGCCGCGCAGCCGGCCGCCGAAGGCCGCGCGGATCTTGGCGTAGACCAGCTTGTCGGCCAGGCCGTGCTGCAGCCTGAGGCCCAGCGGGGCGGTGCCGGCGCCGGTGGCGATCCGGCTCTCCTGGACGGCGCGGGCGTGCTCGCGGGCGACCTTGGCGGCCCACCGGAAGATCTTGTACTTGGCGCCGCCCTCGGCCCGGGCCCGGCCGGCGATGCCGTTGTAGACCTTCTCGAAGATGCGCGGCGCCGAGGCCATCACGGTCGGCCGGATGACCGGCAGGTTGTGGATGATCCGGTCGACCCGGCCGTCCACGGCCATCACGTGGCCGGTGGCGATCTGGCCGGAGATCAGCGTCTTGCCGAACACGTGCGACAGCGGCAGCCACATGAACTGGACGTCGTCGGAGCGCAGCAGTCCGCTGGCCTCCTGGGCCCGGGCCTCGTACGCCCAGCAGTCGTGCACCAGGCGCACGCCCTTGGGGCGGCCGGTGGTGCCGGAGGTGTAGATGAGGGTGGCCAGCTGTTCCTTGTCGAGCGCGGCGACGGCCTTCTCGACCGCGTCCGGGTGCTGCTCCAGGTACTCGGCGCCGCGCTGCTCCAGCTCGGCGAGGGTGAGCACCGTGAGGGCGTTCAGGCCGTCGGCCCCGGGGGTACTGGCCTGTGGGGCGTCGGCCTCGGGGGCGTCGGCCTCGGGGGCGTCGGCCTCGGGGGCGTCGAAGAGGATGACGGTCCGCAGCTCGGGCAGCTGTCCGAGCTGGCCGACGGCCTTGGCGAGTTGGGCGGAGTTCTCCGCGAACAGCGCCCTGGAACCGGAGTTGGAGAGGATGAACGCGGTCTCATCGGCGTTGGTGCTGGGATAGACGGTCGTCGTGGCGGCACCCGCGCACATGTTCCCGAGGTCGGCGATGATCCATTCGAGCCGGGTGGAGGAGGCGAGGGCCACCCGGTCCTCCGGCTGGATGCCGAGCGCCATCAGGCCGGCGGCCACCGCCTTGACCCGGGCCGCGGTCTGCGCCCAGGTGAGCGAGCGCCACTGCTCGGCGCCGGGGGCGCTGTCCGCGGCGTGCTCGTCGACCGGGGCCGGGTAGCGGTAGGCCTCGGCGTTCGGGGTGGCGGCGACCCGCTCCAGGAAGAGGTGGGCGACGGAGGCGGGACGCCCGGCGACCAAGTCGGCACTGCCGGAGTCGATCAGGGACTGCGCGGAACTCAACGAGGACCTCCGGGGGCGGGTGGCCGTCTGAGGGATGGTCTCGGCGCCCGTGGGGGGCGGCCGCCGGGCCCCCGGTCAACCCGGGCGATACCGGCGAGTAACAAGGGGGCAATCAGCAGCCTAGGGGGAAACCGGTCATTCCGTAAGAGGGCGGGGCCCGGCCGGCACACCGCCGCGCCGCCGGTGCCCGACGACGACTCCGCCCGCGCCCCGGTGAACCCGTGCAATCGGGCCCGCCGTACGGTTCGGCAAAGGACTGGGCAAACCTGCGATCCACAACTCGTGAATCGCCTGTACGAGTCCACCAAAGAACGAGAATCGGGATGCGAATCCACCCGTCGACGACAAGAGTGTGCCAGTGCTGATCAGACTTCTCAGGGCGTACCTGCGCCCGTACTCCCGACCGATCGCGCTGCTCGTGGGGCTCCAACTGGTGTCCACCCTGGCGGCGCTCTACCTGCCGACGCTCAACGCCGACATCATCGACGACGGCGTGGTCAAGGGCGACACCGGCTACATCCTGCAGGTGGGCGGGGTGATGATCGGCATCACCCTGGTCCAGGCGCTCTGCTCGATCGGCGCCGTCTACTACGGCTCCAAGACCGCCATGGCCTTCGGCCGGGACGTCCGCGCCGCCGTCTTCGACCAGGTGCAGAGCTTCTCCGCCCGCGAGGTCGGCCAGTTCGGCGCCCCCTCGCTGATCACCCGCACCACCAACGACGTCCAACAGGTCCAGATGCTGGCCCTGATGAGCTTCACGCTCATGGTGGCCGCCCCCATCATGTGCGTCGGCGGCATCATCATGGCCCTCAACCAGGACGTGCCGCTGTCCGGCCTGCTGCTCGCGGTCATCCCGCTGCTCGGCGCCGTCGTCGTCCTCCTCGTCCGCTCGCTGCGCCCCAAGTTCCGCAGCATGCAGACCCGGATCGACACGGTGAACCGGGTCCTGCGCGAGCAGATCACCGGCATCCGGGTCATCCGCGCCTTCGTCAAGGACGACCACGAGCAGGCCCGCTTCGCCAAGGCCAACGGGGACCTCACCGACACCGCCCTCCAGGTCGGCCGGCTGATGTCGTTCATGTTCCCGGCCGTGATGCTGGTCGTGAACGTCTCCAGCGTCGCCGTGCTCTGGTTCGGCGCCCACCGGATCGACAACGGCGGCATGCAGATCGGCGCGCTCACCGCCTTCCTCTCCTACCTGATGCAGATCCTCATGAGCGTCATGATGGCCACCTTCATGTTCATGATGGTGCCGCGCGCCGAGGTCTGCGCCGAGCGCATCGAGGAGGTCCTCGGCACCTCCTCCAGCGTCGTCCCGCCCGCCGCGCCGATCACCGAGGTGCTGCGCCGCGGCAACCTGGAACTGCGCGACGTCGACTTCCGCTACCCCGGCGCCGAGGCCTCGGTGCTGCGCGGCATCGCCATCACCGCCCGCCCCGGCGAGACCACCGCCGTCATCGGCTCCACCGGCAGCGGCAAGTCCACCCTGCTCGGGCTCGTGCCCCGGCTGTTCGACGCCACCTCCGGCCAGGTCCTGCTCGACGGCGTCGACGTGCGCGAACTCGCCCCCGAGGCGATCGCCGAGAGCGTCGGCCTCGTCCCGCAGAAGCCCTACCTGTTCTCCGGCACCGTCGCCAGCAACCTCCGCTACGGCCGGCCCGACGCCACCGACGAGGAACTCTGGCACGCCCTGGAGATCGCCCAGGCCAAGGACTTCGTCGCGGAACTGACCGAAGGCCTGGACGCCCCGATCGCCCAGGGCGGCGGCAACGTCTCCGGCGGCCAGCGCCAGCGCCTGGCCATCGCCCGGGCCCTGGTCCGCCAGCCCGACGTCTACCTGTTCGACGACTCCTTCTCGGCGCTCGACTACGCCACCGACGCCAGGCTGCGCAAGGCCCTCGCCCGCGAGACCTCCGACGCCACCGTGCTGATCGTCGCCCAGCGCGTCTCCACCATCCGCGACGCCGACCGGATCATCGTCCTCGACGAAGGCGCGGTCGTCGGCACCGGCACCCACCACGAACTGATGGCCGACAACCCGACATACCGGGAGATCGTGCTCTCCCAGCTCACCGAGCAGGAGGCGGCGTGACCACCCCCGGCAAGCCCGACGCGGACACCAGGACCGCGGACACCGAGACCACGGACACCAGAACCGTGGACCCCGAGGCCGCTGACCCCGCAAAGCCCGACCCGGACACCAAGGCCGCGGACCCCGCCGACGAACTGCCCAGCGACTCGCAGGCCGCCGCCGCCCGCCGCGGCCCCGCCGGACCGGGCCGCTTCATGGGCGGCCAGGGCACCGAGAAGTCCATGGACTTCAAGGGCTCCGGCAAGCGACTGCTCGCCCTGCTGCGCCCCGAACGCAACCTGATCTCCGGCGTGCTGGCCCTCGGCGTGCTCAGCATCGGCTGCGCCGTCACCGGCCCCAAGGTCCTCGGCAACGCCACCGACCTGATCTTCGCCGGCGTCGTCGGCGCCCGCTTCGAACCCGGCACCTCCAAGGCGCAGATCGTCGAGGGGCTGCGCGCCCACGGCGAGGGCGGCGTCGCCGGCCTGCTCTCCTCGGTGGACTTCACCCCCGGCCAGGGCATGGACTTCGGCGCCATCGGCACCGTGCTGCTCTGGGTGCTGGTCATCTACCTCGCCTCCGCCCTGTTCGGCATCGTCCAGGGCCGGCTGGCCACCGCGGCGATCCAGCGGGCCGGCTACCGGCTGCGCCAGGACGTCGAGGCCAAACTCGCCCGGCTGCCGCTCAGTTACTTCGACAAGCAGCCGCGCGGCGAGGTGCTCAGCCGGGTCACCAACGACATCGACAACATCAGCCAGTCCATGCAGCAGACCATGGGACAGGTCGTCAACTCGCTGCTCACCGTGATCGGCGTGCTGGCGATGATGTTCTGGATCTCCCCGCTGCTGGCGACGATCGCCCTGATCTCGGTGCCGCTGTCGGTGGCCGTCGCCGCCAAGGTCGGCAAGCGGGCGCAGCCCCAGTTCGTCCAGCAGTGGAAGTCCACCGGCCAACTCAACGCGCACATCGAGGAGATGTACACCGGCCACACCCTGGTCAAGGTGTTCGGCCGCCAGCGCGAGTCCGCCGAGACCTTCCGCGAGCACAACGAGGCGCTGTACACCTCCAGCTTCCGGGCGCAGTTCATCTCCGGGATCATCCAGCCCGCGATGATGCTGATCGGCAACCTGCAGTACGTGCTGGTCGCGGTCGTCGGCGGCCTGCGGGTGGCCAGCGGCGCGCTGTCCATCGGCGACGTGCAGGCGTTCATCCAGTACTCGCGGCAGTTCAGCCAGCCGCTCACCCAGGTCGCCAGCATGGCCAACCTGGTGCAGTCCGGGGTCGCCTCCGCCGAGCGCGTCTTCGAGCTGCTGGACGCCCCCGAGCAGACCCCCGAACCGGCCGTGTCCGAGCGGCCCGACACCATCCACGGCCGGGTCGCTTTCCAGGACGTGTCCTTCCGCTACGACCCCGAGAAGCCGCTCATCGAGGACCTCTCGCTCAAGGTCGAACCCGGCCAGACCGTCGCCATCGTCGGCCCCACCGGCGCCGGCAAGACCACCCTGGTCAACCTCCTGATGCGGTTCTACGAGGTCAGCTCCGGGCGGATCACCCTCGACGGGGTCGACGTCTCCGCGATGTCCCGCGAGGAACTGCGCTCCGGCATCGGCATGGTGCTCCAGGACACCTGGCTGTTCGGCGGCACCATCGCCGACAACATCGCCTACGGCGCCCAGGGAGCCACCCGCGAGCAGGTCGTCGAGGCCGCCAAGGCCGCCCACGTCGACCGCTTCGTGCGCACCTTGCCGGACGGCTACGACACCGTCATCGACGACGACGGCGCCGGGGTCAGCGCGGGCGAGAAGCAGCTGATCACCATCGCCCGGGCGTTCCTCGCCCAGCCGTCGATCCTCGTCCTGGACGAGGCGACCAGCTCCGTCGACACCCGCACCGAGGTGCTGATCCAGCGGGCCATGGCCCGGCTGCGCACCGGCCGCACCAGCTTCGTGATCGCGCACCGGCTCTCCACCATCCGGGACGCCGACGTGATCCTGGTGATGGAGAACGGCTCGATCGTCGAACAGGGCTCGCACGACGAGCTGATCGCCGCGCACGGCGCCTACGCGCGGCTGTACCAGGCGCAGTTCGCGGAGGCCGTGGCCGAGGTGGACTGACCGTCGCACACCGCCGGTGCCGAGCCGGGGCGGGCCCGAACCGCCCCGGCTCCTCGTCCGTGGTGCGCTGCGGTGGCCCGCTCCGGCGGAGAGAACGAGGGTGGGGAGAACGAGGAGGGGCCCGGGCGGTTGTCCGCCCGGGCCCCTCTCACGCGCCTGTGGTTACTTCTTTTCCTTCGGCGCCTCGGCGTCGGTGGACAGCGCGGCGATGAAGGCCTCCTGCGGGACCTCCACGCGGCCGACCATCTTCATCCGCTTCTTGCCCTCCTTCTGCTTCTCCAGCAGCTTGCGCTTGCGCGAGATGTCACCGCCGTAGCACTTGGCGAGGACGTCCTTGCGGATCGCGCGGACCGTCTCACGGGCGATCACCCGGGAGCCGATGGCCGCCTGGATCGGCACCTCGAACTGCTGGCGCGGGATCAGCTTCTGCAGCTTGCCCGCCATCATCACGCCGTAGCCGTAGGCCTTGTCCTTGTGCACGATCGCGGAGAAGGCGTCCACCGCGTCGCCGTGCAGCAGGATGTCGACCTTCACCAGCTGGGCGGACTGCTCGCCGATGGGCTCGTAGTCGAGCGAGGCGTAGCCGCGGGTCTTGGACTTCAGCTGGTCGAAGAAGTCGAAGACGATCTCGGCGAGCGGCAGGGTGTAGCGCAGCTCGACCCGGTCCTCGGACAGGTAGTCCATGCCCTGGAGGTTGCCGCGGCGGGACTGGCAGAGCTCCATGATCGCGCCGACGAACTCGTTGGGCGCCAGGATGGTGCCGCGCACGACCGGCTCGTACACCTCGGCGATCTTGCCGGTCGGGAACTCGCTCGGGTTGGTGACGATGTGCTCGGTACCGTCCTCCATGATCACCCGGTAGACCACGTTCGGGGCGGTGGAGATCAGGTCGAGGTTGAACTCGCGCTCCAGGCGCTCCCGGATGATCTCCAGGTGCAGCAGGCCGAGGAAGCCGCAGCGGTAGCCGAAGCCGAGCGCGACCGAGGTCTCCGGCTCGTACACCAGCGCGGCGTCGTTCAGCCGCAGCTTGTCCAGGGCGTCGCGCAGCAGCGGGTAGTCCGAGCCGTCCAGCGGGTACAGGCCGGAGAACACCATCGGGCGCGGGTCCTTGTAGCCGCCCAGCGCCTCGGTCGCACCCTTGTGCATCGAGGTGATGGTGTCACCGACCTTGGACTGCCGGACGTCCTTCACGCCGGTGATGATGTAGCCCACCTCGCCGACGCCCAGGCCGTCGGCGACCTTCGGCTCGGGCGAGATGACGCCGATCTCCAGCAGCTCGTGGGTGGCGCCGGTGGACATCATCGCGATCCGCTCGCGCTTGGTGAGCTGTCCGTCCACGACACGCACGTAGGTGACCACGCCGCGGTAGGAGTCGTACACCGAGTCGAAGATCATCGCGCGGGCCGGGGCGTCCTTGACGCCGACCGGGGCCGGGACGGTGTTGACGATGTGGTCCAGCAGGTCCTCGACGCCGAGGCCGGTCTTGGCGCTGACCTGCAGCACGTCCGAGGGGTCGCAGCCGATGATGTGCGCGATCTCCGCCGCGTACTTCTCCGGCTGGGCGGCCGGCAGGTCGATCTTGTTCAGCACCGGGACGATCGTGAGGTCGTTCTCCAGCGCCAGGTACAGGTTGGCGAGGGTCTGCGCCTCGATGCCCTGGGCCGCGTCGACCACCAGGATGGTGCCCTCGCAGGCCGCGAGGGAGCGGGACACCTCGTACGTGAAGTCCACGTGGCCGGGGGTGTCGATCATGTTGAGGATGTGCGTCGTCCCGGCATTCGGACCGGTCCTCGGCGCCCACGGGAGGCGGACCGCCTGCGACTTGATGGTGATGCCGCGCTCGCGCTCGATGTCCATGCGGTCGAGGTACTGGGCGCGCATCTGCCGCGGGTCGACGACGCCCGTGATCTGCAGCATCCGGTCTGCGAGCGTCGACTTGCCGTGGTCGATGTGGGCGATGATGCAGAAGTTGCGGATCAGCGCCGGGTCGGTACGGCTGGGCTCTGGCACATTGCTGGGGGTCGCGGGCACCTTGGTCCGATTCTCCGTTGGTCCGGGGCCGGGGGTGTCCTGGTCATCGCTGACCGGTTTTCCCGGGGACCGGACAGTCTCGTCCGATCGAAATAGTTCCTCCCATCCTCCCACGACCACGGCGCGGGCCGCCGTTCGGTCCGCCCGGACCTTCTCCGGGCCCGCGCCAGACGGCAGGATGGCACCCCGTGATCCTCGAAAGCGCCCTGCTCGACGTCCTGCCCGGCCAGGAGGACGAGTTCCTCGCCGCCTTCGCCGAGGCCCGGCCCCTGATCGCCGTCCAGCAGGGCTTCCGCTCCCTGCAACTGCGCCGCTGCCTCGACGAAGGACGCGGCTCGCGATTCCTCCTCCAGGTGGAATGGGAGACGCTCGCGGACCACACCGAGGGCTTCCGCGGCTCAGCCGAGTACCGGCGGTGGCGGGAGCTGCTGCACCGCTTCTACCGGCCGTTCCCGGAGGTCGAGCACTACGGGGAGCCGGTGCTCAGTGCGTAGGCGACCCACTACCGCGCAGGCGACCCGGCCGCGGGGCCGGGCGCCCGGTTTGGGGCGGGTGGCGGCCCCTGGTAGCGTGGGCTGCTGCACCTGGCCCCGGCATGCCCTCTCAGCTGCCCGGCGGCCGCGCGGTGCAGCCCGTTCAATCCTTTTAGACAAGACTGAGGCTCCTTCGTGGCGAACATCAAGTCCCAGATCAAGCGCAACAAGACCAACGAGAAGGCGCGCCTGCGCAACAAGGCCGTCAAGTCCTCGCTGAAGACCGCCCTGCGCAAGGCCCGCGAGGCCGCTGCCGCCGGCGAGACCGAGAAGGCCACCGTGCTGGCCCGCGCCGCCTCCAAGGCGCTGGACAAGGCCGTGAGCAAGGGCGTCATCCACGCCAACCAGGCCGCCAACAAGAAGTCGGCCATCACCAAGCGCGTCAACGCGGCCGCCCAGGCCTGACGCCCCGGGGGCCTCGGCCCCCACCGCCTCGGGACGGACCCGGCCCTCTACCCGGACCCCTGAGGCGCGAGAGACTCGCACCGCACGCGGCCTGCGTTCGCCACGCGGGTGCGGTGTACGAAGCAGTACGACAGGCGCCGTAGTCGGCCTCTCCCCAGAGGCCCGCTACGGCGCCTGTCGCGTTCCGCGGCCCGGTCGCTGTCGTCTGCCGGTCACGCGCGAGCAGGGCTCCGGACGGCGCTGCGGGCCGACGCCTGGGAAGCCGTCCGCTCGATGGGCGCGTAGGCGGGTCGGCGGGTGAGCAGGTGGTGGCAGGCGGGTCGGCGGGTGGCCGGGCAGGCGCGGGCCGGGTCCGGTGGACGGGTCCGGTCCGGTGGACGGGTCCGGTCCGGTGGCCGCGCCGTCAGTACGCCGGGCGGGACCCGGCCCGGGCCGCCCGGGCGACGGCCACCACCGCGCGCTCCAGCGCGAAGGCCGGATCGTCCGAGCCGCCCTTGACGGCGGCGTCGGCCTGGGCGATCGCGGTCAGCGCGGTGGCCACCCCGTCGCCCGTCCAGCCGCGCATCTGCTGGCGCACCCGATCGACCTTCCACGGCGGCATGCCCAACTCGCGGGCCAGGTCCGCCGGACGCATGTTCCGCCCGGTGGTCGCCAGCCGCCCGATGCTGCGCACGCCGGAGGCCAGCGCGTAGGTGATGCCGGTCGGCGGCTGGCCCACCGCCAGGGCCCAGCGCAGCCGCTCCAACGCCTCCGCGGCCCGGCCGGTGACCGCCAGATCGGCCACCTCGAAACCCGTCGCCTCGGCCCGGCCGCTGTAGTAGCGGGCCACCACCGTCTCGTCGATCGCGCCCTCGACGTCCGAGGTCAACTGGCTGCACGCGGCCGCCAGCTCGCGCAGGTCGCTACCGAGCGAGTCCAGCAGGGCCTGGCAGGCCTCCGGCGTCGCCGAGCGGCCCAGCGTACGGAACTCACCCCGGACGAAGGCCAGCCGCTCGCTCGCCTTGGTCAGCTTCGCGCACGCCACCTCGCGACCGCCCGCCTTGCGCCCGGCGTCCAGCAGGCCCTTGCCCTTGGCCCCGCCCGCGTGCGCCAACACCATGATCACTTCTTCGGCCGGCGCCTCGATGTACGCCTTGACCTCCTTCACCGAGTCGGCGGAGAGGTCCTGCGCGGCCCGCACCACGATCACCTTGCGCTCGGCGAACAGCGACGGCGTGGTCAGCTCGGCCAGGCTGCCCGGCTGCAGGCCGCCGGGCGGCAGATCCCGCACGTCGGTGTCCGGGTCCGCCGCCTTCGCCGCCGCCACCACCTGGGCGACCGCGCGGTCCAGCAGCAGCTCCTCCTGGCCGACCGCGAGGGTCAGCGGGGCGAGCAGGTCGTCGGGTGCACTCTTCCTGGCCATCGCCTACCAGCATCCCACGGGGCGCGGACACTCCCGCCCGGGGCGACCCCGGCCCCTGGCCCCGCCCGGTCCCGCCTCTCCGGCCCGACCTACCCGACCTGCCCGACCGTGCCGATCACCCGACCTGGAGAATGGTCCGGTGACCGAGAACCACACCACCGACCTGCCGGACGTCAACGACCCGCACGCCCGGCAACTGCTCGTCCTGCCCGACCGCGACGCCGCCGAGGACGCCGCCGAGGAGCTCAGCGCCGCCCACCCCGACCTCGGCGAGCTCGACCTCGTCCGGGACGCCCTGGCCGGCGAGGACGACGCCGAGGACGCCCAGTGGCTGGTCGTCGTCGAGCCCCCGGAGGACGGCTGGACCCCGGCCCTGCTGCACGCCCTGGACGCCATCGCCGTCGAACACGAGGGCTGGCGCGAGGAAGGCTGACACCGACGGCCGGACCCCGGCCCGGCCCGGAACCTTCGAGGGGAACGGACCCGGACGCGGCGCTGCGCCCGTTCCGGGCCGAGGAGCACGAGGCCACCTCCACCCCGCGCCGCCGGGTCCGACCACCTCGGCGTCAACCCTCGACGAGCCACACCCCCGTCGAGTGATTCACCGTCAATTCCGTGCCTCCTCACACCAAGTGCGTGTCATTCTGCGCACGTTGCTTCGGCCACGAATCCTTGAGCGTCCGAGCCGGCTGCCCGCAGGGGCTCAGCGGCTCGGTCCACGCCACCGAAGGAGTGCAGATGTCCGTATCCCGCGCCCTGTCCCGGACCCGGTCCCGCGTTCTGGCCGTGCTGAGCGCCGCCGCAGTCGCGAGCGGGCTGGCGGTCGCCGTTCCGGCGACGCCCGCCTCCGCCGACGGGTTCGTGGTCAGCGAGGCCCAGTTCAACCAGATGTTCCCGAACCGGAACTCCTTCTACACGTACGACGGCCTGGTCAATGCGCTGAGCGCCTACCCCGGGTTCGCCACCACCGGGGACGACGCGACGCGCAGGCGGGAGGCGGCCGCCTTCCTCGCCAACGTCAGCCACGAGACCGGCGGCCTGCGGTACGTCGTCGAGCAGAACACCGCCAACTACAGCCACTACTGCGACGCCTCGCAGCCCTACGGCTGTCCGGCCGGCCAGAGCGCCTACTACGGGCGCGGCCCGCTCCAGATCAGCTGGAACTTCAACTACAAGGCGGCGGGCGACGCCCTGAACATCGACCTGCTGGACAACCCCTACCAGGTGGAGCAGGACCCCGCCGTCTCCTGGAAGACCGGCCTCTGGTTCTGGGACACCCAGAACGGCGCCGGGACGATGACCCCGCACGACGCCATCGTCAACGGCAGGGGCTTCGGCGAGACCATCCGCAGCATCAACGGCGCCCTGGAATGCAACGGCCAGAACCCGGACGAGCGCAACGACCGCATCAACCTCTTCCAGAACTTCGTCGGCATCCTCGGCACCGACGTCGGCGGCGGCAACATCTCCTGCTGACCCGGCCGGCCCTGCCAACAGCTCACGCTCGACGGTCGAGCGCGACGCACCACCGTAGGTGCCCGTACTTCGGCGCGCTCCGGGCAGGGCCCGGAGCGCGCCGCGATCGTTCTCCGGGCCCCGCCCCGCCCCCCGCCCTCCTCCCCACCCCCACCCCTTTCCCTTCCCCCACCTGATGGCTGGGAGGAGAGGAGGGCGGGGTCAGCCGGGCGGGGCTCGCGGAGTGTGCGGGCCCCGCCCGGTACGGGAGTCGGGCGCTCCGTCCGCAGCGTGCGAGCGGGGCTTGCGCGCCTCGTGCGCCGTCTGCGGGTGCACGGACACCCCGAGGACGGCCGGCGAGCCGCCCGTCACCGCGATGTCGCCCACCCGATCGGTGCGCAGCACGCTCGCGCCCAGCGCGCGCAGCCGGTCCACCGTCCGCACGGACGGATGCCCGTACGCGTTTCCCTCGCCGCACGAGATCAATGCCAGCCGGGGACGCAACGCACCGGTCAAGGCCCAGTCCTGATGCGCGGATCCGTGGTGCGCCACCTTCAGGACGTCCACCCGCCCCAACCGGCCCAGCAGCGCCGACTGGGCGGGCGGTTCGAGGTCCCCGAGCAACGCCATCCGCAGTCCGCCCGCCACCGACACCACCAGCGCGACGCTCGCATTGTTCGCCCCCGGTGCCTCGGCAGCCGCCCCGGCGTCGGGCCAGACCACCTCCCAGGACAGCCCCGCGCCGTTCACCGCGCCCCGCGCGCAGCAGCGGGACTCCGGCACCAGCCGCCCAGCCCGCCACCCGGGCCGCCTCACTCGGTGGATCGTCCAGGGTCGTGCCCTCGATCGCTCCGACCCGGCGGCCCCGGAACACCCCCGGCACACCCTCGACGTGATCGGCGTGGAAGTGCGTCACCACCAACAACGGCACTTCCGTGACACCCAGATCCCGTAGGCACCTGTCGGCGGCGTTCGGATCCGGCCCCGCATCGACCACCACCGCACTGTCCTGTGCACCGGCCGCGAGCACCAGCATGTCCCCTTGGCCCACGTCGCACATCACCATCCGCCACCCCGGCGGCGGCCAGCCGGTCGCGATCCGGGTGAGCTGCGGTGGCCGCAGCAGCACGGCCAGCAGGACCACGAGCAGGACCCCCGCCACCAGCGCCCGCACCCACCGCCGCCGGGCGCGGACGGGCTTGCCGGACGGCGCCCGCCGTGGCAGCAGGAGCGGCATCACCCAGCAGACCGCCAGGGTGGCCAGCGCGACCGTCGCCGTCCCGAACCACCCGCCCGGCCAGGAAAGTTGGCTGCCCGGAAGTTCGGCACCGCGCCGCGCCACCAGGGCGAGCCAGCCGACCGGCACGCCGGCCGGCTCCGCGAGCAGCCGGGCCAGGTCCGGGAGGAGCGGCTGCAGCACGAGCACCCCGAAGCCGAGCAAGGTCGCCGGGGCCACCGCCAGTTCGGCCAGCAGGTTGCACGGGATCGCGACCAGGCTGACGTGCCCGGACAGCACCACCGTCACCGGCGCGCACAGGGCCTGGGCGGCGGCCGTCGCCGCCAGGGCACCCGCCAGGTGGTGCGGCCAGCGCCGGGACCGCAGCGCCTCGGCCCAGTGCGGCCCGAGGACGAGCAGCCCGGCCGTGGCGAGCACCGAGAGCAGGAATCCGAAGGAACGCGCCAGGAACGGGTCGAGCAGGACGAGCACCAGGACCGCCCCGGCGAGCGCGGGCACCGCCTGCCGGGGCCGGCCGGTGGCCAGCGCGAGCATGCCGATCAGCCCCGTCCCGGCCGCGCGCAGCACGCTGGGCTCCGGCCGGCAGACGGCGACGAAGGCCAGCGTCAGCGCCGTCCCGAGCAGCGCGCTGGTGCGCAGCGAGAGCCCCAGCAACGCGGCCAGCCCGCGCCGTTCCGGGGTGCCGGCCTGCCCCGGGGCGCCCAGCAGCGCGCCGAGGACGATCGCCAGGTTGGCCCCGCTCACCGCCACCAGGTGCACCAGGTCGGTGGCCCGGAAGGCGTCCTCAAGGTCGTCGGGCAGTCGCGAGGTGTCCCCCACGACCAGGCCCGGGAGCAGTCCGCGCGCGTCCGGCGGGAGCCCGTCGCTGGCCGTGCGCAGACCGGCACGCAGCCGCCCGGCGATCCGCTGCGGCAGGCTCGGCGGTGCGAGGTGCCGGGGCGGGCCGTGGACGACCAGCAGCGCCGCGCACGAGGTGTCGTAGCCGTCTCCCGCGGGCCGCACCTCGGCCTCCACCGCCAGCCGCTCCGACGGGAGCAGCCCCTGCCAGGGCCCGGATTCCGCGCCCCGGACCATGACGGTCACCGGGGTCCGCGTCCGGGTGCTCCGCCCGTCCGGCAGGAGCGTGACCCGGTCGGCCACCGCGTCGACGGTGAGGAGGGTCTGCCCGCCGGTGGTCCCGCCCCGGGCCGTGTGGGCCTTCGGGTCCCCGGCGACGGTCAGCTCCGCCTCCACCACCCGAGCGGGCTCGCCCGGGGACCGCGGCGGGGCGTGCTCGGCCGCTCGGACGAGCTCCGGCAGCGGCCCCCGGTACAGATCGGCGGTGTGCAGAGGGGTGGCCACCGCCGCGGCGGCTCCGGTGAGCAGGACGGCGGCCAAGGTCACCGCCGCTGCGCGTCGGCGCAGGAGCGCGGGCCTGACGAGCAGCAGGACGGCCGCCGGCGCGGCGGCACCCGCCAGGCCGAAGGCGAGGACGTCGTACCCCGGCTCCAGGCCGAGGAGCGCGGCCGTCACCACCCAGGCCGAGACGGCGGGAAGCAGCAGCCGGAAGTCGGCACCGGTGGAGCGGTTCGGCAGGTTCGGTTCGGTGGTGGCGGGCACGGCGGTACCTCCCTTCGGCGGGTGGCGGCGACGGACGAAGGACGACGACGGACGGACGACGACAGACGGACGGACGGGAGAACAGGCGGGCAAGGGGACGGACGGGGAGGTCAGAGGGTCAGCAGCGGACGGAGTTCCGCGAACGTGCGCGCCCCGATGCCGCTGACCTGCCGGAGCTGGTCGAGCGTGCGGAACGAGCCGTGCGATGTGCGGTAGGCGAGGATGCGCTGGGCGAGGGTCGGGCCGACGCCGGGGAGGGCGTCGAGCTGTTCGAGGCCTGCGCGGTTGAGGCTGACAGGCGGTCTGGACGTGCCGGCCGCCGGCGGTCCGTTGCCGGCTCCGGCACCCGGGGCGGAGGCCTGAGCCGGCTCGCCGACCAGGATCTGTTCACCATCCGTCAGTACCCGGGCCAGGTTGAGGCTCCGGGTGTCCGTCTCCGGCAGCGGACCGCCCGCCGCCCGCAGGGCGTCGGCCACCCGCGAGCCGCCGGGCAGGGTGTGCAGGCCTGCGAGGTGCACCCGCCCGCCGATGTCGACCACGACGACCGCCCCGCCCCCGGCGCCGACGGGATCGGCCGCCGAGACCGAGTCCGGGCCCGGGCCCGAGGCCGGAGCCGGCACGGACGCGGATGTCGCCCCCGGTGAATCCGGTGAATCCGGTGAGACCGGTGAGACCGGGGCGGAGGCCAACGCCGGCACGGCCACCGCCTGCGGTCTGGCCAGCCAGAAGTGCTGCACGGCGTAGCCGACCGCGAACAGCAGCAGGACGGCCAACCCGGCCACCGCCCGCCGGTCGAGTGCCATCGCCGAGCCGAATCGAAGACCCGACCCGGCCCCCGGCTCCGGCGGATCCATGTCACCGCCCGCCCTGACCGAATCCAACGGCACAGGTGGCACAGGCGGCGCAGGCCCCGCCGGCGGAGGCCGTTCCCCCGCCCCGGACGGAACCGCGCCCGAAGGCTGCCCGGTCGACGCGAGCGCGCCCACCGCGGCACCGAAGCCCACCGGCCCGCCAGCCCCGACCCCTGCCCCTGCCCCGACCCCTGCCCTTGCCCCACCGCCCACGGCGCTGCTGCCGCCGGTCGGCAGCAGCGCCGCCATCCGCAGCCGGACGGTCTCGTTGATCTCGTGGCGCTTCGCCGCGCCCAGGCCCATGGTCGTCATGCCGAGGACGGTAGGAGTCCTCGGCAGAGCGCGCAGAAATTACCGAACCCCTGTGGATAACTCAGGGGTTGTGGACAAAACAGATCACTCACACGAGTGATCGGTGCCGCGAAAAGTTGACCAGAGCCCGCGACGCGGCGCGACCGGCCCGCTCAGCGCGGCGCGACGACCACCGCGAGCAGCCCCGGCCCGACGTGCGCGCCGATCACCGCCCCCACCTCGCCCACGTACAGCTCCCGCAGCCCCGGCACCCGGGCCCGCAGCCGCTCCGCGAGCGGCTCCGCCCGTTCCTCGGCCGCCAGGTGGTGCACGGTGATGTCGACCTCCCCGCCCCCCGACCGCTCGACCGCGATCTCCTCCAAGCGCGCGATCGCCCGCGACGCGGTGCGCACCTTCTCCAGCGGTTCGATCCGCCCCCCGTCCAGGTGCAGCAGCGGCTTGACCGCCAGCGCCGACCCGAGCAGCGCCCGCGCCGCCCCGATCCGGCCGCCCCTGCGCAGGTGCTCCAGGGTGTCGACGTAGAAGAACCCGCTGGTCACGGCCGCCCGCCGGGTGGCGGCCTCGGCCGCCTCCGCCAGGTCCCGCCCGTCCGCGATCGCCTCGGCCGCCGCCAGCACCGCGTATCCGAGGGCCATGCCGACCAGTCGGCTGTCCACCACCCGCACGGGTACCGGAGCCTCGGCGGCCGCCAGCCGGGCGGCCTCCACCGTGCCGGACAGCTCGCCGGAGATGTGCACCGAGACGATGCCCTTCGCCCCGGCCTCGGCGGCGGCCCGATAGGCGGCGGCGAAGGCCTCGGGGTTCGGTCGGGAGGTCGTCACCCGCTGCTTGTCGCGCAGCGCCTCGGCGACGTCCTTGGGGGAGATCTCAACGCCTTCGCACAGGACCGCGTCACCGACCGCGACGCTCAGCGGGACCACCGTGATCCCGTACCGGTCGAGGGTCTCCTGCGGCAGGTAGGCCGTGGAGTCGGTGACAAGTGCGAGGTCAGAGGGCATGAGGCGGAGATTACTCCCCGTTCGTCCGGGAGGACAGCGCCCGGGTGCGAACCCCGAAGGGCCCCGAGGGCGCCGCCGGGACAAGCACGCGGCACCCGCCGAAACACGGCCGCAGCACCCGACGCGGGGTGCTCAGCCCGCCGTGGGCCCCGCCGACGGCTTCCGCAGCCGCTGGGCCAGTTTGGCCAGCGGGTCGGCGAGCCCGAGCAGTTCCTCCGCGCTCGGGCGCCCCTTCCCGTCCGTCAGCCCGGCCCGCGCAGCACCGCCGGAGGCCGCCCCTGAACGCGTACCCGCAGACGCGGACGCGGAGCCAGAGGAGCCAGCGGAACCAGTGGCAGCAGCGGAACCAGCGCCAGCAGCGGAGCCAGCGGCGGCAGCAGAGCCTGCGGAACCGGCGCCGGCAGCGGAGCCACCGGAGGAGGACGCGGACGACGACTCCCCCGAGGTGTCCCAGTGCCGCAGCGCCCCCGCCTCGCTCTCGCACTCCTGGCTGAGCCGGCTCAGCTCGTCGTCCGCGAACCGGTGCATCCGGTCCTGCGCGGCCCAGCGCATGGTCTCCGCGGAGTGGGTGATCCGTTCGGCGCGCTCGCGCAGCTCCGGCAGCTTGGCCGCGATCCGCGCGGTGTCCGGCTCCCGCTCCAGCATCCGCAGTTCGCCGTCGAGTTCGGCGGCGTGTGTGTCGAGCCTGCCGAGCAGGGCGAGGGACTCGCCGAGCTGGCCGTCCTGGGGGAGGCCGCTCTCCAGCACCTGCCGGGTGCCGTCGAGCGAGGTGCGCAGGCCGAGCCGGACGGCGGCGATCTGGCCGGGCGGTCCGACCTTGGTGAAGGTCTTCGCCTTGAGGGTCGCGTTCTCCACGGCGCGCCGGGCATTGGCCTCGTGCCGCCCGATCTTCGTGGCTACGGCCTTCGCCGCCTTGACCGTGCCGACCACGGCCAGGACGAACGCCGCGATCCCGAAGAGCAGGACCAGGCCGATCATCACGCCGAACGCGTCCATCGCGAGCCACCTTCCGCCACCGTTTCGGCCCCCACCGGACCCAACGCGGGCCGTACTGCCGAGGGTTCCACGGTAGCCGCCGGATCGGGCCCGGAGCGGACGGAACGGGCCCGGGCGGCGGAGATCAGGGACAGATCGGGGATCTCCCCGAGGGTTCGCGGGTCCTCCCGGGGCTCCGGGCACGAGCAAGGGCGGGCGTCCCGAAGGACACCCGCCCCAGCAGCCTCAGCCGACCGACTACCAGTCGACCGACCTGAGCCTCGGCCTCTCAGCCTCAGCCGGTAACGATGTTCACCAGCTTCGGCGCCCGCGCGATCACCTTGCGCACCGGCGCCTCGCCGATCGCCGCGACGACGGCCGGGTCGGCCAGCGCCAGCGCCTCCAGCTCGGCGTCCGAGATCGTCGGCGCGACCTCCAGCCGGGCCTTCACCTTGCCCTTGAGCTGCACCACGCAGGTCACCGTCTCGTCCACCACGTACGCCGGGTCGGCGACCGGGTAGTCGGCGTGCGCCAGCGACTCGCCGTGGCCCAGCCGGCGCCACAGCTCCTCGGCGATGTGCGGGGCCAGCGGTGCGACGACCAGGACCAGCTGCTCGGCCACGGCGCGCGGCGTGGAGCCGCGCTTGACCAGGTAGTTGTTCAGCTCGATCGCCTTGGCGACGGCCGTGTTGAACCGCAGCCCGGCCATGTCGCCGCGGATGCCGTCGATCGCCTTGTGCAGGGCACGCAGCGTCGCCTCGTCCGGCTCCTCCTCGGTGACGACCAGGTCACCGGTGGCCTCCGAGACGACGTTGCGCCACAGCCGCTGCAGGAAGCGGTACGAGCCGACGACGGCGCGGGTGTCCCAGGGGCGGGAGACGTCCAGCGGGCCCATGGACATCTCGTACAGGCGCAGCGTGTCGGCGCCGTACTCGTCGGCGATGTCGTCGGGCGCGACGGCGTTCTTCAGGGACTTGCCCATCTTGCCGGCCTCGCGCTTGACGGCCTCGCCCTGCCAGAAGTACTGGCCGTCGCGCTCCTCGACCTCGGCGGCGGGCACCGGGAAGCCGCGCTCGTCGCGGTAGACGTCGGCGGTGATCATGCCCTGGTTGAACAGCTTGTGGAACGGCTCGACGGACGAGACGTGGCCCAGGTCGTGCAGCACCTTGTGCCAGAAGCGCGCGTACAGCAGGTGCAGCACGGCGTGCTCGGCACCGCCGACGTACAGGTCGGCGCCGCCGGCCGGCTTGGTGGCCGTGGGGCCCAGCCAGTACTTCTCGTTGGCCGGGTCGACGACCGCCGAGGAGTTCGACGGGTCGACGTAGCGCAGCTCGTACCAGCACGAACCCGCCCAGTTGGGCATGGTGTTGGTCTCGCGCCGGTACGTGCGGACGCCGTCGCCCAGGTCCAGTTCGACGTTGACCCAGGCCTCGTTGCGCGACAGCGGGGTCTTCGGCGAGGAGGTGGCGTCGTACGGGTCGTAGGTGTGCGGCGAGTAGTCCTCGACCTCGGGGACCTCGACCGGCAGCATCGACTCGGGCAGGGCGTGCATGACGCCGTCCTCGTCGTAGACGATCGGGAAGGGCTCGCCCCAGTACCGCTGGCGGCTGAACAGCCAGTCCCGCAGGCGGTAGTTGACGGTGCCCTCGCCGATGCCGCGCTCGGCCAGCCAGGCGGTGACGGCGGCCTTGGCGTCGACGACGCTCAGCCCGTCCAGCGTCAGCCCGTCCCGGGAGGAGTTGACGATGACGGAGTCGTAGGTGTCGAAGGCGTCGTCCCAGGCGGCCGGGTCCTCGCCGCGCCCGTCGGTGGGCTGGACGACGCAGCGCATCGGCAGCGCGAAGGCGCGGGCGAAGGCGAAGTCGCGGTGGTCGTGGGCGGGGACGGCCATGATGGCGCCGGTGCCGTAGCCCATCAGCACGTAGTCGGCGATGAACACCGGGACGGACGCGCCGCTGACCGGGTTCACGGCGTAGGCGCCGGTGAAGACGCCGGTCTTGACCTTGGCCTCGACCTGCCGCTCGACGTCCGACTTGGCGGCGGCGGTGGCCCGGTAGGCGGCGACGGCCTCGGCGGGGGTGGCGGCGCCGCCGGTCCACTCGGCGGGCACGTCCACGGGCCAGGCGGCCGGGACGATCGAGTCGACCAGGCCGTGCTCGGGGGCCAGCACCATGTAGGTGGCGCCGAACAGGGTGTCGGGCCGGGTGGTGAAGACGGTGATCTTCTCATCGGAACCGACGGCGAAGTCGACCCGGGCGCCCTCGGAGCGACCGATCCAGTTGCGCTGCTGCAGCTTGATGGCCTCGGGCCAGTCCAGCAGGTCCAGGTCGGAGATCAGGCGGTCGGAGTACGCGGTGATGCGCATCATCCACTGGCGCAGGTTGGACTTGAACACCGGGAAGTTGCCGCGCTCGGAGCGGCCGTCCGCGGTGACCTCCTCGTTGGCCAGGACGGTGCCCAGGCCGGGGCACCAGTTGACCGGCACCTCCTTGGAGTACGCCAGCCGGTACTCGCCCAGCAGTTCGTCGCGCTCGGCGGCGGACAGGTCGGCCCACGGGCGCCCGTCCGGGGTCGGCTTCGCGCCGGACTCGAACCGGGCGATCAGCTCGGCGATCGGCCGGGCCCCGCCGGCCTGCTCGTCGTACCAGGAGTTGAAGATCTGCAGGAAGATCCACTGGGTCCAGCGGTAGTACTCCGGGTCGATCGTGGAGATCGAGCGGCGCGGGTCGTGGCCCAGGCCCAGCCGGCGCAGCTGCTGGCGCATGTTGGCGATGTTGGCCTCGGTGGAGACCCGCGGGTGGGTGCCGGTCTGCACCGCGTACTGCTCGGCGGGCAGGCCGAACGCGTCGTAGCCCAGCGTGTGCAGCACGTTGTGGCCGGTCATCCGCTGGTAGCGGGCGTAGACGTCGGTGGCGATGTAGCCCAGCGGGTGGCCGACGTGCAGGCCCGCGCCCGAGGGGTACGGGAACATGTCCATGATGAAGCTGTGCGGCTTCGCGGCGACGTCACCGGCCTCCGGGTCGGCCAGCGCACCGGCGGGGTTGGGGGCGTTGAAGGTGCCCTCCTTCTCCCAGAGGTCCTGCCAGCGGGACTCGATCTCCGCCGCCAGCGCGGCGCTGTACCGGAACGGCTCGGTCGCGGTCTCGGCCGTGCCGGACGCAGGGGTCGTCTCGCTCATGGTCCTTCAAGCTCCATCGATGTCAGTTGGCGAACCGCGCACACGGCCGGCCCGTGAACGGGGGCGGAAAACAAAAAATCCCCTCGCAGGAGGGGACGCCACGCCGACTCCGGCACCGCCCGAGGGCGTAACCGGTCCTGGTCAGCGCGGCCGGCTAAGGAGCAGGCGCACGGTTCGCATGGGCTCAGGGTACCGCAAGCAGATCAGCGCGCTCCCGGGTATCCGCCGGGGCCCGACGGCCCCGGGCCCGCCCCCGCACGGGCCTCACCGCCCCGCCGACGCCGCCGCCCGCGTCGCCGCGTCGAAGTCGCGCAGCGCCCGCGCCAGCCGCTCGGACTGCATGCCCGCCGCGAGCGCCCGGGCGAGCGACGCGGTGCGGGCGGCCTCCCGCTGGTCGCCGAGGCGCCGGTGGGTCTCGGCGAGGCGGACCATCAGCAGCGCCTTGGACCGCCCGCGGCCGGCCCCCAGCCCGGCGACGGCCTCGGCGAGCAGCGCCTTGGCCATCCGGTGCTGGCCGAGTGCCAGCCGCCCCTCCCCCACCATCCCGGCGAGTTCGGCGCGGGCCGCCTCCGTGCCGGGCACGCCGTCGAGTTCGGCGAAGGCCCGGGCGGCGGCGGCCTCGGCCTGCTCGGCCTCGCCCCGGCGGCCGTGCGCGCGGGCGATCCGGCCGAGTTGCCGGGCCCGGCCGGCGGGGCTCAGTACGGAGCCGTGCCGGGCCAGGGCCGTGTTGAGCGCGGCGACGGCGTCCAGGCCGCGTCCGCCGGCGCCCTGGGTGGCGAGCACCACCAGGCCGCCGAGCACGGCGACGCCGAGCCGGGCGTCGCCGCTGACGTGGGCGGCCCGCAGGGCGGCGACGAAGGCGCGCTGGGCGGCCGCGTCGTGGCCGAGGTCGTACGCGGCCCAGCCGGCCAGCCGGGCGAGCCGGCTGGCCGTGCCGTACAGCTCGCGGCCGACCCGTTCGTCGTAGGCGCCGAGTTCCAACAGCTTGGCCAGCATGGCGAGTTCGGCCCGGGTGGGGCCGAGGACGAGTCCGCCGCCGCAGGAGCGTTCGAGCCGCTGCTTGCTGCGGTAGGACAGGCCGAGGTCGCCGACGAGGCCGGGGTCGATGCGCAGCGCCCCTTCGCCGCCCCCGACGGGCGGGGGCGGGGAGGCGAGCCGTTCGGCGGCCTGGTCGAGGTCGGCGCCGCGGAAGAGGTCGGTGAGGCGGACGGGCCCGGCGTCGGTGGCGGCCTCGCGCAGCGCGGTCTGGGCGGTGTCGGCGGTCCACGGGTCGGTGAGCAGCCGGGGCGAGAGGATCTTGGCGCCGCGGTGGCCGCCCATCCGGCCCCAGAGCTGTTCGTAGGTGACGGCGATGCCGAGGGTGCGGCTGAGCACTTCGCAGACGGTCTGGTCGTGCGGGCTGCGAGGCACCATGCCGCGGTCGCGCCACTTGTAGGGGGCGGTGGAGCTGATGGCCAGGCCTGGCGGCAGGGCGAGGCTCACCTCGCGGGCGAGCCGTTCCGGACTCCAACCGAGCTGGTGCAGTATCCGGGCCAGTTCCTCGTTCCGCCTTCTCTCCAGATCGGCCATGGAACGACGGTAGCGGTCTTTCCCGCCGTTCCGCCGGTGGCATGCGCAGAACGCCGAAGGGCCGCCTCCCATTTCGGGAGGCGGCCCTCGACTGCTGTGGAGCTACGGGGAATTGAACCCCGGACCTCTTGCATGCCATGCAAGCGCTCTACCAACTGAGCTACAGCCCCTTGACCTGCGATGTCACCGGGGGCTTTCGACCGTTTCCGTCCGGTTTCCCTCGGCGACATCGACTACTTTACACGGTCCCGGGGGTGCTCCACGAATCCGCTCCCGGGGGCCCGCGTTCCCACTCCCTCGGACCCGCGCTCGCCCTCCCCGGAGCCCGCGCTCCCCCACCCCGGGCCCCGCACTGCCGCCCGCGCCCCGCCCCGGAGGCGGCCCGGCAACGCGAGAGGCCGCCACCCGGTGGGTGACGGCCTCTCAACTGCTGTGGAGCTACGGGGAATTGAACCCCGGACCTCTTGCATGCCATGCAAGCGCTCTACCAACTGAGCTACAGCCCCGCGACACGGGCGCTCCTGATCGAACAGGAGCGCTGGTGCGGAGTGGAGCTATGGGGAATTGAACCCCAGACCTCTTGCATGCCATGCAAGCGCTCTACCAACTGAGCTATAGCCCCGCAGTCGTCGGATCTCCCGCTTCCCTTCCGGGCCGCGTTCCTTCCCTGCGAACGAGGAAAACTCTAGCTGGTCAGGCCCGGAACTGCGAAATCCGCCCCCGCGGAGCCCCTGCAAGCCCCCTGCGAAGCCCCTGCACGCCCCTGCACGCCCCTGGCGAGCCCCCGGCAAGCCCCTGCGAGCCCGCAACCCAGCCCCGCCCCACCCCACCCCGCGACGCGCCCGTCGCTCAGGTGTCGTCGCCGATGACCGGCTGCGGGAGCGTGCCCGCGTTGTGCTCCAGCAGGCGCCAGCCGCGCGCCCCCTGCCCGAGCACCGACCAGCAGCAGTTGGACAGCCCGCCGAAGCACTCCCACTGGACCGGGTCCAGGTCCAGCAGCCGCCCGAGCATGGTGCGGATGGTGCCGCCGTGGCTGACCACCACCAGCGTCCCGTCCTCCGGCAGCTTGTCGACGGCCTCCAGCACGACCGGCACCGAGCGGTCGGCGACCTCGGTGGCCAGTTCGCCGCCGCCGCGCCGCACCGGCTCGCCGGCCGCCCAGGCCGCGTACTCCTGCGGGAAGCGGTCGCGGATCTCGGCGTTGGTCAGGCCCTGCCAGGAGCCCGCGTAGGTCTCCCGCAGGCCCTCGTGGTGCTGCACGTCGAGGCCGGTGACCTTGGCCAGTTCCTCGGCCGTGCGCTTGGCCCGGGTGAGGTCGGAGGAGATCAGCAGGTCGGGGCGCAGGCCGGAGAGCAGCCGGGCCGCCCGCTGGGCCTGGAGGACGCCCTGACCGGTCAGTTCGATGTCCGTGGTGCCCTGGAAGCGGGACTCCAGGTTCCACGAGGTCTGGCCGTGGCGCCAGAAGACGACGCGCGGCCCCCGCCCGTCCCGGCTCAGTGCAGGTCCTCGGGCTTGCCGAAGTCGTCGGCCGGGGCGACGACGTTGCCGGCCTCGTCGGTGTGGGCGTCGGGCCGGTTGCGCGTGGCCAGGGCGTCCTCGGGCAGCGGCAGCTCGGGGCAGTCCTTCCAGAGGCGGTCCAGCGAGTAGAAGGAGCGCTCCTCGGAGTGCTGGACGTGCACGACGATGTCCAGGTAGTCGAGCAGGATCCAGCGGCCGTCGCGCTCGCCCTCGCGGCGCACCGGCTTGATGTCCAGCTGCTCGCGCAGCTGGTCCTCGATCTCCTCGGCGATCGACCGGACCTGGCGGTCGTTGTTGGCGGAGGCGATCAGGAAGGCGTCGGTGATCGACAGCACCTCGCTGACGTCGAAGGCGATGATGTTGTGCGCGAGCTTGTCGGCCGCCGCCTGCGCGGCGACGGTGATGAGCTGCTGGCTGTGGTCGGTGACGGTCACGGTGTTCTTCCGGCTCGGCGGCTTGGGGGCGACCCCCGGCTCCTGGCCGGGGGTCGCCTTCCAGGATCTCACGCCGCCCGGGCGGCCCCGGAACGCTTTTCCGGGGCCGCCCGGGCCGGAGGCCGCGGCCTACTGGCTCTTCGGCGGCTGGTAGTCCTTGCCGAGCACGACCACCAGGTCCGCGTTCTGGGCGTCGCCGACCTTCTTCACCGCCGTGTCCGGCAGTCCGAGGCTGATCGCCAGCGACTTCGCCGCGGCCTGCCGGGCGTCGTCGGTGTAGCGGATCTCACTGGCGGCCTGCGCGGCGGTCTTGGAGCCGCCGGGCAGGAAGGTCAGGCCGGAGTTCACGATCTGGACCTGTGCGGCGGCCGCCGCCTGGTCGTTGCCGGTGGCGTCCTGGAGCGAGACCCGGGCGGGGGCGTCGGCGGAGGCCGCGGACTTCACGGTGCCGCCGAGCACGTCCTTGACCTGCTTGCCGGCGGTGGCGTCGTCCAGGCCGCCGTCCGGTTTGACGGTCAGCGCGGTGGTGCCGAGGTGGCCGTCCTTCGCCTGCTGGGCGAGCTGGGCGAGCACCCCGGCGAGGGCGTCCTCGGGCAGCGAGGGGTCGAGCACCGCGTTCATCCGGTGCACGTCGTCCTTGGCGTCCTTGAACTCGGTGGGCATGGCGCGCACCACCGCGTCCATCACCTGTCCGAACCGGGCCAGTTGGGCGTCCCGGTTCTCGCCGGACGCCTGGAGGGTGGCGTAGGCGACCGCGGCCTTCCCGTTCAGCAGGGTGTTCTTGCCGGCCGCGGACAGCAGCTTGCCGTCCGGCTTTCCGCCCTCGTGGGTCTCCGCGTTGGTGTCCACCCGGACGCCGCCGAGCTGGGAGACCAGCATCTCCAGGTAGGGGGTGTCCAGCCGCCAGGTGCCCGCGACCGGGGCGCCGAGCACGGTGGACAGGCCGTCGCGGGTCGCGGAGGCGCCGATGCTGTCCATGGCCTGGCCGACGGTGGTGACCGGCGGGTCGCCGGGGCCGGGCAGCCGCAGGGTGTCGGGCAGCAGGAGCACGGTGCCCTTCTTCCCGGTGGAGTCGTTGACCAGCAGCGCGCTGGAGACCTTGCCCTGGAGGTCGCGCAGGTGGACCACGTTGACCTGGCGCGGACCGGCCGCGTTCGCCGCGGTCTGCTTGTCGCCGGTGAACCAGAGGTAGCCGCCGGTGCCGGCCGCCGCGAGCGCCACCACCACGCCGAGGCCGATCAGCCGGTTGCGCAGCCGGCGGCGGCGCTCGGCGCGCACCTCGCTGCGGGACTCGGCGAACTTCAGCCAGTCGATGACGTCCTCGGACTCCTCCCCCTCCTCGTCGACGAAGGTGAACTCGTCCGTGGGGTAGCCGTCCTCGGCGGCCTTGCCTCCGGCCTTGCCGCCGGACTTCCCGGCCCGGGCCCCGCCGACCAGTTCGGACGGCGGCTCGGGCTTGGCGCCCGCCGCCTCGGCGGCGGGCCGGGGCACGCGCGGGCGCGGCGGCGCGGGGGCGACGGGCGCGGGCGCGACGACGGCCTCGGGCTCGACCGCCGCCTGTGCACCCGCCGCAGGCGCGGCCGGGTAGGCCTGCTGCTGGTAGCCGCCCCCGGCCTCCGGCCCGGACGACCCCCATCCGCCGTACGCCGGGTCCTGGTAGCCGTAGCCCCCCTGCTGCTGGTACGCCTGCACGGGCTGCCCGTACTGGTCGTACTGCTGGTCGTACTGCTGGTCGTACTGCTGCGGGGGCTGCTGGTGCGCCTGGTAGGGCTGCTGCTCCTGGTAGCCGCCGTACGGGTCCGCCGCGTACACCGGCTGCCCGTACTGGTCGTACTGCTGCTGGTCGTACTGCTGCTGCGGAGGTTGTTCAGGCTGCTGCTGGTAACCCTGGTACTGCTGGTACTGCCCGGTCGACCAGTCCTCCGGCTGCTGCTGGTGCCGCTGGCCTCCGCCGCTTCGCTCGGTCACGCCCGCTCCTGGTCAGGTCCGGTGCGGCGCGTAGAGCGCCCGCTTGTCGATGTAGCGGACCACGCCGTCCGGGACGAGGTACCAGACCGGTTCGCCCTTGGCGACCCGGTTGCGGCAGTCCGTGGAGGAGATGGCCAGCGCGGGGACCTCGACCAGGGAGACCCCGCCCACCGGGAGCCCGGCGTCCGACAGGGTGTGTCCCGGGCGGGTGCACCCGATGAAGTGCGCGAGCGAGAAGAGCTCGTCGGAGTCGCGCCAGGAGAGGATCTGGGCGAGCGCGTCGGCGCCGGTGATGAAGAAGAGGTCGGCGTCCGGGTGCTGGGAGCGCAGGTCGCGCAGGGTGTCGACGGTGTACGTCGGTCCCTCGCGGTCGATGTCGATCCGGCTGACCGAGAACTGCGGGTTCTCGGCGGTGGCGATGACCGTCATCAGGTAGCGGTCCTCGGCCGGGGTGACGTGGCGGTCGCTCTTCTGCCACGGCTGCCCGGTCGGCACGAAGATCACCTCGTCCAGGTGGAACGCGCTCGCCACCTCGCTGGCGGCGACCAGGTGGCCGTGGTGGATCGGGTCGAAGGTGCCGCCCATCACCCCGAGGCGCTTCTTCACCGGTTCCGGTCCGCCGGGATTCCCGGCCTGCTCTCCCATGCCGCCACACCTTACGCGACGCCCGTTACGGTGCGGGAACGCCCGGGTGGGGGTTGTCCGAAGACGCGTGAGGGAGCGGCCGGCCGGTACGCCGGACGCTCCCCGAGCGGCCCCGGGAGGCGGCTCAGCGGTCCCGGTTGAAGCGGGTGGTCACGAAGAGCAGGAGCGCCAGGATGAACAGTGCGGCGCCACCCGTCAGGTACGGGTTCAGGCTCTCGTGGTTGCCCCCCTCGCTCTCGGCGAGCAGGTTCAGGACGGGGAGTGCGGCGGCAGTGTTCATGGTCGGCGGGACCTTCTCGGCTCGGGTGAACGGACCAGGGGTTCTTCCGGGCCGGTGAAGGCCCACCTGTCATCGTACGGGGGCTTACCCGGCAACCGCTCGGCGGCCCACCGCCGCTGACCGGGCGTGAGCCTGAACCGGGGCGGCGGTGCTCAGTTGCCGCGGAAGGCCCGCGCCATGATCCAGACCAGCAGGCCGACGCCGACGAACGACGCCACCACGATGATCCGCAGGAACAGGCCCGGGCCGGCCTCGTTGGAGATGGGCGCGGCCAGGCTGACAAGCGCGTCGGTGGACATCTGCGGGGCTCCTCGAACTGCTCGGTACCGGGGCCGGGTCCGGTCTCGGTTCTCCAGGGCATTCAGGGTAGACCGGCCTCACACCGGCGGCGCCCACCGGCCCCTGCGGCGTGGCCCGGCCCGCGCGTACGCTGGCCGCGGGGACGAGTACGCAACCGCGGACGTTGCAAGGACAGTCGTTGCAGGCGTAGACCAGCGGGGGCCGGCCGCCGGGCCGGGGCCGCCGTCGACCAGGAGGTACTCAGACCATGACCGACCCGACCGCGAAGACCCCGAGCCGGCGCCGTCAGCGCTTCCCCGACATCTCCACCCGCGCCTGGGAGCACCCCGCGGACCGTTCCGCCCTGGTCGCCCTGCGCAAGCTCACCGGCTTCGACGACGTCCTGAGGAAGCTCGCCGGGCTGGTGTCCGAGCGCTCGATCCGGCTGATGTTCCTGGCCACCGCCGTGAAGACCTCCGAGCGCCAGTTCCCCGAGCTGTACGACATGGTGCGCGACGCCGCCTACGTGCTCGACCTGGAGCAGGTCCCGGACCTGTACGTCACCCAGGACCCGACGGTCAACGCGTACTGCATCGGCATCGACACCCCGATCATCGTGATCACCAGCGGCCTGATCGAGCTGCTCGACGAGGAGGAGCTGCGCTCGGTCATCGGCCACGAGGTCGGCCACGCGATGTCCGGCCACGCGGTCTACCGGACGATGCTGATGATCCTCACCAACATCGCCACCCGGGTCGCCTGGGTGCCGCTCGGCAACCTGGCGATCATGGCGATCGTCACCGCGCTCAAGGAGTGGTTCCGCAAGGCGGAGCTGTCCAGCGACCGGGCCGGCCTGCTCGCCGGGCAGGACGTCCAGGCGTCCATGCGCGCCCTGATGAAACTGGCCGGCGGGCACAACCTGGCCGAACTGAACGTCGACGCCTTCCTGGAGCAGGCCGAGGAGTACGACAAGGCCGGCGACCTGCGCGACGGCGTGCTCAAGCTGCTCCAACTGCTGCCGCAGAGCCACCCGTTCGCGGTGGTACGGGTCGCCCAGCTGAAGAAGTGGGCGGAGAGCGACGAGTACCGCTCGATCCTGGCCGGCGCCTACCCGCGTCGCACGGACGACCCGGACACCTCGGTCGGCGAGCAGTGGAAGGCCGCCGCCGACCATTACACGACCTCGGTGAAGGAGAGCAAGGACCCGCTGATGGGCCTGATCCGCGACGTGGCCGGCGGCGCCGCGACCGTCGGCGGCAAGCTCCGCGACACCTTCGCCGACACGTTCACCGGCGGCTCCCGCGGCGGCTCCGCCACCCGCGAGGACGGCCGCACCGACCGGGGCGAGCGCACCGACGGCTGACCCGCGGCACCCGAAACCGACGGCCGGTGCGCCCCGCCCGGGGTCACCGGCCGTCGGCCTGCCGGGGCCTACCCCGGCTGCCAGTGGTACACCGCCACCCCGGCCCCGTCCGCCACCCGCCGGTACCCGCCGCCGACCAGGCCGGCCAGGAACCGCCGCTGCTCCGCCACCGGCACCGGGAAGGCGTCCGGCTCCTCCAGCACCGCCACCCACTCCGCCACCGGCCGCCCCCAGCCGCCCGGCCCGCCCACCCCGCCCGGCGGCGTCAGGTACGGGAACAGCGACACCGTGCAGCGCCCGGTCAGCTGCGGCGCCAGGCGGTTGGCGGCGGCCACCCGGGCGCCGTCCGGGACGACCGCCAGCACCCGGCGCACCTGCGCCGCCCGCCCGTCGCCCCGCCGGGCGTCCCCCGACAGCACGCCCGCCACCGGGCCGGTCGCGGTCAGCGCCACCGTGACGGCGAGCATCCCCGCCGCCACCGGCAGCCCCCGGCCCAGCCGGCCCAGCCGGGGCAGCCGGGGCAACAGCAGGCCCACCCCGTGCAGCCCCGCCGTGCACAGCAGCGGCACCAGCACCGCGTCGTAGTGCTGCCCGGTGCGCCAGAACGCCGGATTGACCACCCAGAACCGGGCCGCCAGCAGCACGCCCGCCAGCAGCACCAGCGGCGAGCGCAGCGCCAGCAGCAGCGTCGGCGCCAGCAGCAGCAGGACGGTCAGCGCCTTGACCTCCGGGAACAGCAGCCGGACCACCGGGTTCCCGCCGTCGAACTCCCCCATGTGCGCGTACGTGTACTCGCCGCCCGGGTTCACCGCCGGGATCACCACCAGGGTGACCAGCAGCCCGGCCGCCACCGCCACCAGCACGGTGACCGCCCCCAGCCGGCGCCGCCCGCGCCACCACACGTAGCCGCCGACCGCCGCGACCAGCAGCGCCTGGTCCTCCTTGACCAGCAGCAGCGGCAGCGCCCACGCCACCGCCGGGCCGTACCGCTCCCGGGCCAGCGCCACCACCGCGGCCGCCGCGAGCGGCACCGCGAAGGCCACCTCGTGGAAGTCGAACGCCACCGCACTCTGCAACCCCGCCGACAGCCCGTACGCGACCCCGGCGACCGCCCCGCCCGCCGGCCCCAGCACCCGCACCGCGTACGCCGTCACCGGCACCGCGGACAGCGCCACCAGCACCGCCTGCGCCACCAGCAGCGTGCCGGGGCCCGGCCAGAGCCGGTAGAACGGCGCCAGCACCGCCAGCACCGGGCTGAAGTGGTCGCCCAGGAGGTTGAAGCCCGTACCCTTCAGCGCGACCACCGGTGCTTCGAGCCGGGAGTAGGCGCGCACCGCCTCCTCGAAGATGCCCAAGTCGAAACCCGAACTCTCCAACCGGGCGTGCCGGGTGAGCGAGACCGCCGCGTACAGCGGGGCGAACAGGGCGGCCACCGACCACGGCAGCACACGTCGGAAATCCATGGTCCGGACGCTAGGAATTCCGCACTGAAGGGAAACTGAGGAAAGCTGAGGAAAACTTCAGTTCGGATATCCCGGGCAAGCCGGTCATGGCCGTTGCGGGAAAACTGAATTCCACCAAGGATGGGCGTCATGCGGCTACTGATCGTCGAGGACGAGGAGCGGCTCGCGCAGTCCCTGAGACAGGGGCTGGCGGCCGAGGGATACGCGGTCGACCTGGCGGCCGACGGCGTCCAGGGGCTCGAACTCGCCCTCGTCGAGCCCTATTCGGTGATCGTGCTCGATCTGATGCTGCCCGGCCTCAACGGCTTCAAGGTCTGCCGCGAACTGCGCGGCGCCGGGAATTCCGTACCGATTCTGATGCTCACCGCGAAGAACGGCGAGTACGACGAGGCCGAGGCGCTGGACTGCGGCGCCGACGACTTCCTCAGCAAACCGTTCTCCTACGTCGTGCTCACCGCCCGGCTGCGCGCCCTGCTGCGCCGCGGCGCCGTCGCCCGCCCACCGGTGCTCGCGGTCGGCGCGCTGCGGATCGACCCGGCGGCCCGCCGCTGCACCGCCGCCGACCGACAGGTCCGGCTCACCACCAAGGAGTTCGCCGTGCTGGAGTGCCTGGCCCACCGACCCGGCGAGGTGATCCCCAAGGGCGGCATCCTGGACACCGTCTGGGACGCCGCCTTCCGGGGCGACGTGAACATCGTCGAGGTCTACATCGCGGCCCTGCGGCGGAAACTGGACGTGCCCGGCATCGGCTGCCGGATCGAGACGGTGCGCGGCGCCGGATACCGGCTGGTGCCCGATGCGCGCTGACCGCCTCCACCCGCTGCTGCGCCCCTGGCACCGCTCCTCGCTCCGCATCCGCGCCGCCCTCGGCGCGGCCCTCGCCTCGGTGCTGGCCTTCTCGGTGGCCAGCCTCTGGGTCGGCGGCGCGGTCCACGACCAGTGGACGGCCGTCACCGAGAAGCAGGCCGAGCGCAGCATCCAACTCGTCACCCACGACATACCCGGCGGTTCACAGACCTGGGTCGAATCCCTGCAGGAGTCCTTCGTCCTGGTCCTGGCGGACGGACGGCTGGCGTTCCCGGTCCGCCCCTGGGACGCCGGCCGCGTCTGGAACGACACCCGCACGAACGCCTCCTGGGTCCAGGCCAGCACCCTGCTGGAGGAGTACGCCGGTCTGCCGGTCGAACCCTTCGCCAAGATGCCGTCCTACCCCCAGAACGCCACACCGGGCCGCACCGACCGGATCCGGATCCACCTGCCCGTCCACACCCGGCTGTGGCACCCGCCGCGGAGCGGCCCCGACCTCACCGACCGGGACGTCACCCTGCTCAAGCGGATCACCGACCAGGCGTCCTCGGAGGCGCTGGAGAAGTACACCGGCATCGCGGGCCTGCCGGCCCAGCGCGTCACCGTCTACCTGCTGGTCAACCCCACCGCCGCCGACCAGGCCGAGGACCGGACCACCGGCATCCTGCTGCGCTACGTACTGCCCGCCGCGACCCTGTTCACCGCCCTGATCGCCTGGCTGGTCACCGGCCTGGCGCTGCGCCCGGTGGAGTCGATCCGCCGGGGCATGGCCCGGATCGGCGCCGGCGCCTTCCACGAGCGCGTCCCGGTGCCGCCCTCGCGGGACGCCATCGCGCGGCTGGCCGAGACCACCAACACCACGCTCGGCCGCCTGGAACACGCGATCGACGAGCAGCGCCGGCTGGTCTCGGACGCCTCGCACGAGCTGCGCAGCCCACTGGCCGCACTGCGCAACTCGCTGGAGGTGCCGCTGGCCCACCCGGCGGGCGTGGAGTGGCCGCAGGTGGTGCGCGACGCGCTCACCGACACCGAGCGGCTGCAACTGCTCACCGACGACCTGCTGCTGCTCGCCGCCGTCGAGGAGCCCACCGGGCCGCTCGGCGGCGAGCCGGTGGACCTCGCCGACCTGGTCGGCGAGCAGCTCGGCGAACGCACCCACCTGCCCTCCGGCGGGCCCGCCTTCCTGGCCGTCTCCCTGGAGCCCGCACCCGTCCCGGGCAGCGAACTGCGGCTGGGCCGGCTGGTGCGCAACCTGCTCGACAACGCCGCCCGGCACGCCCGCACCGCCGTCGCCGTCTCGGTGACCGTCGAGGACGGGCACGCCGTGCTGACCGTCACGGACGACGGCCCGGGCATCCCGCCGGAGGACCGGGAGCGGGTCTTCGACCGGTTCGTCCGGCTGGACGACGCCCGATCCCGCGACGCCGGCGGCGCCGGCCTGGGCCTCGCCCTGGTCCGCTCGATCGCCCGCGGCGTCCACGGCACCGCCGCCTTCACCGACCCGCCGTCGCCCGGCCCGGGCGCCCGCGCGGTGGTCCGCCTCCCGCTCGCCGCCGGCGCCCCGGACAGGACCTGACTAAGGCGCGAGCACCCCGCACACCTGCCAGGCCGGCTGCGCGTGGTTGCCCGGGTCGATCGGCGCCGGCGGCGGGACCCGGGTGCCCTGCGGGGTGGCCAGCACCGGCTGGAGGAAGCCGGCCATCGAGGTGGTGCAGGGCTCCGGCCCGGCCTGGACCACCGAGTCCACCAGCCGCAGCTGGGCCGAGGCCAGGTCGACCCGGTCGAACTGGAAGGTCAGCTGCCGCCGGACGGTCTCCAGGGTCACCGGCGCACCGGCCGCGGCTCCGGCCGGCTTCAGCGCGTAGACGAAGGTGTGGTCGGTGGTGATCTGCAGCGTGCCGCCGTCGGCCTCGTCGATCCGCATCGCGCCGGTCACCTTCACGGTGTCGGCGGCCAGCGCGACCTGCGCCGGGTCGAAGCGCACCAGCCAGCCGGTCAGCGCGTGGTGCCGGTCGTCGACCGGCTGGGTCACGCTGGTGTCGAACTGGGCCTGCTCCCCGGGGGTGACGAAGGCCCGCACGTCGGCGGTCGCGCCCTGGACGAGGGTGGCCGGGGCCAGCGAGGAGGCCACCAGGTAGCGCTGGACGGTGTCGAGCGCCTTGGTCACCTCGACCCGGCTGAAGTGCTCGGTGGCGGCCCCGGTCGGGGTGCCCAGTCCGATCGCCCCGTCGCTGTACCCGACCGGCAGCGCGGCGAACGGGTTGGCCGGGTCGGCGACCGGCCGGACCACCGAGGCCGGGGCCAACGCGACCAGGCTGACGGTCAGTTGGCTGCCCTCGGGCCGGGCCGAGATCCGGTTCGGCGAGCTGACCCCGAAGTACACCGCGGCCCCGAAGGCCAGCAGCACGAGCAGCAGCAGCGCGAGCGCCTGCCGCGGCACGCTGCCCAGCGGGCCGAACCGCACCCGCGGTCGGGTGGCCCGGCCGAAGGACCCGGCCAGCCGCTCCCGGGCGGACAGCTCCTGGATCCGGGCAGCCCGGACGAAGGATTCGTCGAAGACGACGGACCGGTACTCGTCCTCATTGCCGGAACCACCGTCGGGCGCACCCTCAGGAGGCTCTCGCGGGTCACCCATGACACCAGGGTAAGGCGCGCCGTCGCCCCTCCACGAGGGTGCGACCGCAGATTCCCGGGAACGCCCCGCAACCGCCCGCCCCGGCGCGCACCACCCCTGCGCCACGCCCTACGACGTCACCCCGCAGGTGCCGTGACCACGAGCGACGGCTCGGCGGGCGCGGGCCTCGGGTCGGTCCCGGGACTGCTGCTGCCGGACTCCGGGCGCCGGGGCGCGCCGGAGGAGCCGCCCACGCCCTGGTAGATCGCCGCGACCGCGACGGCCACCAGGCTCACGCCCATGATCACGGCGAGCACCCACGCCACCGGCCGGTGCCAGCGCTGCTGGGCCACGTACCGCCCGCGCCCGCGCGCCGGGTCGTAGCCGCGTCGGCGGCGGCCCGGGCGGCCGGTCGCCCGGCCGGGGCCCGACCAGGGATCGGAGTACAGGTGGTCGTCGTCGAGTCCGCTCGGGTGCGGGCGCAGCTCCAGCGGCAGCCCGTCCCCGGCGGTGACGTCATAGCCCCAGACCGGGCCCGCGGTGTCCGGCTCGAACCGGGCCTCGGCGGCGGCGAGCTGCCGCTCCTTGGCCGTCGGCTCGTGCACGGCGGCGGACCGGACGAAGGCCTCATCGAAGACCACGGTGGCGAACTCGTCGTCCGCACCACCGTGGTCGGCGCCGTCGGGGTACGGCGAGCCCCCCACATCGTCAGCCACGGCTTCAGCGTATTACCGGGCGGCCGATTTGTCTGTGGCTCATCGCAGTTGGTCCGTCACACGTGTGACGCGGGCCGCCGCGGACCGCCCCGGGGCCCGGCCGGCCCGCCGCGCGGGCCGGGACGGGCCGCGCTCAGCGCACGTCCGCGTCCCCGCCCACGGTCTGCGTCGCCTCGCCGCGCACGTGCCCGTCACCAGTGACGATGTACTTGGTGCTGGTCAGCTCGGGCAGGCCCATCGGGCCGCGGGCGTGCAGCTTCTGGGTGGAGATGCCGATCTCCGCGCCGAAGCCGAACTCGGCGCCGTCGGTGAAGCGGGTGGAGGCGTTGACGGCCACCGTGGTCGAGTCGACCAGCCGGGTGAAGCGCCGGGCGGCGGCCTGCGAGGTGGTGACGATCGCCTCGGTGTGGCCGGAGGACCAGCGGCGGATGTGCTCGACGGCGGCGTCCAGCGAGGGCACCACGGCCGCGGCCAGGTCGTAGGACAGGTACTCGGCGCCCCAGTCCTCGTCGGTGGCGGGCACCACGGTGGCGGCGCCGCCCTCGGCGGCCTTGAGCACCGCGTCGTCGCCGTGCACGGTCACCCCGGCCTCGGCGAGGGCGGCCAGCGCGAGCGGCAGGAAGGCGTCCGCGACGTCCTGGTGGACGAGCAGCGTCTCGGCCGCGTTGCAGACGCTGACCCGCTGCGCCTTGGAGTTCAGCAGGATGCCGACGGCCATCGCCAGGTCGGTCTGCGCGTCCACGTAGACGTGGCAGTTGCCGGTGCCGGTCTCGATCACGGGCACGGTCGAGCCCTCGACCACCGTGCGGATCAGCGAGGCCCCGCCGCGCGGGATCAGCACGTCGACCAGGCCGCGGGCCCTCATCAGCTCCTGGACGGAGTCCCGGCTCTCGCCCGGGACGAGCTGGACGGCGTCGGCGGGCAGCCCGGCCGCGGCGACCGCGTCCCGCAGGACGGCGACCAGCGCGGTGTTGGAGCGGTAGGCGGAGGCCGAGCCGCGCAGCAGCACGGCGTTGCCGGACTTGAGGCAGAGCGCGGCGGCGTCCACCGTGACGTTCGGCCGGGCCTCGTAGATGATGCCGACCACGCCGAGCGGCACCCGCACCTGGCGCACGTCCAGGCCGTTGGGCAGGGTGTAGCCGCGCAGCACCTCGCCGACCGGGTCGGGCAGGCCGACGACGTCGCGCACGTCGGAGGCGATCGCGGCGATCCGCTCGTGGTCGAGGCTCAGCCGGTCGATCACCGACTCGGCGGTGCCGGCCGCGCGGGCGCGGGCCACGTCCTCGGCGTTGGCGGCGGTGATCTCGGCGCTGCGGGCCACCAGGGCGTCCGCGATCGCCAGCAGCGCGGCGTCCTTCGCCCTGCGCGGCAGCGGGGCGAGCGCGGCGGCGGCCTCCCGGGCTCGGCGCGCTACGGCGAGGACGGGGCTGTCGGCGGTGGCGAGGTCGCTGCTCATGCGCCAAGGGTAGCGACTGCGCAGGGCCCGCCGAGCGGCCATTTCGCCCGGTGAGACGGCCTGGCGGGACGGTTCTCCCCTGTGGCTCATCCGTCTCCGGGCCTCATCCCGGGGGCCGCGCCGGGGGGCGTCCCCCTCAGTACGGGTGCACCCCGCCCAGGTGCGGCGGCGGATCGCCGAAGCCCTCCGCCACCCGCTTGTGGTACGTCGCCCGGTCGACCACCTCCAGGCCGACGATCTCCCACGGCGGCAGGTTCGCCGTGACCTTGTGCTCGCCCCACAGCCGCAGCGCTATCGCCGCCGCGTCGTGCAGGTCCCGGGCCTGCTCCCAGTACCGGATCTCGGCGTGGTCGGCGGCGTAGCGGGCGGTGAGGAAGAACGAGTGGTCGTGCGCCAGCCGCTCCAGCGAGGCCCGCAGCGAGGACAGCGGGGTGACCTGCCCGGACACGCTCAGCACCACGTGCCAGAGCCGGGCCTGCTCGGGCACGGTGGGCGGCTCCCCCGGGTCCGCGTGCTGCGACCGCGGCCTGCGCATCCCGCCGGGCCCCTGCGGCGGCGGACCGGCCGGCTCGGCGGGTCCGTCCCCGCGTCCGCCGTCGATGCTGGTCAGCCGCCGGCCCGCCGTCCCTGCGGTCAGCGTTGCCTCGCTTCTGCGTTCCACCGGCGGCCTCCTGTTCGGCGATGTCGTGTCGTCCCCCGCACCGGACCCGCCGGCCCGCGGCCGACCGGTACGGCTGCACCGCTCCTCGCCCGCGGCCGGGCCACTCCCCGTGCGGAGCGGCCCGCCCACCGCGCTCTGCCGATCGGCCGGTACCGGCACACCGGCCGGTCAGCCGCGCAGAACGACCAGGTCGTCGCGGTGGACGACCTCACGCTCGTACGCGGCGCCGAACTCCTGGGCCAGGTCGCGGGTGGACCGGCCGAGCAGGCGGGGCAACTCCCTCGCATCAAAGTTGACCAGTCCGCGAGCCACGATGTGGCCGTTTTCGGCAAGAAGGTCCACCGGATCACCCGCCGTGAACTCCCCGTCCACCTTGGTGACCCCGGCGGGCAGCAGCGAGGCGCCGCCGGAGACGACGGCCGTGACGGCGCCCGCGTCGAGGTGCAGGGCGCCGCGCGGGCTGCTCGCGTGGGCCAGCCAGAGCATCCGGTCGGAGGTGCGGCTGCCGGTGCGCAGGAACAGGGTGCCGGTGCGCCGTCCGGCCAGCGCGTCGGCGGCCTGGCTGGCGGCGGTGAGCACCACCGGGATGCCCGCGCCGGTGGCGATCCGGGCCGCCTCGACCTTGGTGACCATGCCGCCGGTGCCGACGCCGGCCTTGCCCGCGCTGCCGATCTCGACGCCGTCGAGGTCGTGCGGGCCGCTCACCTGGTCGATCCGGCTGGTGCCGGGCCGGGCCGGGTCGCCGTCGTAGAGGCCGTCCACGTCGGAGAGCAGCACGAGCAGGTCGGCCCGGACCAGGTGGGCGACCAGCGCGGCCAACCGGTCGTTGTCCCCGAACTTGATTTCGGCGGTGGCGACGGTGTCGTTCTCGTTGACGATCGGCATCGCGCCCATCGCCAGCAGCTGGTCGAGGGTGCGGTAGGCGTTGCGGTAGTGGGCGCGCCGGCTGGCGTCCTCGGCGGTGAGCAGCACCTGGCCGACCCGGATGCCGTACCGGGCGAAGGAGGCGGTGTAGCGGGCGACCAGCAGGCCCTGGCCGACGCTGGCGGCGGCCTGCTGGCGGGCCAGGTCCTTGGGCCGCTTGTCCAGGCCGAGCGGGGCCAGGCCGGCGGCGATGGCGCCGGAGGAGACGAGGACGACCTCGGGCGCGTCCGGGCGGCTGCGCACCTTGGCGAGCGCGTCGACCAGGGCGTCGACCCGGTCGGCGTCCAGGCCGCCGGCCGCCGTGGTGAGGGAGGAGGAGCCGACCTTGACGACGATCCGCCGGGCGGTCAGCACCTCCTCGCGCAGTGAGTCCTCGCTCATCTCGCTGTACGCCCTTCCGGTGTGGTGCGGGTGCGGCGGGCCGGGCCCGGCCGTCACCCCCGAAATCTACGCGATCCGCGCAGGTCGCCCGCAGGGTGTTTCACCGTCCGGACCCGCCCCGGCCACGGCGCCGCGACGGCCGGATCGCCGGTCCGGACGGCCGGCGGGCCGGGGCCGGTACGGTCCCTGACCGCGGGCCCGACGAAAGTGACGCCCCGTCGGTTCCGAACGGGGGCCGGACACGCGAACGGCCCCCACCGCCCCGGAGGGTGGTGGGGGCCGTTCGCCCAGGCCGGCTCGGGACGCGTCCCGCCGGCCGGGTCACTCCTCGTCGTCGCCCTCGTCGATGGCGGCCGGGCGGGTGCTGGAGAGCGCCTCGAAGGCGAGGAACTCGGCCTCGGCCGCGTCCCGGCCCTTCTGCTTCTCGCGGCGGCGGTCGACCGCCGGGCGCGGGCTCTCCAGGCGGTGGTCCTCACCGCGGCGGCCGAGCATCTCGGCGCCGGCGGCCATGGTCGGCTCCCAGTCGAAGACGACGGCGTTCTCGTCCGGGCCGATGATGACGGTGTCGCCCTCGTGCGCCCCGACCTTCCACAGCTTGTCCTCGACGCCGAGGCGGGCCAGCCGGTCGGCGAGGTAGCCGACGGCCTCGTCGTTGGAGAAGTCGGTCTGGCGGACCCAGCGCTCCGGCTTGGTGCCGCGGATGCGGTAGGCGCCGTCCTCCTCGGTGATGGTGAAGCCCTCGTCGTCAACGGCCTTGGGCCGCAGCACGATCCGGGTCGACTCCTCGACCGGCTTGGCGGCGCGCGCCTCGGCGACGATCTGCGCCAGCGCGAAGTTCAGCTCGCGCAGGCCCTTGCGGGAGGCGGCGGAGACCTCGAACACCCGGTAGCCGCGCTCCTCCAGGGACTCCCGGGTGAGGTCGGCGATGTCCTGGCCGTCCGGCACGTCCACCTTGTTGAGCGCGACCAGGCGCGGGCGCTCCTCCAGACCGCCGTACTCGGCCAGCTCGGCCTCGATGGTCTCCAGGTCGGTCAGCGGGTCGCGGCCGGGCTCCAGGGTGGCGCAGTCCAGCACGTGCACCAGCACCGAGCAGCGCTCGACGTGCCGCAGGAACTCCAGGCCCAGGCCGCGGCCCTGGCTGGCGCCGGGGATCAGGCCGGGCACGTCGGCGATGGTGTAGACGGTGTCGCCGGCGGTGACCACGCCAAGGTTGGGGATCAGGGTGGTGAACGGGTAGTCCGCGATCTTCGGCTTGGCCGCCGAGAGCACCGAGATCAGCGAGGACTTGCCGGCGCTCGGGTAGCCGACCAGGGCCACGTCGGCGACGGACTTGAGCTCCATCACGATGTCGCGGGCCTCGCCGGGCTCGCCGAGCAGCGCGAAGCCGGGCGCCTTGCGGCGGGCCGAGGACAGCGCGGCGTTGCCGAGGCCGCCACGGCCGCCCTGGGCGGCGACGAAGCTGGTGCCGTGCCCGACCAGGTCGGCCAGCACCTCGCCGTTGCGGTCCAGCACCACGGTGCCGTCCGGCACCAGCAGGACGAGGTCGCCGCCGTCCGCGCCGGTGCGGTGGCCGCCCGCGCCGGGCTTGCCGTTGGTGGCCTTGCGCTTGGGCGAGTGGTGGTACTCCAGCAGGGTGGTGATCTGCGCGTCGACGGTGAGGATGACGCTGCCGCCCTCGCCGCCGTTGCCGCCGTCGGGGCCGCCGAGCGGCTTGAACTTCTCCCGGTGCACGGAGGCGCAGCCGTGGCCCCCGTTACCCGCGGCGACGTGAAGTTCGACGCGGTCCACGAAGGTGGTCATGGTGTGCCTCCAGTGTGCGAAAGTCTGCTGCTACCTGCGTAAAGCATGAAGGGTGGACCGGAACATTCCGGCCCACCCTTCACTGTGAGTCTGGTGTGACTCAGGCCTCGGAGGCCACGATGTTGACGACCTTGCGGCCGCGGCGGGTGCCGAACTGCACGGCACCGGCGGTCAGCGCGAACAGGGTGTCGTCGCCACCGCGACCGACGCCCGCACCCGGGTGGAAGTGGGTGCCGCGCTGGCGCACGAGGATCTCGCCGGCGGAGACGACCTGGCCGCCGAAGCGCTTCACGCCGAGGCGCTGGGCGTTCGAGTCACGGCCGTTGCGGGTAGAGCTTGCGCCCTTCTTGTGTGCCATATCTCGCTATCCCCTTACTTGCTGACCGAGTCGATGCTGGTGATGCGCACCGCGGTGTGCTTCTGACGGTGACCCTGGCGACGGCGGTAGCCGGTCTTGTTCTTGTAGCGCAGGATGACGATCTTGTCGCCCTTGGTCTGGTCGACGACCTCGGCGTGGGCCTTCACACCGGCCAGGACCCACGGGTCGGACGTGACGGCTTCGCCGTCGACGATCAGGATGGTCGAGAGCTCGACCGAGTCACCCGGCTTGGCCTCGATACGGTCGATCTCCAGCACGTCGCCGACGGCGACCTTGTGCTGGCGGCCGCCTGCGCGAACGATCGCGTACATGCGGTACCTGCTTTCCTTACTCGGTCGGAACTCCCGACGCCAGCCACCTGGGTACGGACACAGGGGCCTCTCCCCGCCCGCTGCCGCGCGAACGCGGCGCTTCGGGAAGGTGATGTGCTCGGGAGCGTGTGGCGTAGACACGCCGAGGGTCAAGAATACGGACCGGCCGCCCGGGGGGCAAACCGGCCCGTACGGCCCGGGGCGGGAAGGGTCCCGCCCCGGGCGCGTGGGCACTACTCGGCCGCCGTATCACCTTCGGCGGCCGCCGCCTTCTTGGCCGCCGCGCTCGTCCGCTTGGTCGCGGTCTTGCGGGCGGTGGTCTTCTTGGCCGCCGTGGTCGTCTTCTTGGCGGCGGTCTTCTTCGCGGCGGTCTTGCGGGCGGCTCGCTTCTTGGGCGCCGGAGCCTCCTCCGCGGGCGGCTCCTCTGCCTCGGCCTCGGTGGCCGGGGCCTCCGCCGCCGGAGCCTCGACGACGGCCTCCACGGTCTCGACGGCCGGGGCCTCCTCCGCCGGAGCCTCGACGACGGCCTCCACGGCCTCGACGGCCTCGGGCGTCACCACGGCCGGGGCGGCCGGGTTGGCGGCCTCCAGGGCCGCCTCCAGCGCCGCGTCGGCCCGCGCCTGGAGCACCACGATCTCGGCCTCGCCCGGCGCCCCGGCCGGAGCCGTCGCCTTGCGGACCGCGCGGCGGCGGGTGCGGCCGGCCGGAGCCGCCGGGGCCGCGGGGATCTCGACCAGGTCCGGCTGGGCGGCCGGGGCCTCCTCGACGGCCTCCGCCTCGACGCCCGGGACCTCCAGGGCCAGCTGGCCCTCGATCTCCTCGCGCACCGGCTCGCCCTCGACGACCACCTCGGCCACCGCGGCCTCGACGGCCTGCGGCTCCTCGGCGGCCGCCCCGCCCTTGCCCCGGCGACGGCGCTTGCTGCTGCCCGCGGCCGCCTCGGCCGACACGGCCGGGGTGTGGACGTGGGCGCTCGGCTGCTCCATGTGAACGATCACGCCGCGGCCGTTGCAGTGCACGCACGGCTCGGAGAAGGACTCCAGCAGGCCCTGGCCGACCCGCTTGCGGGTCATCTGAACCAGGCCCAGCGAGGTGACCTCGGCCACCTGGTGCTTGGTCCGGTCCCGGCCCAGGCACTCCAGCAGTCGGCGCAGCACCAGGTCCCGGTTGGACTCCAGCACCATGTCGATGAAGTCGATCACGATGATGCCGCCGAGGTCGCGCAGCCGCAGCTGGCGCACGATCTCCTCGGCCGCCTCGATGTTGTTGCGGGTGACCGTCTCCTCCAGGTTGCCGCCCTGACCGACGAACTTCCCGGTGTTGACGTCGATGACGACCATCGCCTCGGTGCGGTCGATCACCAGCGAACCGCCGCTGGGCAGCCAGACCTTGCGGTCCAGCGCCTTCATCAGCTGCTCGTCGATCCGGTAGGTGGCGAACACGTCCACCTCGGAGGTCCACCGCTGGAGCCGCTCGGCGAGGTCCGGGGCCACGTTGGAGACGTAGTCGTGGATGGTGCTCCACGCCTCGTCGCCGGAGACGATGACCTTGGTGAAGTCCTCGTTGAAGATGTCGCGGACGACCCGGACGGTCATGTCCGGCTCGCCGTACAGCAGCGCGGGGGCGTTGCCGGTCGCGGCCTTCTTCTGGATGTCCTCCCACTGCTGCTGCAGCCGCTGGACGTCGCGGGTCAGCTCGTCCTCGGAGGCGCCCTCGGCGGCGGTGCGCACGATGACGCCCGCGTCGTCCGGGACGATCTTCTTGAGGATCTGCTTCAGCCGGGCACGCTCGTTCTCGGGGAGCTTGCGCGAGATGCCGGTCATCGAGCCCTCGGGCACGTAGACCAGGTAACGGCCGGGCAGCGAGATCTGGCTGGTCAGGCGGGCGCCCTTGTGGCCGATCGGGTCCTTGGAGACCTGCACCAGCACGGACTGGCCGGACTTCAGCACCGACTCGATCCGGCGCGGGCCACCGTGGCCCAGCGCACCGAAGTTGACCTCGCCGGCGTACAGCACGGCGTTGCGGCCCTTGCCGATGTCGACGAAGGCGGCCTCCATCGACGGCAGCACGTTCTGGACCTTGCCCAGGTAGACGTTGCCGACGTACGAGGTGGCCTGCTCCTTGTTGACGTAGTGCTCGACCAGCACGCCGTCCTCGAGGACGCCGATCTGGGTCCGCTGGCCGTTCTGGCGCACCACCATGACGCGCTCGACCGACTCGCGGCGGGCCAGGAACTCGGCCTCGGTGATGATCGGCACCCGGCGGCGGCCCAGCTCGCGGCCCTCGCGGCGGCGCTGCTTCTTCGCCTCCAGACGGGTCGAGCCCTTGATGGACTGCACCTCGTCCGGGTCGAAGGACGGCTCGGTGGAACGGCGGCGCGGCTCGCGCACCTTCACCACCGTGCGGACCCCGTCCTCGGTGGTCTCGGCGGTCTCGACAGCACCGGCCTCACCGCTGCGGCGGCGACGACGGCGACGACGGCGGGACGAGGACAGGCCGGCGGCCAGGTCGTCGTCGTCCTCGACGTCCTCCTCGACGTCCGCGGCCGGCTCCTCGACGACGGACTGCCCGGTCTCGACGGCCTCGGCCTCGAACTCCTCGGCCTCGCCACGGCGACGACGGCGGCCGCCCCGACGGCGACGGCGCGACGGACGGTCGTCCTCCCACTCGCCCTCGGTCTCCGGACCGGCGACGGGGGCCTCGACGACGGGCGCCTCGACCGGCACCTCGACGACCCGCTCGACCGGCTTCGCCTTCTCGGCGGCCTTCGCCCGCTCGATGACCTTGGCCTTCTCAGCCTTCTCGGCCTTCTCGGCGGCCTTCCTCTCGGCGGCCTTCGAACGGCTCGGCGGCTGCACCCGCACCGAAGTGCGCACCCGGCGGCGGCGGCCGACGCCGCTGTACTCGAACTCGTCCTCCTCGCGCTGCGCGGCGACCGGAGCCTCCACCGGCGCCGGAGCGGCGGCGGGCTGCTGCGGCGCCTGCGGCTGCGCGGCGGGGGCCGGGCCGGCGGCGGGCTCCTGGAACACCGGAGCCTGGAAGATCGCGGTGGACGGGCGGACCGCACGGCGGCGCACCCGGTGGGTCGGCTCGGCGGCCGGCGCGGGCTGGACGGCCACGGGCTCCTCGACCGGCTCCTCCTCGACGGGCTCCTCCGCGACGGCGGGCTCCTCGACGGCGGGCTCGACGACCGGCGCGGCCTCGACCACGCGGCGGCGACGGGCCCGGCGGGCCGGAGCGGCGGGGGCCTCCTCGACAGCCTCCTCGGCGGCGGGGGCCTCGGCCACCGGGGCGGCGGCAGCGGGCTCCTCGGCCGGGGTCTCGGCGGCGGCCGGCGCCCCGGCGGGCGCCTCGGCGCGCTTGCGGGTGCGGCGGGCCCGGACCGGCTTCTCGGCCACCGGCTCGGCGGCCGGCTCAGCGGCGTTCTCGACCGGCTTCGCGGTCGCCTTCGCGCTTGCCTTCGCGGTCGTCTTCTCGGCGGCGGCCGGCTCGGTGGCCACGACCGGGGTCGTCTCCGGCGTCCCGGCCGGAGCCTCGGCGCGCTTGCGGGTCCGGCGGGCCCGGACCGGCTTCTCGGCCACCGGCTCGGCGGCCGGTGCGGCCTGCGCCTCGGCGACGGGCGCCTCGGCCGGAATGACCGTCTCGGCCGTCTCGGCGGCCGCACCCTGCGGGGTGCCCGCCGGGCGGGACACCGCACGGCGACGGCGGCGCGGCGGCGCCGCGGAGGTGCCCTCGCCGCCGGTCGCGGCGGTCTCGTTCTGTTCCGTCGCCGCGTTCTGCTGCGGATCGGTGTTATCGAGCATGCGGGTGGATCTCCCGTCAGGCCCCCGGGCTCCACATCCGGGCACGGCACGGCACCCGTGGCCGGCCGGCATCGTGACGATGCTCGGGCCGGACCCTTTCACGGTGCCGCCGCGCGGACGCGAGGCCGCACAGGGGCTCGTAGTCTCGCTCGGCGCCCCGCCGCTCGGCGGGGTGTCGAAAGTCTTCTGGTCTGACCAGTCTTCTGAGGTTTTCCCAAGCTGCGCCGTTCCCCAACCCCGGGTGGCTCCCGGACGGGGTTCCCGGGCCCACCGACCTTCCTGGTCGGCGGGCCTCAGGTGGCCGGCCTGTGCTGCGACGACGCTCGCTCCCCTGGGGAGCCGCGGGAACCTGGAGGACCGTCGGGCCCAGTGAGGCACTGGGCCCGGCCTCCGCCCGTCAGGCGGACGCGGCCCCGCGAACCCCGGCGGCTGTCAGCCGGCCGGAGCCGCGGCGCGGTCGAGCGCCAGCGGGTCGGTCACCGTGCCGGACTCCTCGTCGAGCGGCCCCTGCGCCAGCCTGGTCACCTCTGCGGGGACCGGCGGCGCCAGGTCGGCCGTCACACGGAGACCGGACAATACGTCGTCGGGTCGTACGGCGGGTGTGGCGTGTCGTACTACCAGGCGCAGTATCGCACAGGCACGGCCGGTCCGAACATTGCGGTCCGCTTCGGCCGCCGTGTCCGCACCGTCGACGACCTGCGGCGCGGCGATCTCGAGCACCGCCACCGGACCGCGCGCGTCGAAGACCCGCACGCCGTTCTTGGTCACGCGTTCGACCTCGACCCGCTCCGCGGCGAGGAACACCGCGACCGCGCGGGCGGCCTCCTGCGACTCGACGCCGTCCAGCCGGAGCAGCCACTCGGAGGCCTCCAGGCGCTCCACGAAGTTCGGCGTCCGGACCTCGACCGCGTCGATCACGTCCAGTCCGGTCGGCAGCGACTCGTCCAGTTGTGCCCGCAGTTCCTCCGGGTCACGGAGGGCGGCCAGGCCGATCTCCAGGTACTCCGCCTCGCTCGCCACCCCGGTCGGGGCCGCGTTGGCGTAGGACACCTTCGGGTGCGGGGTGAAGCCGGCCGAATAGGCCATCGGCACGGCGGACCGGCGCAGGGCGCGCTCGAAAGCACGCTGGAAGTCGCGGTGGCTGGTGAAGCGGAGCCGGCCGCGCTTGGTGTAGCGGAGACGGATCCGCTGCACCGTCGGCGCGGGCGGAGGACCGTCGGGCGTACGGCGTGCCAGGGTCGCTCAGTCCTTAGTCAGTTGTCCCCGTCCGGCGCGACGGCTGCCGCCGCTGTCCGGACTCTGTCACCTCAAAGGGTACGCGCCCCGCCACCCCCCCTCGTCCCGCCCCTGGTCAGCCGCACCCCGACGCCCCCGGCCGGGACGCTCCGACCGAGGGGGCGGCGCCCGCAACCCCCCGGCCACCCACGGCGAGCACGTCCCCGCAGGTGGCGGGCCGTTCTGAGGCCCTCGTCCGGCGGCGGGAAAATTCCCGGAACATCCCTGATGCCGTTCCTCCGTGTTGGGACGCCCGCCCGCTAGGCAGGATTCGAGCCGTCCGAGTGCGACTCACCCGGACCCACCGACCGCACACCGGGGGTGTGCGGCATGAGGAAGGGAACCTCCATGCGCAAGATCCTCGCCGGCCTCGCAGTGACCGGCCTCCTGTTCGCGGGCGGCGTCGCCACGGCGGGCAGCGCGTCCGCGGCGCAGGCCGGCAGCTACTGCGGGACCACCTACACGACCTGGGAGCCGCTGCTGCGCGGCGGCGAGCACAACGACGCCGTCAAGGCCCTGCAGTGCGAGCTCAACTCCTCCCTGAACACCACCCCCCTGAACGTCGACGGCGCGTTCGGACAGGACACCCTGAGCAGGGTGCTGCGGTTCCAGGCCTGTACCGGCCTCTCCCAGGACGGTCAGGTCGGCGCGCAGACCTGGGCCAAGCTGGACTCCATCAGCACCTCGACCAACTGGGCCTGCTGATCCCGCATCCGGGCCCCGCCCGACGACCGGAGGACGCGGCGGCGATACCCGCCGGCCGGCGCCTCACGCACCGGCCGTCGTCCGCTCGGCGAACGCATGGAGCCCTCCCCGATTCCCGGGGAGGGCTCCATCCGTCACGTCGAGCACGTCACGCGGCCCGGACCCACCCGATCCGCGCCACCCGCGCCATCAACTAGCCCTGCGGGTCAGCCCCGTTGACCACGGCCAGCGGCAGCAGCTTCTTCCCGGTGGGACCGATCTGGATCTTGAGGTCCATCTGCGGGCACACGCCGCAATCGAAGCACGGGGTCCAACGGCAGTCGTCGACCTCGACCTCCTCCAGGGCGTCCTGCCAGTCCTCCCAGAGCCAGTCCTTGTCGAGGCCGCTGTCCAGGTGGTCCCAGGGCAGCACCTCCTCGTAGGTGCGCTCGCGGGTGGTGTACCAGTCGACGTCGACGCCGGTGCCGGCCAGGCCCTTCTCGGCGGAGGCCATCCAGCGGTCGTAGGAGAAGTGCTCGCGCCAGCCGTCGAAGCGGCCGCCGTCCTCGTAGACGGCGCGGATGACGGCGCCGATGCGGCGGTCGCCGCGGGACAGCAGGCCCTCGACGATGCCGGGCTTGCCGTCGTGGTAGCGGTAGCCGATGTTCTTGCCGTACTTGCGGTCGCCGCGGATCGAGTCGCGCAGCTTGGCCAGCCGGGCATCGGTGGCCTCGGCGGACAGCTGCGGGGCCCACTGGAACGGGGTGTGCGGCTTGGGCACGAACCCGCCGATGGAGACGGTGCAGCGGATGTCGTTCTGGCCGGTGACCTCGCGGCCCTTCTGGATGACGTTCTTCGCCATCGCGCCGATCTGGAGCACGTCCTCGTCGGTCTCGGTGGGCAGGCCGCACATGAAGTACAGCTTCACCTGGCGCCAGCCGTTGCCGTAGGCGGTGGCGACGGTGCGGATCAGGTCCTCCTCCGACACCATCTTGTTGATCACCTTGCGCATGCGCTCGCTGCCGCCCTCGGGGGCGAAGGTGAGGCCCGAGCGGCGGCCGTTGCGGGACAGCTCGTTGGCGAGGTCGATGTTGAAGGCGTCGACGCGGGTGGACGGCAGCGACAGGCCGATCTTGTCGTCGCTGTAGCGGTCGGCCAGGCCCTTGGCGATGTCCCCGATCTCGGTGTGGTCGGCGCTGGACAGCGACAGCAGGCCCACTTCCTCGAAACCGGTCGCCTTCAGCCCGCGCTCCACCATCTCGCCGATGCCGGTGATGCTTCGCTCCCGCACGGGGCGCGTGATCATGCCGGCCTGGCAGAAGCGGCAGCCGCGGGTGCAGCCGCGGAAGATCTCCACGGACATCCGCTCGTGCACGGTCTCCGCGAGCGGGACGAGCGGCTGCTTCGGGTAGGGCCACTCGTCGAGGTCCATCACGGTGTGCTTGGACACCCGCCACGGCACGCCCGGGGCGTTCGGCACGACGCGCCCGATCCGGCCGTCGGCCAGGTACTCCACGTCGTAGAACTTCGGCACGTACACCCCGCCGGTACGGGCGAGGCGCAGCAGCAGCTCGTCGCGTCCGCCCGGGCGGCCCTCGGCCTTCCAGCCGCGGACGAGCTCGGTGATGTCGAGCACGGCCTGCTCGCCGTCGCCGACCACCGCGCAGTCGATGAAGTCCGCGATCGGCTCGGGGTTGAACGCGGCGTGGCCGCCGGCCAGGACGATCGGGTCCTCGTCGGTGCGGTCCTTGGCCTCCAGCGGGATGCCGGCCAGGTCGAGCGCGGTCAGCATGTTGGTGTAGCCGAGCTCGGTGGAGAACGACAGGCCGAACACGTCGAAGGCCTTCACCGGGCGGTGCGCGTCCACGGTGAACTGCGGGACGTCGTGCTCGCGCATCAGCGCTTCGAGGTCCGGCCAGACGCTGTAGGTGCGCTCGGCGAGCACGCCCTCGCGCTCGTTGAGCACCTCGTAGAGGATCATGACGCCCTGGTTGGGCAGGCCGACCTCGTAGGCGTCGGGGTACATCAGCGCCCAGCGGACGTCGCAGGCGTCCCAGTCCTTGACGGTCGAGTTGAGCTCGCCGCCGACGTACTGGATCGGCTTCTGGACGTGCGGGAGGAGGGCCTCCAGGCGTGGGAAGACCGATTCGACAGTCATGTACTAGGAACCCTTACGACGTGATTCGGTGCCGCGCGCATCGGCAGGCGACGGCGGGGAGGGGTGACCCTCAAGGGTAGCCCAATCCGGGGAAAGGCCCGCTGGCTCACCCCCGGGCTCACCGACGCCCGGCCCGGGCACCCGCCCGCGCTCCGGCGCGGCCGCCCCTCCCCGGCCCGCCCCGGCACGCGCAGTGCGCGCCCGCCGCCCGACGCCGTCCGCCGTTGACATGCCCGGACCACCCATGCGGTACTGACAGGGCCCCGCCAGAGACCTCTGCACCCCTTCCGGACAAGGGAGTTGGGCCGTACGCTCAACCCTCGCCGACTCCCCCGGCGACCCGTCCCCGGCGCACAGGGCCCCGCCCCCCCCGGCCCCGCAGGTCGCGTCCGTCGGCGCCCCCGCGCGCCCCGGCGGCCCGACAAGCCAGGCGGCCGCGCGGCCACGCGGCCACGCCCTAGGAGAGCCATGACCGACACCGACCGGCGGGTCCGCCCGCCCCGGCCCCTCGGCAGCCGGGCCGCCCGCTACCCCGCGCCGGCCCAGGCCGAGGCCGCGGCCCGGCGGCTCGCGCTGCGCCACCCGGAGCGGTGCCGGCTGCGCGAGGTGGGCCGCTCGCGGGCCGGGCGCCCGCTGCTGCTGCTGTCCGTCGACCGGGGCCCGCGCGCGGTGCTGGTCGTCGGCGGCCCGCACCCCAACGAGCCGATCGGCACGGCCGGCGCCCTGCGGCTGGCCGAGGTGCTGCTGGCGCGCCCCACCCGGCCCGGCCTGTCCTGGCACCTGCTGCTCTGCCTGGACCCGGACGGCGCCGCGCTCAACGCGGGCTGGCTGGACGGGCCGCTCACCGTGCGCCGGCACTACGAGCACTTCTTCCGCCCCTCGTTCGAGGAGCAGCCCGAACTGCTGCCGGCCGCCGACGCGGGCCGGCCCCCGATGCCGGAGAGCCTGGCGCTGACCGGCCTGATCGACGAGCTGCGCCCGTTCCTGCAGTGCTCGATGCACGGGGTGGACTTCGGCGGCGCCTTCATCCAGCTGACCGCTCCGGTGCCCGGGCTGCCCGAGCTCTTCGCCGCCTCGGTGCGCAGGGCCGGCATCCCGCTGGACGTCGACCCCTTCGACGCGGTCGGCTGGGCCAGCCCCTTCCCCGGCACCTATCTGATGCCCTCGGCGGACGGCGCGGGCCGGTCACGGGCGCTGCCGGACGAGCCGGAGCTGTCCACCTGGTCGTACGCCGGCCGTCACGGCGGGGTGACGGCCGTGCTGGAGGTGCCGATGTGGGCCGTGGACGCGGTCGGCGACGGCCGTCCGCACCTGGCGGCGGACCGGGCGGTCGGCGCCGCGGCCCGGACGCTGCGCGAGCGCGCCGAGGAGCTCTCCGGGCTGCTGGCCCACGTGCCCGCGCACACCCGGGCGGCGCACGGCGCGCTGGTGCGCGCGGCCGGGTTCACCCTGGAGTTCTGCCCGTCGGTGGCGGAGGAGTGGCTGGCCCGCTGGTGCGCCGAGCCGCTCACGGTGTCCCGGGTGACCACCGCCGAGATCGTCGCGGCCCGGATCCCGCTGCGGGTGGCGTCGACGGTGCTGCGGCTGCTGGCGGACACCGGCGGTCCGACCGTGGAGGCGGCCCGGGGCCGGGCCCGCGACATCGTCACCGAGGGCCTGGGCCTGCTTCACCACCGCTTCGGCGCCCGCTGGGTGCCGGTCCAGGAGCAGCTGGCCCACCAGGTCCGCGCGGCACTCACCGCCGCCGACCGCCTGCTCTGACCGGGGCCGAGGTCCGCCACAACCGGGCAGCAACCACCCACCCACAGAGCCCAGTTGAAAACCACCGAGGGCCGACCCGAGAGATTCCCGGGCCGACCCTCGACGGACGGACGCGCAGACGGACGCGCGGACGGACAGTCGGCTCAGGCCGCTATCGGCCGCTGGCTGCGGACCGCCTGGAGCAGCCCGATCGCGATCCAGACCGCGAACATCGACGACCCCCCGTAGGAGACGAACGGCAGCGGGATGCCCGCCACCGGCATGATGCCCAGGCACATCCCGATGTTCTCGAAGGCCTGGAAGGAGAACCAGGCGATGATCCCCGCGGCCACGATCGTCCCGTACAGGTCGGTCGCCTGCCGGGCGATCCGGCAGGCCCGCCACAGCACTACGCCGACCAGCAGGATGATCGCCAGCGCCCCGACGAAGCCCAGCTCCTCACCGGCCACCGTGAACACGAAGTCGGTCTGCTGCTCCGGCACGAACTGCCCGGTGGTCTGCGTCCCGTGGAACAGCCCCTTGCCGGTCAGCCCGCCCGAGCCGATCGCGATCCGGGCCTGCGCGGTGTTGTAGCCGACGCCGGAGGGGTCCAGCTGCGGGTTGGCGAAGGCCGCGAAGCGGTCGATCTGGTACTTGCTCAGCACCCCGAGCTTCCAGATCGCCACGCACCCGCCGGTGCCCGCCACCAGCAGCCCGAGCACCCAGCGGTTGGCCGCCCCCGAGCCGAGCAGGATGCCCAGCACGATCGCGGCCATCACCATCACCGAGCCGGCGTCCGGCATCAGCAGCACGACGCACATCGGCAGGAAGGCCCAGACCAGACCGCGGAACACCGCCCGGTGCGAGGGGTACTCCCGCTCCCCCGCGTCCACCTGGTCGGACAGCACGACCGCCATCGCCAGCACGATCGCCAGCTTCGCGAACTCGGCGGGCTGGATGGAGAAGCCGCCGCCCAGCTGGATCCAGGAGTGCGCGCCGTTGATGGTCGAGCCCAGCGGGCTGAGCGTGGCGAGCAGCATCAGGATCACGCCGATGTACAGGAACGGCACGAGGGTGCGGAAGCGCCGGCTCCCTATCCCTATCACCACCGAGCACAGCACCAGCCCGACGACCAGGTTGGTCAGGTGCCGGTACAGGAAGTACTGCGGGTCGCCGTGGGTGAGCGAGTCCCGGCCGCGGGTGGCCGACCAGACCAGCAGGGAGCTGCCGAGCGACAGGGCCAGCGCGGCGAGCAGCAGTATCCAGTCCAGCCGCCACAGCGGCGAGTCCTTGGCCAGGGCCTTGGAGACCCCGCTGCGCTGCGGGCTCAGCCGCAGCTGCCGGTAGGAGCCGTAGGAGGTCATGCCCGCCCCCTTCCCGGGCCGCGGTTCGGTTCGAGTGCGGCCTCGGCCGCGGTGCCCGGGGCGGGCCGGTCGTTCGGCTGCGCCGGGTCCAGGAAGGCCGAGGCCGGGGCGGGCTCGCCCGGCACCTGTTCCAGGAGGGCCGGCGCCGGTCCGGGCACACCCTGCGCCTGGTTCGGCGCCGCCAGGAGGCCCGGGCCCGCGACGGCCTGCGCCGGGTCGACGGTGTTGCCGGTGTTGCCGGTGTCGGCGGTGTCGGCGGTGTAGGCCGCCGGCTTGACGATCGCGGTGCCGTCCGGGTTGAACTTCGGCAGTTCGGCCTGCGGCGCGGGCAGCAGCGCCTTGCCGTTGTCGATGTTGCCCTTGTCGTCGACGCCGTACAGCGCCTGGTAGATCCGACGGACGGCGTCGCCGGAGCCGCCGGAGCCGGTGCCGCCCTGGCTTATCGTCATGACGACCGCGTAGTCCTTGCTGTACGTGGTCAGCCAGGAGGTGGTCTGCTTGCCCTCGACCTCGGCGGTGCCGGTCTTGGCGTGCAGCTCGATCTTGTTCTGCGGCCAGCCGGCGCCGGAGAACTTCCAGGCGGCGGTACCGCCGGTGATGACGCCCGCGGTGGCCTGGTCGATGTAGCTCAGCAGCTTCTGGGAGCCGGGGAACTTGCCGTCCTCGTGCGGAGCGATCTCGCGGACGAGGTCCCCGCTCGGGCTTATCACCGCCTTGGCGACGGTCGGCCGGTAGAAGGTGCCGCCGTTGGCCAGCGCCGAGTAGATCCGGGCCATCTGGACCGGGGTGACGAGCGTGTCGCCCTGGCCGATCGCGAAGTTGACGGCGTCACCGGCGCGCATCTGGTAGCCGTCGACGCAGTTCTCCTTGGCGATCTGGTCGGAGAAGCTGGTGCCGCCCTTCTGCGCCTGCGCGCACCAGGCGTCCTTGTTGTTGTCGTAGAAGGACTGCTTCCACTGCCGGTCCGGCACCCGGCCGGTGACCTCGCTGGGCAGGTCGATGCCGGTCTTGGCGCCGAGGCCGAACTGGTGGGCGGTCTTGAAGAACCAGTCGCCCGGCTCCTTCTTCGGCTTGATGCCGCCGTCCTTCATCCACTGGTCGTACGCCAGGCCGTAGAAGACGGTGTCGCAGGAGACCTCCAGCGCCTTCTCCAGGGAGATGGAGCCGAAGTTCTCGCTCTCGAAGTTCTTGAACTCACGGCCGCCGATGGTCATGCTCTTCGGGCACGCGTACGTCCCGTCCAGCGAGTAGCCGGCCTCCACGGCGGCGGTGGTGGAGACGACCTTGAAGGTCGAGCCGGGGGCGGACTGACCCTGTATGGCCCGGTTCAGCAGCGGGAAGTTGGAGTCCTTGCTGGTCAGCGACTGGTAGTCCTTGCCGGTGATGCCGCCCACCCAGAGGTTGGGGTCGTAGGTCGGCGCGCTGGCCATCGCGACGATCCGACCGGTGTGGACGTCCATCACCACGGCGGCGCCGGAGTCGGCCTCGTAGTTGCGGTTGGTGACCTTGTCGAAGGTCTTCCGGGCGTCGGCCATGGCCTGCGCCAGGTTGTCCTCGACCACCTTCTGCACCCGGGCGTCGATGCTGGTGACCAGGTTGTTGCCGGTCTGCGGGGCGGCGGTGCCGGCGGTGCCGATCACCCGGCCGAGGTTGTCCACCTCCAGTTGGGTGATGCCGGCGGTGCCGCGCAGGTCGCGGTCGTACACCGACTCCAGGCCGGCCCGGCCGATCTGGTCGGCCGGCAGGTAGCGGTCCAGGCCGGACTTGGAGGCGGTCTTGCCGACCTCCTCGTCGGTGACCGGCGAGAGGTAGCCGAGCACCTGGGCCATGTTGGCGCCCTCGGCGCCGGTGTAGCGGCGCACGGCGGTGGGCTGCGCGGTGACCCCGGGGAAGTCCTCGCGGCGTTCCATTATCTGCATCGCCTGCTGGGTGGTCGCCTCCTTGGTGACCGGGATCGGCTGGTAGGGCGAGCCGTTCCAGCAGGGCTGCGGGGTCTTGGCGTCGCAGAGCCGGGTCTTCTCCTGCACGTCCTTGGCGGGCATCCCCAGCACCTCGGCCAGCCGGCCGAGCACCGCCTTGCCGCCGTCCTTCTGCTGCAACAGCGAGGTGCGGCTGACCGAGACCACCAGCCGGGCCTCGTTGCCGGCCAGGATCCGCCCGGAGGCGTCCAGGATCTCGCCGCGGACGGCCGGTTCGACCACCTCACGGATGTGGTTGCCGGTCGCCTTGGCGGTGTAGACGCTGGCGTTGCGGATCTGCAGGTACCACAGCCGCCCGCCGAGAGTGGCGAGCAGCGACAGGACCAGGATCTGCAGCACCACCAGACGGATCGTCACCCGCCGGGTACGGCCGGTCTCGGGGATGTTGCTCACGTCTCGTGCGCTCCAGGATGCGGGAAGTCGGGAGGTCGGGGGCCGGGCCGGTTACGGGCGCCGGGCGAAGCCGGGCATGCGCCGCTTCTTGTAGGACGGGCCGGCCGAGGCCTCGCGCGTGGTGCGGTAGCGGGCCAGCGTGCCCAGACCGGAGCCGCCCTCGTCGTCATCGGTGGCCGCGGTCACCGGGTCGCGCCCGAAGCGGCGGCCGACCAGCATCACCAGCGGCACCACGAACGGCGCCAGCAGCACGTCGTACAGCAGGGCGCTGACCACCAGGCCGCCGAGGCCGACGTGCCGGGCCGCGGTGTCGCCGACCAGGGCGCCGACCATCGCGTACAGCAGGGTGGAGGCGACCGCCGCGGCGGCCACCACCATCAGCGCGCTGGACACCGACCGCTGGCGGCCGTGGTCCGGGCGCAGCAGCCCGGCGGCGTAGCCCATCAGGCAGAGCACCAGCGCGTAGCGGCCGATCGCGTGGTCGGAGGGCGGCGCGAGGTCGGCGAGCAGGCCGGCCGAGAAGCCGACCACGCAGCCGCCGGACGGCCCGTAGACCAGGGCCAGGCCGACCACGACGAGCAGCAGTATGTCCGGGGTGGCCCCCGGGAGCTGGAGCCGGCCGAAGACGCTGACCTGGAGGATCAGGCCGAGCAGGATCAGGCCGGCGGAGACGGGGATGCGGGCGAGGCGCATGGCTCAGTTCCCCCCAGTGGGCTTGGCGGGCGGGGCGGCGGGCGCGGCCGGGGCCGGGGCGGCCTGTCCCTGGGCGGGGGCCGGCGGCAGGACGGCGTCGCGCGGGTCGGCGCGCGGCGGCACGACCACCACGCCGACCAGGTCCAGCCGGGTGAACTGGACGAAGGGCTCGACCAGGATGGTCTTGGTCAGCTGGCCCGGGGTGGCCTCGACCTCGACGACCTTGCCGACCGGCACGCCGGGCACGAACGGGCGGCCGCTCTGCGAGCCGAAGGTGACCAGCCGGTCGCCGGCCTTGACCTGGGCCTTGCCGTTGAGCAGCGAGACCTTCATCGGGCTGGTGCCGCCGCCGGAGGCGAAGCCGATCTCGCCGCTGGCCTCCAGCCGGGTGCCGGCCGAGAAGCCGGGGTCGGAGGCGAGCAGCACGGTGGCGGTGGTCGGGGCGACGGTGGTGATCCGGCCGACCAGGCCCTGACCGTTGATCACCGTCATGTCGCGGGTGAGGCCGTCGTCGCTGCCGGCGTCGATGGTGATGGTCCAGGAGAAGCCCTGGGCCGGTCCGATCGCGATGACCTGGGCGGCCTTGACGGTGTAGCCGCCGGCGCCGGCGGTGCGCAGCAGGTCGTCGAGCTGCTTGGTGCGCCCGGTGGCCATGTCGGAGGAGGCGAGCTTCTGCCGCAGTTCGGTGTTCTCGCGGGCGAGCTGGTCGGTGCGGCCGTTGTTGGACGCGGCGTCGCGGAAGGCCCGGACGGTGTCGGCGACCGGGTCGACGACGGTGGCGGCGCCGCGCTCGACCGGACCGAGGACGCTGGCGGCGGCGTGTCGGGCACCGCCGAGGGGGGAGCTCTCACCGCCCTTGATGTCCACGGTGACGAGTGCGAAGGCGACGGCCACCAGCAGGATGAGCAGCAGCCGGCTCTCTCGTGTGTCCCTCACGGTGCTGGTACTGCCCCTTCGTACCTGGTCGGCCGCCCGGGCTGTGGGGCCCGGGCGGCAGCCCGTTCAGTTGAGTGTCGGATGTCTCGGTGGTGCTAACGGCGCGGGGAGGCGTCCAGTACCTGCTGGAGCGCCTCGAACTCCTCGACGCACTTGCCGGAGCCGAGCGCGACCGAGTCGAGCGGGTTCTCGGCGATGTGGATCGGCATGCCGGTCTCGCGGCGCAGCCGCTCGTCGAGGCCGCGCAGCAGGGCGCCGCCGCCGGTGAGCACGATGCCGCGGTCCATCACGTCGCCGGCCAGCTCGGGCGGGCACTGGTCGAGGGTGGTCTTCACGGCGTCGATGATCGAGTTGACCGGCTCGTCGATGGCCTCGCGGACCTCGGCGGCGGAGATGACCACGGTCTTGGGCAGGCCGCTGACCAGGTCGCGGCCGCGGATCTCGGCGTGCTCGTCCTTCTCGCCCTCCAAGCCGAAGGCGCTGCCGATGCTCATCTTGATCTGCTCGGCGCTGCGCTCGCCGAGGAGCAGCGAGTACTCCTTCTTGATGTGCTGGACGATCGCGTTGTCCAGCTCGTCGCCGGCGACCCGGATGGACTGGGCGGTGACGATGCCGCCGAGGGAGATGACCGCGACCTCGGTGGTGCCGCCGCCGATGTCGACGACCATGTTGCCGGTGGCCTCGTGGACGGGCAGCCCGGCGCCGATGGCGGCGGCCATCGGCTCCTCGATGATGTGCACCTGGCGGGCGCCGGCCTGCGAGGAGGCTTCGATCACGGCGCGGCGCTCGACCCCGGTGATGCCGGAGGGCACGCAGACCACGACCCGGGGACGGGCGAGGTAGCGGCGGCGGTGGATCTTGAGGATGAAGTAGCGGAGCATCCGCTCGGTGATCTCGAAGTCGGCGATCACGCCGTCCTTGAGCGGGCGGATGGCGACGATGTTGCCCGGCGTCCGGCCGATCATCTTCTTCGCCTCGGCACCGACCGCCAGGATGCCGCCGGTGTTGGTGTTCACCGCGACGACGGACGGCTCGTTGAGGACGATCCCCTTGCCCCTGACGTACACCAGCGTGTTGGCAGTTCCAAGGTCGATCGCCAAGTCGCGGCCGATGAACGACAGGTTGCTCGCCATGGGGTGTGGTTGCCTTCCCGGGCTCGGAGTTCATGGGGGTGGGACGAGAGCGCGCCCACGCTCGGGCGGAGCCAGCTGAGCTGCCTTACCGGGCCCTTGAGTCGCGTCCATCGTAGTCACGCGGCGCGGTACGGACGTCGATGCGGGGCATACCGTCCATTGTCCGGAGCGTGTTCGCTTCTCCGGGCATTGGGACGCCGTGTCGGCGCCACTGGTTGCTTATTTCACGATAAAAGTGCCCCGGCCGGGCCAATGGTCCCGACCGGGGCAGTGCCAAGGTCCCTCGGGCGTGTCGCCCGGCTGGACTCAGGCGTGCGCCGGGAAGAAGATCTTGATCTCGCGCTCGGCCGACTCCGGGGAGTCCGAGGCGTGGATCAGGTTCTCGCGGGTGATCGTCGCGTAGTCGCCGCGGATGGTGCCGGCCCCGGCCTCCAGCGGGTTGGTCGCACCGGCCAGCATCCGGATGCCGCGGACGACCTCCTCGCCCTCGACGATCAGCGCGATCGACGGGCCGGAGGTCATGAACTCCAGCAGCGGCTCGTAGAACGGGCGGCCGACGTGCTCCGCGTAGTGCTGCTCCAGCGTCGCCCGGTCGAAGGTGCGCAGCTCGACGGCGGTGAGCCGCCAGCCGGCCTTGCGCTCGATGCGGCTGATGATCTCGCCGGCCAGGCCACGCTGGACGGCGTCGGGCTTGAGCAGGACGAGAGTGCGCTGGGACACGGTGCGTCTCCTGGGGATTCGGTACGGCAAGGCAGTCGGGCCGACGGGCGGGAGCCGACACGGCAGAGATTACCTTGCGTGTGCGGCGTGTCGGCCCGCCGGTCCGGGCCCTAGACCGGTACGGCGGCCGCCTCGGCGGCGGCCCGGGCGGCCTTGAACTCGTCCACCTTGCGGCCGTAGTGCACCGAGCACCACCACAGGCCGGCGAAGACCACACCGAGGCCGAACATGGTCGGCAGGATGAAGCCGCTGGCGATCAGTCCGATCTGCAGCGCCCAGCCGACGGCCACCGCACCAGGGCGGTTGATCATGCCGCAGAGCGCGATGCAGAGCGCCATGACGATCCCGGTGACGATCCAGATCGTGGCCGTGGAGACGCTGGACAGCTGCATCGCGACCAGCGCGGCGAACATGGCCAGGAGCGCCTCGCCGATCAGGGTCGAGGAGCAGAGGGTCCTCATGTCACTTCCTCCCGAGCAGCAGGCGGGCCTCGCCCACCGTGATGACCGAACCGGTGACCAGCACCCCGGCGCCGCCGAGGTCGCCCTCCTCCTCGGCGAGGGTGACGGCGGCCGCGATGGCGTCGTCGAGCCGGGGCTCGACCTGGACGCGGTCCTCGCCGAAGATGTCGACGGCCAGCGCCGCCAACTCGTCGACGTCCATCGCGCGGTGGGTGGAGTTCTGGGTGATGACGACCTCGGCGAGGATCGGCTCGAAGGCCTCCAGCACGCCGGCCACGTCCTTGTCCCCGGAGGTGCCGATCACGCCGACGAGCCGGGTGAAGCCGAAGGACTCGCCCAGGGCGGCGACGGTGGCGCGGGCGCCGTGCGGGTTGTGCGCGGCGTCCAGGACGATCGTGGGGCTGCGGCGGACGACCTCCAGGCGGCCGGGCGAGGAGACGCCGGAGAAGGCCTGGCGGACCTTGTCCACGTCGAGCTGCCCGCCTCGGGCGCCGCCGACGCCGAAGAAGGCCTCGACCGCGGCCAGCGCCAGCACCGCGTTGTGCGCCTGGTGCTCGCCGTGCAGCGGGATGAAGACGTCCTCGTACTCCTCGCCGCCGAGCCCGCGCAGCGTCACCAGCTGGCCGCCGACGCCGAGCTCACGGCGGATCACGCCGAACTCCATGCCCTCGCGGGCCACCGTGGCGTCGACCTCGACGGCGCGACGCAGGATGTTCTGGGCGGCGTCCAGCTGCTGCTGGGCGACGACGGCGACGGCTCCGGACTTGACGATCCCGGACTTCTCGACCGCGATCTCGCCGGTGGTCTCGCCGAGCTTGTCGGTGTGGTCCAGCCCGATCGGGGTGATCACGGCGACGGCGGCGTCGATGACGTTGGTGGCGTCCCAGGAACCGCCCATGCCGACCTCGACCACGGCGACGTCCACCGGGGCGTCGGCGAAGGCGGCGTAGGCCATGCCGGTCAGCACCTCGAAGAAGGACATCGGCACCGGCTGCGCCGCGTCGACCATCTGCACGTACGGCTCGACGTCGCGGTAGACCTCGACGAAGCGCTCGGGGGTGATCGGGGCGCCGTCCAGGGTGATCCGCTCGGTGACGCTCTCCACGTGCGGGCTGGTGTAGCGGCCCGTGCGCAGTTCGAAGGTGTTGAGCAGCTGCTCGATCATCCGGGCGGTGGAGGTCTTGCCGTTGGTCCCGGTGATGTGGATGGAGGGGAAGGACCGCTGGGGCTGGCCCAGGATGTCCATCAGCGCCTCGATCCGGTCGAGCGAGGGCTCCAGCTTGTTCTCCGGCCAGCGCTTGGAGAGCTCCACCTCGACATCGCGCAGGGTGTCGTCGGTGTCGCCGTCGGCGGGACGGAGGGTGTACGGGTTCGGGTCGGCCTTGTCACTCACGACCACAGTCTACGGAGGGTTGGCGGGCCGTCCTCACGGGGTGAGAACGACCACTTTGGTCGGGGTTTCCAATTTGCCCCCTTTACTATCTCTTTGGCGAGTTTGAACCGCAATGAAGCATCGATTCGCACCCCCTGGAGCCGCACCGCCTTTGATCATGAGGAGTACCACGCCATGCCCGACGCCCTGCACGACTGGATCGTGCTCCGCCAGGACGCCGTCGTCTGGTTCGCCGGACTGGTCTCACTGGCGCTCGTCGGCTACATGGCCTTCGTCTTCGGACGCTTCCTCCTGTACTGGGCCGGCTCCCGGCACGCCTTCCGGCACAACCGGCCCGCCGAGCCCGGCGACCCGGCCGCCTTCCAGTGGCACCTGGTGATCCCCTGCCGCGACGAGGAGGCCGTGGTCACCCAGACCCTGGCCGGCCTACGCGAGAACGCACCCGAGGCCCACCTGTGGGTGATCGACGACGACAGCGAGGACGCCACCCGCGACCTCGTCCTCGCCGCCGCGGCCCACGACGACCGCGTCCACCTCGTCCAGCGCCGCCGCCCGCACGCCCGGATCGGCAAGGGCGCCGCCCTCAACGCCGCCTACCGCGAGATCACCGCCTGGCTGCCCGGGGGCACCGACCGCTCCCGCGTGGTGATCGGCGTCGTCGACGCCGACGGACGGCTCGACCCCGGCACCCTCCCCCAGGTCTGCAACGACAAGGCACTCGGCCGCCCCGACACCGGCGCCGTCCAGATCGGCGTGCGGATGCGCAACGCCGACGACGAACTCCCGCTGCCCGGCCGAGGCCGCGCCGCCAACGCGTTCGCCCGCGCCCTGGTCCGGATGCAGGACGTCGAGTTCCAGGCCAACAACGCCGGCATGCAGCTGCTGCGCCGCCGCACCGGCAGCGTCGGCCTCGGCGGGAACGGCCAGTTCGTCCGCCTCACCGCCCTCGACTCGCTCACCGCCGAGGAGGGCCGGGCCGGCCGCCCCTGGCCCGAGCGCGCCCTGCTGGAGGACTACGAGTCCGGCCTCGACCTGCGCCTGGCCGGCTGGCGCCTCACCCACGTCACCGAGACCCAGGTCTCCCAGGAGGGCCTGATCTCGCTGCGCCGCTTCCTCACCCAGCGCACCCGCTGGGCCCAGGGCAACATGCAGTGCCTGCGCTACACCGGCCGGGTGCTGCGCTCCCCCTTCTACACCTGGTCCGGCAAGGCCGAGGTGCTGTACACCTTCCTCCAGCCCGTCGTCTGCGTCCTGCTGGTCCTGCTGTTCCCGCTCTCGCTCGGGATCACCGCGGCCGGGCTGGTGCTCTTCCCCGCCGAAACCGCCGACTTCCACGTCAGGTTCGGCCCGTGGATGCTGCTCGCCTTCGCGGTCGCCACCCTGCCGATGATGCTCTGGGGCTTCGCCTACCGCCGGCTCGTCCACCCCGACCGCGGCCGGCTCACCGGGCTGCTCTGGGGCGTCCTGATCTGGCTCTACGCCTACCACCTCTTCGTGGTCGCCACCCGGGCCGCCGCCCGGATGCTGCTCGGCCGCAACGGCTGGGCCAAGACCCGGCGCAACGCCGAGAAGGTCGCCCTCGGCGCCCCCACCGCCCTCGAGTCCTGAGCCTCGGTCCTGAGCCCCGCGCCCGAGCCCCGCGCCCGAGCCCTGAGCAGCCCCACCCCCTCGGAGCCTCCCCATGAGCATGTGCCTTCCCCCCGCCAGCGTCGCCGTCGTCCTCGGCACCCGCCCCGAACTGGTCAAGCTCGCCCCGCTGATCCACGAACTCGGCGACGCCACCCGCCTGGTGCACACCGGCCAGCACTGGGACGAGGCGATGTCCGGCCGCTTCCTGCGCGACCTCGACCTGCCCCGCCCCGAACTGCTCACCGGCGTCGGCGGGCGCCCCCGGGCCGGCCAGATCGCCCAGTCCCTCGGCCAGTTGGACGCCGCCTTCGCCGAGGACCGCCCCGCCGCCGTGGTCGTCCAGGGCGACACCAACGCCACCCTCGCCGGGGCGCTGGCCGCCAACGCCCGGGAGATCCCGCTGGTCCACGTCGAGGCCGGGCTGCGCAGCTTCGACCGGGCGATGCCCGAGGAGCACAACCGGGTGATGGTCGACCACGTCTCCGACCTGCTCTGCGCCGCCACCGGGGACAACGTCGCCAACCTGCGCGCCGAGGCCCTCGCCGAGGAGCGGATCGCGCTCACCGGCAACACCGTCGTCGAGGTGGTCCGCCGCCAGCTGCCGGCCGCGGCCGACCGCGCCGCGCTGCTCGCCGCGCACGGGCTGCGCCCGGACGGCTACGTGCTGGCCACCGTGCACCGCCCGGAGAACACCGACACCGCCGAGGCACTGGGCGCCGTGCTGGCCGAACTGGACCGGATCGCCCGGGCGGGCACCCCGGTGCTGTTCCCGATGCATCCGCGTACCCGGGCCGCCGTCGAGCGCTTCGCGCTGGACGCCCTGCTGGAGCACCTGGCCGTCACCGGGCCGGTCGGGTACGCCGACTTCCTGGGCCTGGCGAGCCACGCCGCGCTACTGGTCTCCGACTCCGGCGGCGTGCAGGAGGAGTGCACCGTGCTCGGCCGCCCGCTGCTGGTGGTGCGCCGCTCCACCGAGCGTCCGGAGGCGGTGGCGGCGGGCTTCGCCGCGCTGGTGGGCCCCGACGAGGACCTGGGCGCGCTGGCCCGGACCTGGCTGGCCGACACCCCCGAGCGGCTCGCCCGGCTCGCGGCCACCCCGAGCCCGTACGGCGACGGCCTGGCCTCGGCGCGGATCGCCGCGCTCACCGCCGCGGTCGCCGAGCCGGCCGAGCCCGGAGCAGCCGACTCCAGGGCACGGCCGTCGGCCGCCTAGCGCCCTCTTGACAGCCGGATTGGTCTACTCCACCTTGTGAGTCAAGTCTCCTCCCCCGACAGGGACTTGAGTTGTCGGTAGCTCCCGCACGCGCACCATCGACACCCCGGACGGCGCTCCACCCCCACCACCCAGGCGCGCCGCCGGGCCTCCCCCACAGGAGATGGAGTCATGCCACCTGCCCGACACCGGCGCCCACGCGCCGTCCACACCCTGCTCGCCGGGGCCTGCGCCATCGCCCTCGGCCTGAGCGGGCTCGCCCTCGCCACCGGCACCGGCGCCCAGGCCGCCGACCCCGACCTGATCACCAACGGCGGCTTCGAGACCGGCACCCTGTCCGGCTGGTCCTGCGGCAACGGCGCCGTCCAGAGCGCGACCGTGCACTCCGGCCGCTACGCCCTGCAGTCCACCCCGGGCTCGGGCGACACCGGCGAGTGCACCCAGACCGTCGCCGTGCAGCCCTCCTCGACGTACACGCTGAGCTCCTGGGTCCAGGGCTCGTACGTCTACCTGGGCGCCCGCGGCACCGGCGGCACCGACCCCGGCACCTGGACGAACTCCACCGGCTGGGCCCAGCTGAGCACCGGCTTCACCACCGGCCCGGGCACCACCAGCGTCACCGTCTACCTGCACGGCTGGTACGGGCAGCCCGCCTTCCTCGCCGACGACGTCTCGCTGATCGGCCCGGGCGGACCGCAGCCCTCCCAGAGCCCGACCGCCACCACGTCCCCGAGCCCCACCGGCACCGGCAGCCCCTCCCCCACGGACACCGGCACCGCAAGCCCGACCGCCACCTCGACCGGCAAGCCTCCCGGCCTGCCCAAGCACATCCTGACCGGCTACTGGCAGAACTTCGACAACGGCGCCACCGTCCAGCGGATCAGCGACGTCCCGGCCGCCTACGACATCATCGCGGTCTCCTTCGCCGACGCCACCACCACACCGGGCGGGCTGGGCTTCACCCTGGACCCCGCCCTCTCCTCCCGCCTCGGCGGCTACACCGACGCCCAGTTCAAGGCCGACATCGCGGCCAAGCGGGCGGCCGGCAAGAAGGTGGTGCTCTCGGTCGGCGGGCAGAACGGCACGGTGTCGGTGAGCGACCCGACCTCGGCGGCCAACTTCGCGAGCACCGCGTGGGCGCTGATGCAGGGCTACGGCTTCGACGGGGTCGACATCGACCTGGAGAACGGCGTCAACGCCGCCTACCTGGGCCAGGCGCTGCACTCGCTGGCGGCGAAGAGCGGCAGCGGGTTCGTCCTCACCATGGCGCCGCAGACCATCGACATGCAGTCGACCGGCATGGAGTACTTCAAGCTGGCGCTGAACGTGAAGGACATCCTCACCATCGTCAACATGCAGTACTACAACTCCGGTGCGATGAACGGCTGCGACGGCAACGTCTACTCGCAGGGCACCGAGGACTTCCTCACCGGGCTGGCCTGCATCCAGCTCAAGGGCGGGCTGCGGCCCGACCAGGTGGGGCTCGGCGTGCCGGCCTCCACCAGCGCGGCGGGCGGCGGGTACGTCAGCCCGAGCGTGGTCGACAACGCGCTGGACTGCCTGGCCGCCGGCACCAACTGCGGCAGCTACAAGCCCGACACCACCTGGCCGGGCATCGGCGGGGCGATGACCTGGTCGACCAACTGGGACGCCAAGGCGGGCAACCCGGTCGCGGGCACCATCGGCGCGCACCTGCACGCCATGCCGTGACGCCCCCTGCCCGGACCGGGGTTCAGACCCCGGCCCGGGCCTCCGGGACGTGTGCCGCGGGCCCGCCGTGCCGGCGGCGCAACTCGGCCGTGATCTCGGCCAGTTCGCCCTCGGGCAGCAGCGGCAGCATCATCGCGACGCCCTGGAGCAGACCGCCGAGCAGGAAGGTGGTGTCGGCGGTCGAGGCGACCAGGCCGCGCACCTCGGCCACCTCACCGGCGGCCACCGCCTCGATCAGCCGGGCGGCGTCCGCGCTCTCCTCGTCCACCGCGACCGCGCCGTTGTCGGCCGGGGCGCGCCGGGCCATCGCCCGCAGTACCCGGTCGCCGACCTCGGGCGCGTACGCCTTGCGGACGGCCTCGGCGGCGATCCAGGCGAGCAGGGTGGTCACCTCGCGCTCGGCGCGCTCGGCGAGGAGCAGGTCCAGCTCGTGGTCGAAGGCGAGCTGGTTGCCGTGGCGGAACGCCAGCAGCAGGGTCGCCGCCCTGGCCTTGGCCTCCTCCACCGCCTCGGCAGGAAGTTCTTCGGCCAATTCCTCGGTCACCACCACGCCATGCCCTCCCGTCCGTCGGCTCAGCAGGAACGCTCAGCAGAAACACCCGTCAGAAACTCCGTGCACACCGTACACATCCGACCTGCAAACTTCCGCGAACCCGCGCGGGCAAGACCGGAATGAATTCGGAAGGAATAGGACCTCACCCGGTCCAGGATGAATATTCGCCGGAAGGGAGCAATGTTGCTGGGCTATTAGGCGTAGCAAAAAGAACACCGCCGCCGTGCCCGGCCGAGCCGCCCGGAAACGCCGGAGGGGCCGCACCCCGCGCGTCGCGGAGTGCGGCCCCTCACGGACCGGTACGGGCTCAGCCCTGCGGCAGCGCCGCGAGCTGGGCGGTGATCCGGGCGATGTCGGCCTCGGCGGCCTCCTGACGGCCCCGGATCTTGGCGACCACCTCGTCCGGCGCCTTCGCGAGGAACGCCTCGTTGCCGAGCTTGGCCGTGGTCTGCGCCTTCTCCTTCTCGGCAGCCGCGAGGTCCTTGGCGAGGCGCTTGCGCTCCGCCGCGACGTCGATGGTGCCGGAGAGGTCGAGCGCGACGGTGGCGCCGGCGACCGGGAGCGAGGCGGTGGCCGCGAAGCCCTCCTCGGGGACGGTCAGCCGCAGCAGCGAGCGGATCGCGTCCTCGTGGACGGCCAGCACGGTGCCGTCCAGCTCCAGCTTCGCCGGGACGCGCTGCGCGGGCTGCAGGCCCTGGTCCGAACGGAACCGGCGGACCTCGGTGACGACCTGCTGCAGCGTGGCGATCTCGGCCTCGGCGGCGGTGTCACGGAACCCGCCGTCCGTCGGCCAGTCGGCGACCACCAGCGACTCGGCGCCGGTCAGCGCCGTCCACAGGGCCTCGGTGACGAACGGGACCACCGGGTGCAGCAGCCGCAGCGTGGTGTCCAGGACCTCGCCGAGCACCCGGCGCGCGGCGTCGGCCTGCGGGCCGCCCTTGGCCAGGGTGGTCTTGGAGAGCTCGACGTACCAGTCGAAGACCTCGTCCCACGCGAAGTGGTAGAGCGCGTCCGAGGCCTTGGCGAACTCGTAGCCGTCGTAGAGCGCGTCCACCTCGGCGATGGTGGCGTTCAGCCGCGACAGGATCCAGCGGTCCACCGCGGTGAGCTGCTCCGGCGCGGGCAGCGGGCCCTCGACGGTGGCACCGTTCATCAGCGCGAAGCGGGTCGCGTTCCAGATCTTGTTGCAGAAGTTGCGCGAGCCCTTGACCCAGTCCTCGCCGATCGGCACGTCGGCGCCCGGGTTGGCGCCGCGGGCCAGGGTGAAGCGGACGGCGTCGGCGCCGTAGGCGTCCATCCAGTCCAGCGGGTCCACGGCGGTGCCCGAGGACTTCGACATCTTCTTGCCGAACTCGTCGCGGACCAGACCGGTCAGGGCGACGGTCTTGAACGGCGCCTCGCCGTCCATCGCGTACAGGCCGAACATCATCATCCGGGCGACCCAGAAGAAGATGATGTCGTGGCCGGTGACCAGGACGTCGGTCGGGTAGAACTTCTCGAGCTCCGGGGTCCGCTCCGGCCAGCCGAGCGTCGAGAACGGCCACAGGCCGGAGGAGAACCAGGTGTCCAGGACGTCCGGGTCCTGGTGCCAGCCCTCGCCGGTGGGCGGCTGCTCGTCCGGGCCGACGCAGACGACCTCGCCGTCCGGGCCGTACCAGACCGGGATCCGGTGGCCCCACCACAGCTGGCGCGAGATGCACCAGTCGTACATGTTGTCGACCCAGTCGAAGTAGCGGCGCTCCAGCTCCTTCGGGTGGATCTCCACCTTGCCGTCGCGCACGGCGTCGCCGGCGGCCTTCGCCAGCGGCTCGACCTTGACCCACCACTGGAGCGACAGCCGCGGCTCGACCACGGTGTGGCAGCGCGAGCAGTGGCCGACCGAGTGCATGTACGGGCGCTTCTCCGCGACGATCCGGCCCTGCTCGCGCAGCGCGCCGACCACGGCCGAGCGGGCCTCCAGCCGGTCCAGGCCGAGGAAGGGGCCGTGCACGGTGATCGCACCGCGCTCGTCCATGATGCTCAGGTTGGGCAGGTTGTGGCGCTGTCCGATCGCGAAGTCGTTGGGGTCGTGCGCGGGCGTCACCTTGACGGCGCCGGTGCCGAACTCCGGGTCGACGTGCTCGTCCGCGACGACCGGGATCTCACGGTCGGTCAGCGGCAGCTTGATGGTCCGGCCGACCAGGTGCCGGTACCGCTCGTCGTCCGGGTGGACGGCCACGGCGGTGTCGCCCAGCATCGTCTCGGCCCGGGTCGTGGCGACGACGATCGAGTCCTCGCCCTCGCCGTAGCGGATCGAGACCAGCTCGCCGGGGACCTCCTCGTGCTCCACCTCGATGTCGGACAGGGCCGTGAGGCAGCGCGGGCACCAGTTGATGATGCGCTCGGCCCGGTAGATCAGGCCGTCGTCGAAGAGGCGCTTGAAGATGGTCTGAACGGCCTGCGAGAGCCCCTCGTCCATGGTGAAGCGCTCGCGCGACCAGTCCACGCCGTCGCCCAGGCGGCGCATCTGGCCGAGGATCCGGCCGCCGTAGTTCTCCTTCCACTCCCAGACCTTCTCGACGAAGGCCTCGCGGCCCAGGTCGTGGCGGGACAGGCCCGACTCGGCGAGCTGCTGCTCCACCTTGTTCTGGGTGGCGATGCCCGCGTGGTCCATGCCCGGCAGCCAGAGCGTCTCGAAGCCCTGCATCCGCTTGCGGCGGGTCAGGGCGTCCATCAGCGTGTGCTGGAAGGCGTGGCCCAGGTGCAGGGCCCCGGTCACGTTCGGCGGGGGGATGACGATGGTGAACGGGGGCTTGTCGCTCTTGGCGTCCGCGGTGAAGTAGCCACGCTCTACCCAGCGCTCGTACAGCTCGCCCTCTACGTCCGCGGGGGTGTAGGTCGTCGGGAGAGTTGCTGCTTCGTCCCCGGCAAAGGTGCTCACGGGGTGCTGGTTCGTCGTGTCGGTCACGACGCACAGTTTACGTAACCGCGGGCACGTGTTACGAACCGCTTTCGCCGCGCGGACGCGACCCGCCCGATCGGCTCGGTGGCGGACACCGTACGGTACCGTTCCCGGGCACTCGTCCGGTGTCCGCACGGACCCCGGGACGACACGACGACAGGCCGCGGGTGCGGCGGGGGAGCACGGACGCAGATGTACGGCCAGGGCCAGCAGTATCCGCAGGGACAACCGCAGGGACAGCCTCAGCAGTACGGGGGCCAGCCCCCGTACGGCCCGCCGCAGCCACCGCCGCCCTACGGCGCCCCGCAGCAGCCGCCCCAGTACGGCTACCCGCCGCAGGACGGCCAGCCCTACGGCGCTCCCCAGCCGCCCTACGGTGCCCCGCAGCAGCCGTACGGCGCCCCGCAGCCCCCGTACGGCTACCCGCCGCAGGCCCCGTACGGCCAGCCGGGCTACCCGCCGCCGCCGAAGAAGGGCCGGACCGGCCTGGTGGTCGGCCTGGTCGTGGGCGCGCTGGTGCTGGGCGGCGGCGGCTTCGCCGCGTGGAAGTTCCTCGGCGACGACCAGGGCGGCCAGTACAAGATCTCCGCGCCGCAGTCGCTGCCGGACGGCTACACCCAGAAGTCCGCCAAGGAGGAGGCCGTCGACCCGGCCAAGCCCGAGGCGGCGAAGTTCGGCAAGAACCTCAGCGTGCTGGCGGCCAGCTACAGCAAGGGCTCCGACGCCCTCGACACGCTCTCCGTGGTCGGCGTCTACGGGGAGCTCAACGACCCCGGCCAGATCATCGACGACTCGAAGAAGGACACCGGCGGGCTGACCTGGACCACGCCGCTGACGGACTTCCCGGCGCAGGACGGCCACAGCTCCTCGGCGAAGCTCGCCTGCGGCGTGGCCGGCGTCATCGCGGGCAAGGCCGGGCCCACCGTCTGCGTGTGGGCGGACAAGTCCACCACCGGCCGGATCACCTTCAGCAAGATCAGCCTGACCGGCGGCGGCCAGGGCCTCACCCCGGCCCAGGCCGCGGACAGGACCCGGGCGATCCGCGACGCCATGGTCGTCGCCAAGTAACCGGGCACCGCCCCGCCGCGTCACCACACGTCAGCACCACGTCCCCGCCGCCACCGGCCGCGCCGGGCGGCACCCGGGCATCGCCATCAGAGAGGCCTCGCGTGACCGAGCAGAACCCCTACGGCCCCCCGCCGCAGCCGGGACACGACGCACCGCCGCCCCCGCCGGCCCCGCCGGGCTACGGCGGCATCCCGCCGCAGAGCCCGCCGCCCGGCTACCCGCCGGTCGGCGAGCCGGGTGCCTACCCGGGGTACGGCGCCTACCCGCCGGTACCGCCGCCGCGCAAGTCCCGCAAGACGCTCTGGACCGTGCTCGGCGTCGTCGGCGCCTTCGTCCTGCTGGGCGGCGGCACGCTCGCCTACTTCGTCTACGACGTCGCCAGCAACGCGGGCACCCAGAAGATCGTCCTGCCGGCCACGTTCAAGGACCTGCGCCAGAGCGACGACCCCCAGGTCGCCGACACCCTGGAGAAGGGGCTCACCTCCAGCTTCGGCAAGGGCGACGGCAACTGGAACCCCACCGGGGTGGGCGCCCTCTACCAGAACGCGCAGTCGGAGCCTCAGCTGGTCGTGTTCGGGGGCTACGGCAAGGTCCTGGCGCCGAAGCAGGAACTGGACCAGGCGTTCCAGGGCATGGCGTCCACCGGTCGCAAGCTCAGCGACCGGCACGTGGTGGACGCCGGCCCCAAGGGCGGCGCGATGGAGTGCGCCGCGGTCGTCGGCGGCGAGAGCGAGGCCGGGACCACGATGGGCATCTGCTCCTGGGCCGACAGCAGCGGCCTGGTGATGGTCATGACGGTGGCCGACCCGAGCGCCAAGCCGGACCTGGACAAGCTCGCCGCCGACACCCGCGACCTGCGCGCGGTCGCCGAGGTCCCCAAGTAGTCCACCGGGAACCGCCGGTGACCCTCCGGGCACCGGGAAACGCCGAAGGGCCCCGCACCGGTCGGTGCGGGGCCCTTTCGGATACGGCGGGCGCGGGTCAGGCGCTCTTCTCGCGCCGCTCGCGCTTGATCATGTCGCGCGGGACGAGGGTGGGGATGGCGTGCTTGGAGACCACGTCCCCGGTGACCACCACGCGGGCGACGTCCTGACGCGAGGGCACCTCGTACATCACGGACATCAGCACCTCCTCCATGATGGCCCGCAGGCCGCGCGCGCCGGTGCCGCGCAGGATCGCCTGGTCAGCGATCGCCTCCAGCGCGTCCCGGGAGAACTCCAGCTCCACGCCGTCCAGTTCGAAGAGCTTGCGGTACTGCTTGACCAGCGCGTTCTTCGGCTCGGTGAGGATCTGCAGGAGCGCCTCGCGGTCCAGGTTGTGCACGCTGGTGATCACCGGCAGCCGGCCGATGAACTCGGGGATCATGCCGAACTTCACCAGGTCCTCGGGCATCACCTGGCGGAAGTGGTCGCTGGCGTCCGACTCCCGCTTGGAGCGGATGTTGGCGCCGAAGCCGATGCCCTTGGCGCCGGCCCGGCCCTCGATGATCCGCTCCAGGCCGGCGAACGCGCCGCCGACGATGAACAGCACGTTGGTGGTGTCGATCTGGATGAACTCCTGGTGCGGGTGCTTGCGCCCGCCCTGCGGCGGCACCGAGGCGGTGGTGCCCTCCAGGATCTTCAGCAGCGCCTGCTGCACGCCCTCGCCGGAGACGTCCCGGGTGATCGACGGGTTCTCGCTCTTGCGCGCGACCTTGTCGATCTCGTCGATGTAGATGATCCCGGTCTCGGCCTTCTTGACGTCGTAGTCGGCCGCCTGGATCAGCTTGAGCAGGATGTTCTCGACGTCCTCGCCGACGTACCCGGCCTCGGTCAGCGCGGTGGCGTCCGCGATCGCGAACGGCACGTTGAGCATCCGGGCCAGGGTCTGCGCCAGCAGCGTCTTGCCGGAGCCGGTGGGGCCCAGCAGCAGGATGTTGGACTTGGCCAGCTCGATGGCGTCCTCGCGGCCGTTGCCGCCGCTGCGGCCCGCCTCGCCGGCCTGGACGCGCTTGTAGTGGTTGTAGACCGCCACCGACAGCGCCTTCTTGGCGAGGTCCTGGCCGACCACATACTGGTCCAGGAACTCGTAGATCTCCCGCGGCTTCGGCAACTCCTCGAAGCGCACCTCGGAGGTCTCGGCGAGTTCCTCCTCGATGATCTCGTTGCACAGGTCGATGCACTCGTCGCAGATGTACACGCCTGGGCCGGCGATCAGCTTCTTCACCTGCTTCTGCGACTTGCCGCAGAACGAGCACTTGAGCAGGTCGCCACCGTCTCCGATGCGTGCCACGAGGTGCTTCCCCTTCGCCAGGGGCCCCGCAGGGGTTCCGGGGCCTGGTGCTGTGGACCGTCAACGCCGACGGCGATCGGTCTCGCTATCCGACGGTACTCTGCCGGGCCCCTGATTCCGTCCTCTTCGCCGGGTCTGCCCTACGCCCTGGGCGAATTGATACCGAACAGATGCCGTTGCGGAGGCCGCCGACGAACCGGAGCGGGGCGCGCACGCAGGATGCGCGCCCCGCCTCGGAGGGTGCCGGCCTCAGGAGGTCAGCGAGGTCTTGCGGGTGGAGATGATCTGGTCGACGAGGCCGTACTCCAAGGCCTCCTCGGCGGTGAGGATCTTGTCGCGCTCGATGTCCTCGCGCACCTGCTCCACCGGCTTGTTGGAGTGCTTGGAGAGCATCTGCTCCAGCTGCTCGCGCATCCGGAAGATCTCCTTGGCCTGGATCTCCAGGTCGGACACCTGGCCGCGGCCCGTCTCGGTGTACGGCTGGTGGATCAGGATGCGGGCGTTCGGCAGCGCCATCCGCTTGCCGGGGGTGCCGGCCGCGAGCAGCACGGCCGCGGCGGAGGCCGCCTGGCCCATGCAGACCGTGGTGATGTCCGGCTTCACGTACTGCATGGTGTCGTAGATGGCCGTCAGGGCCGTGAACGAGCCGCCGGGCGAGTTGATGTACATCTGGATCTCGCGGTCCGGGTCCATCGACTCCAGGCACAGCAGCTGCGCCATGATGTCGTTCGCCGAGACGTCGTCGACCTGCGAGCCGAGGAAGATGATGCGCTCCTCGAACAGCTTGGCGTACGGGTCGTACTCGCGGATGCCCTGCGTGGTGCGCTCGACGAAGCGCGGGACGATGTAGCGACCCTCGGCGCGCATGTCCTCGACGCGGGCCTGGGCGGCCGACAGGCTGGGGATGTTCATGGGGGTTCTTGTCCTCCGGGGCGTTGTGGCTGTGGTCTCGTGGGCCGGGCCGAGGCTCAGGCGCCCGTGCCGCCGCCGCCGGGGACGTCCGCGGCGCTGTGCATGATCGCGTCGATCAGGCCGTACTCCAGGGCCTCCTCCGGCGTGAACCAACGGTCGCGGTCGGAGTCCCTGGTGATCTGCTCGAAGGACTGGCCGCTGTGGAAGGCGATCAGCTCGGACATCCGCTTCTTGGTGCGCAGCAGCTGCTCGGCCTGGATGCGGATGTCGGTGGCGGAGCCGCCGAGGCCGGCGGAGGGCTGGTGCATCAGGATGTTGGCGTTCGGCAGCGAGAAGCGCTTGCCCTTGGCGCCGGCGGTCAGCAGGAACTGGCCCATCGAGGCCGCCATGCCCATCGCGATGGTGACGACGTCGTTCTTGATGTACTGCATGGTGTCGTAGATCGCCATGCCCGCCGAGATCGAACCGCCCGGGGAGTTGATGTAAAGGAAGATGTCCTTTTCCGGGTCCGCGGCCAGCAGCAGCAGCTGGGCGGTGATCTTGTTGGCGATGTCGTCGTCGACCTGCTGGCCGAGGAAGATGATCCGCTCGTTGAGCAGCCGGTTGTACACCTGGTCGCCCAGGCCGCCGAGCACGTCACCAGAGGCGGCGTGCGGCGCCATCGGGCCAGGCATCTGCATCTGCGGGAACGTCACTTAGCCACCTGCTCAGTCGATTTGGACGGTCGCTCCACGGCCGTCACGATGTCGCACAGCTTCCGGGTATCACGGTGTGATTGGTGCTGTCCAAGGACCCTAACGCGCAGGCCGGGCCGCAGAATCCCTCACGCAGAACTGTTCGCTGTGAGCGCAGGGTCGGGCCCGCCCCGGGGGACGACGACGGGCCCGGACACCGTACGGCGTCCGGGCCCGTCGCAGACCTCAGGGGCTACCGGGGCACTCAGGCCTCGGTCTTCTCCTCGGCGGCGGTCTCCTCGGCGGCCGGGGCCTCGACGGTCTCGGCCGTCTCGTCCTCGTCGTCGAAGTTGACCTCGTTGCCCTCGGTGTCGACGACCTTGGCGGCCTCGACCACGGTGGCCAGCGCCTTGCCGCGGGCGACCTCGCCGACCAGCAGCGGCACCTGGCCACCCTGGACGACCTGCTGCGCGAACTGGTCCGGGGTGAGACCCGAGCCGGCGGCGCGGCGGATGAGGTGCTCGGTCAGCTCCTCCTGGTTAACACCCAGCTCTTCGTCGGCGACGATCTGGTCCAGGACGAACTGGGTCTTGATGCCCTTCTTCGCCTGCTCCTCGATCTCGGCGTCCCACTCCTCGCGGGTCTTGCCCTGGGTCTCCAGGTAGCTGTCGATGTCGAGGCCCATCGGCTGGAGCTGGTGGTGCTCCAGGTTGTGCTTGCGGGTCTCGACCTCGTCCTTGAGGAGCTTCTCCGGGAACTCGATCTCGACCAGGCCGAGCAGGGCGTCCAGCACCTTCTCCTGGGCCTGGGTGGCCTGGTCGTACTCCTTCATGCGCTCCAGGCGCTTGCGGGAGTCGTCGCGCAGGGCCTCCAGGGTGTCGAACTCGCTGGCCAGCTGGGCGAACTCGTCGTCCAGCTCGGGCAGCTCCTTCTCCTGGACGGCGGTGACGGTGACGGTGACCTCGGAGGTCTGGCCCGCCTGGGTGCCACCCTTGAGCTCGGTGGAGAAGGTGGCGGTGCCACCGGCCTCCAGGCCGGTCACGGCGTCGTCGATGCCGTCGATCAGGCGGCCCGAGCCGATCTCGTAGCTGACGCCGTTGGCGGTGCCGTCCTCCGGCACCTCGCCGTCGACCTTGGCGATCAGGTCCACGACCACGATGTCGCCGGCGGCCGCGGCGCGCTCGACGTCCTTGACCGAGGAGAAGCGCTCGCGCAGCTGCTCCAGGGACTTCTCGATGTCCTCGTCGGAGACGACGATCGGGTCGACGGTCACCTCGATGGAGGCGAAGTCCGGAAGGGTGATCTCCGGACGGATGTCCACCTCTGCGGTGAACTTCAGGTCACCGCCATCGGCGATCTTCTCGACACCCTCGATGTTGGTGATGTCGGGCTGGCCGAGGACCTCGATCTTGCCCTCGTCGACGGCCTGCGTGTAGAAGCGCGGCAGGGCGTCGTTGACGGCCTCCTCCAGCACGGCACCGCGGCCGAAACGCTGGTCGATGACGCGAGCCGGGATCTTGCCCTTGCGGAAGCCCGGAACCGTGACCTGCTGGTTGATCTTCTTGTACGCCGCGTCGAGGCTGGGCTTGAGCTCCTCGAAGGGCACCTCGACGGTGAGTCGAACCCGGGTCGGGTTCAGAGTCTCGACGGCGCTCTTCACGGTTAGGTCTCCTATGGGCTTGCGGTCAGGTTGCCTCCGCCGTTCCCGGTCGCCGGCCGAGGCCGTACGAGTGGGTCGGGCGAGACGGGCGATGAAGGGTTGGAGCTGCATCTCCCGTGGGGGGTGGACGGTGAGAGTGACTCCTCGCCCTCGTGCGGTTGACCTGGGTTGAGACCGCAGGGACTACCGCCAGCGCCCCATCCTACCGGTACCACGAAAGGCGGACGCCAGGCGCCACCATCGGGCCCGAACAGAACAGGGCCCCGCCACGGTGGACGAGACCCTGCCGCACTGTCGGGGTGACCGGATTCGAACCGACGGCCTTCCGCTCCCAAAGCGGACGCGCTACCAAACTGCGCCACACCCCGTGGTGCCGAGAGGAAGCGTACACGTCGGGCCCTGGCGGCTCGCCGACATATTCGGGGGCGGTCCGAGGGAGCGCGCGCAGAATCCGGTGTGCGCGGAAGCGGCCGGACCGGGTACGCTGTCCCCCGAACTTCCGGCCGGCAACGACCGGGGGATCGCGCGGGCGTAGCTCAATGGTAGAGCCCTAGTCTTCCAAACTAGTCACGCGAGTTCGATTCTCGTCGCCCGCTCATCGGCCCGGCCCCGGTGCGTCTCCACGCACCGGGGCCGTTGGCGTTTCCGGGCGGCCCGGCGGCCCCGCGAGCCCGGCGTCCGGGGGCGGAGGCCGGGAGGGCCGGTTCAGAGTCCGAGCCGGGCGGCCCGGGCGGCGGCCCGGTCGAGCAGCCGGTGGACGTCGGCCTCCCGGGTGGCGGGGCGGTCGTTGTACTCGTCCGGGGAGCGCGCCGGGCGGCCGGTCGCGTGCAGCACCTCCATCAGCTGGACCCGGGCGGTGCGCACGGTGGCCGGGGTGCCGTAGCCGTGCGCGAGGACGGCGGCCTGGGCGCCGAGCAGGCAGACCCGTCCGCGCGCGTCCCACATCGCGCCCTGCAGCCAGCCGTGGGCGCCGATGTAGCGGGAGGCGAGTCGCAGGTGGTCGGCGGCGCTGACCGGCACCGGGCGGGCCGGGCGGCGCAGCGCCCGGTCGAGCAGGGTGGCCCGGGGCTCCGGGTGGCCGGCGCACCACGGCCGCACGGTGGTGCCGTGGGGGCAGACGTGCGGCACCGGGTGGCGCGCGGGGGCGGGCAGCGAGGCGAGGTAGGCCTCGATCTCGGCGGCCAGGCCGGAGCCGTCCGGGCCCGCCAGAAGGGGCGGAAGGGGGGCCGGAGGGGCCGTCGGGAGCGATGACGGCCTCGTCGGGGCGGTGCGGGTCATGCGGGCTCTCCAGGCGGGCGGCAGGGCCCCGGCCGGCGGCCACAGGGCGGTTCCGCTTCCCAAAGTGGTGCATTCCAGACATTTCCGCGACTGGAGAACCGGGGAGACCGGACGGTTTCCCGCCTGGCTGCCGGGCCGATAGCCTCGGCGGCGTTCGAGCGCAGTTCGAGCGGGAGCTCACCCGCCGCGCTCCGAGGTGGAGGAGTCCCGGTGCGTCCCCAGGAGCGGCTGGCCGTCATACAGCGCTGTGTCGTCCGGGAGATGGCACGCCTCGGGCAGGAGTTCACCGCCGACGGCGAGGTGGTGCGCGGCCCGGGGACGACGGCGGTGGCGGTGCGCGAGCACCCCGGGGACGACGGCGCCGGCCACGTCGACCTCGGCTACGTGCTGCACCTGGGCCGGGCGGACGCCCCGGTGGTGTGGGACTGCGCGGCCGGCCTCGGCAAGACCGAGGAGGAGAAGCTCGCCAACGCGGTGAAGATGTGGGCGACCACCACCGCCTCGGTGCTGGTCGAACTGACGGACGGGCGCGGCGTGCACGCCGACCACGCGGACCACGCCGAACTCCAGGGCTGGCACGCCGTCCAGGGGCCGGCGGCGGTGTTCGGCTTCGGCAACGAGCACCTGGCGGGGTGGCTCGCCGAGCACCGGGTGCTGCCGGCGCTCGCGCCCGCGCTGCGGCCGCAGCTGGCCGGGCCGGGGCCGGTCGGGGTGAAGCTCTTCCTGGGCGGGAAGGCGGGCGACGACGTCGCCGAGGTCCGGGTCGACGGCGAGGTGTCGGAGGCCGCGTCGGCGGCGCTGCGCGCGATGGACTGGCCGCGGGGCGAACGACTGTGCTGGGCGCGGCTGTTCGTGCTGTTGACGGCCGATTCGGCGGCGCCGGGGCAGGCCGCCGCGGCGGGTGCCGCGGCACCCGCGCCGATGCGCGCCCCCGCCCAGGCGGCGGCCCGCCCCCGGGGACTGTTCGCTCGCTGGCGGGAGGCCAGACGGGCCGGCCGGTGATCCCCTCGCGGGGGTCGCGGACGGCCCGGCCGGGTCAGCCGCCGGTGATGCCCGAGATGCTGTGGGCGAGGTTCGCCAGCAGGGAGTTGATCGAGCCCGCGACCGTGGTCTCGTGCAGCATGAAGCCGAACAGGGCGGCGATGATGCCGTGCGCGATCTTCAGCTGCTTGTTGCGGATGAAGATGATGCACAGGATTGCGAACAGGACCAGCGCGGAGACGGAGAGTGCCACCCGGACTCACTTCCTCGTTTCATAGCGTGGTGCCGCCGCCCGGCGGCACCTGCGAAGCCGGACCCCGGCCTGTCCGACGGTCCCGAGGCGGAATCGCGGATCGACCGGCACACCACCGGCGAGGGAGCCCGGCGCGGTCGAACGTTGTCTGCCGTGCCGCACGTGACGCCCCCCATCCCCCGAATCCTGAACAGTCCCGCCCGGACTCAGTGTGGTCGACCGTGCCGATTGCGTAAAGGTCTGACAGTCAGCCCAACGCCGATATCCTGCGATGCGAGACGAGTTTCCGCCGACCGGGACGATAGCGGAGCCGTTCTGACGAATCGTCGGCGGGGCGGCGCTGAGCGGCCGGAAGGCGGCCGGGGGCGGGTAACGGAAGCCGCAGGTCCGGTCAGCCGAAGGGGCGGCCGATTTGGCCGAAGATCGGCTGCCCGGCTTGACAGCACGTGCCCGCGGCATGTGCCGGTCCGTCCGGCGACGGACGGCCGGGCCGAGGGGGCGTCAGTCGCGCCAGAGCAGCAGGACCGCGCGGTCGTCGTTGATGTCCCGGGCCACCGTCTCGATCAGCGCGGCCGCCGCACCGGCCCCCGCGCCCGGACCGCTGCCGGGCACCAGCCGGTCCGCCTCCCCCATCAGCCGGTCCATCCCCTCGGAGAGGTCCCGGCCCGGCTCCTCGACCATGCCGTCGGTGCACAGCATCAGCACGTCGCCGCGGTTCAGCCGGCCGCGCACGCCGTCGAACTTCGCGCCGTCGTAGATCCCGAGCAGCGGGCCCTCGGCCTCCTTGACCTCCCAGCGCCCGGCGCCCGCCAGCCGCTGCATCCCCGGCAGGTGCCCGGCCGACAGCAGCTCGTACTCGCCGGTGTCCAGGTCCAGCACCAGGTGGACGGCGGTCGCGAAGCCCTCCTCCCAGGACTGGCGCAGCAGGTAGCCGTTGGCGGCGGGCAGGAAGTCGTGCGCGGGCAGCGAGCCCACCAGGCCGCCGAAGGCGCCGGAGAGCAGCAGCGCGCGGGAGCCGGCGTCCATGCCCTTGCCGGAGACGTCCGCGAGGACCACCTCCAGCAGCCGCTGGCCCGGGCCGGTGCGGGCGGCGACCACGAAGTCCCCGGAGAAGGACTGCCCGCCGGCCGGGCGCAGCGCCATGTCGGCGTGCCAGCCGTCCGGCAGCTCCGGCACCCGGCTCTGCACCCGCAGCCGCTCGCGCAGGTCGAACAGCATGGTCGAGCCGCCCCACCAGGGCACGCCGACCCGGGCCCGGAACTGGGCCAGCAGCAGGCCGCCCACCCCGGCGGCGCCGACCACCAGGGCCGCGCCCGGGGTGACGCCGTAGATGTAGGCCTCGGGGTTCTCGCTGGCCACCCGCTGGCCGGTGTGGATCACCGACTCGGCGGACAGGCCGAGCGCCGCCAGCGCGTACAGCACCACCAGGCTGCCGGGGCGCAGCAGCAGCGCGCCGGCCAGGATCGGCAGGACCAGCGCGGTGGGCGGGGCCCAGGCGGGGATCCAGATGTTGAGCAGGATCAGCAGCGGGACGAGCAGGGCGAGCGCGCAGAGCACCGGCCAGTCGGCGGCGCCGCCGCGGAAGTAGTCCACACCGGCCGTGCGCAGCCTTCGGCGGACCCGGCGGAGCCTCCTGCGCAACCGGGCCGTCACGGGTCCGGACGCCGTGGCGGCGCCGGGCCTCGTCGCAGTCGTCTGGGGCGGTGCGCCCGGCGGTCTGCCAGCCATGGGGCCCGACCCTATCCACGGGCACCGCCCGGCGTCGACGGGCCGGACGCGAGCGGGTGTGCCGTGGCGCGGGTCCGTCAGCCGGTTTCGGCCGATCGCCGCGACGGCGGGCACGGCGTCAGGAGGCGTGCGCCGGTTGGGCGTACGAACCACGCGGGCGGCGCACGCGCCCCACGCGTACCGGCGTCGGCGCGCCCGGCCCTGTGGCCGATGACACAGCCGTACGGGCCCGGGAACGGCGGCGGCCGGCCGCGTGGAGCACGCGGCCGACCGACGGAGGGTGGACGGGGGGAGGGATCAGCCCTGCGGGTGGTGGGCCGGGATCGGCGGGAGCTCGCCGGTGGTCTCGTACTCGCTCAGCATCTCGATCCGGCGGGTGTGCCGCGGCTCGCCGCTGTAGGGGGTGTTGAGGAAGACCTCGACGAACTTGGTGGCCTCCTCCAGCGTGTGCATGCGGCCGCCGACGGAGACCACGTTGGCGTTGTTGTGCTCGCGGCCGAGCCCGGCGGTCTGCTCGCTCCAGGCCAGCGCCGCCCGCACGCCCTTGACCTTGTTGGCGGCGATCGCCTCACCGTTGCCCGAGCCGCCGATGACGACGCCCAGCGCCTCCGGGTCGGCGGCGGTGCGCTCGGCGGCGCGCAGGCAGAACGGCGGGTAGTCGTCCTCGGCGTCGTAGATGTGCGGCCCGCAGTCGACCGGCTCGTGGCCGGCCTCCTTGAGCCACTCCACGAGGTGGTTCTTCAGTTCGTATCCGGCATGGTCTGAGCCCAGGTACACGCGCATGCCATGAGTGTGGCATGCGCGTGCGCCCGGGCCCGGCAGGGGGCTCACCGCTTCGCGGCGAGCTTCCAGACCAGCGGCAGGGCCCCGGCGGCGAGGACGGCCTTCAGCGCGTCGCCGACCAGGTACGGGTAGAGGCCGAGCTCGGCCGCCCGGGCGAGCGGGACGTGCAGCGACAGGGCCAGGTACGGGACGCCGACCGCGTAGATGGCGAGGCTGCCGAGGACCATGGTGACGGCGGTGTTCACCGGGGTCCGGTCGGCGCCGCGGCGGGCCAGCTCGCCGGTCAGGCCGGCCGCCAGGACGAAGCCGAGCACGTAGCCGAGCGAGGGCATCGTCCAGCCGGAGGTGCCCTCGGCGAACCAGGGCATCCCCGCCAGGCCGGCCAGCAGGTAGAGGGCGAGCGAGGCGACGCCGCGGCGGGCGCCGAGCGCGGTGCCGACCAGCAGGGCGGCGAAGGTCTGGCCGGTGACGGGCACCGGCGAGCCGGGGATGTTCACCGACAGCTGGGCGGCCACGCCGGTCAGGGCGGCGCCGCCGGCCACCAGGGCCAGGTCGCGGGCCTGGGCGCCGAGGCGGGTGGTGGCGGCGGGCAGCAGGTCGGCGAGGACGGCGCGGCGCGGTATCGGGGTGGTGGCAGTGGCCATCGGGGGTCTCCTGTGGGGTGCTCAGGTGAGTGAACACCTGTGAACCTACGTGGTGATCCACTACGCCACCGCCACGGTTTCGGACAAAGCCCCGCCCTCGACCGTTGTCGGAACCGGCCCATTCCGGCCCGTACCGACGCCGTGTCACCGGTCGGACCCGTTCCGTCACCGCGTGGTCCGCATGGTGGGCCCGGGGTCCCCGTTCTTGGCATGAACAGAGGTGTCACCGGATATTGGACAGCTCATGCCGCATTCCGCACAGTCTGGATCCAGCCCTATGGCCCCCACCTCCGCGCCCAAGGCGTCCGGGACCACCGACGCCGACGGTGCCCCGGCCACCGGCCAGCAGCTCGCGCACGGCCTCAAGCAGCGCCACCTGTCGATGATCGCGCTGGGCGGGGTGATCGGCGCGGGCCTGTTCGTCGGCTCCGGCGCCGGTATCGCCGCCGCCGGTCCGGCGATCATCCTGGCGTTCACCCTCTCCGGCCTGCTGGTCATGCTGATCATGCGGATGCTCGGCGAGATGTCGGCCGCCCGCCCCGCCTCCGGGTCGTTCTCGGTGCACGCCGAGAAGGAGATCGGCCCCTGGGCCGGGATCACGGCCGGCTGGATGTACTGGGTGATGCTGTGCTGCGGCGTCGCCGCCGAGGCCACCGCCGCCGGGAAGATCGTCAACGGCTGGGTGCCGGGCGTCTCCTCCTGGGTCTGGGTCGGCCTGTTCATGGTCTTCTTCTGCGCCAGCAACCTGACCGCGGTGAAGAACTTCGGCGAGTTCGAGTTCTGGTTCGCCACCATCAAGGTCGCCGCGATCGTCGCCTTCCTGGTCCTCGGCGGGCTCGGCATCGCCGGGGTGATCGGCCCCGGCGCCCCCGGCGCGACCAACCTGACCGGCCAGGGCGGCTTCCTGCCCACCGGGGTCAGCGGGCTGATCGTCGGCCTGCTCGCCTCGGTCTTCGCCTACGGCGGGCTGGAGACCGTCACCATCGCCGCCGCCGAGTCCGACGACCCCCGCAAGAACGTCGCCAACGCGGTGCGCACGGCGGTGTGGCGGATCGCGATCTTCTACATCGGCTCGATGGCCCTGGTCGTCACCCTGGTCTCCTGGAAGGACCCGGCGGTGGTCACCGACGGCCCGTACGTCACCGTGCTGCGGCACCTCGGGGTGACCGGCGCCGGGACGATCATGGAGGTGGTGGTGCTGATCGCGCTGCTCTCCGCGATGAACGCCAACATCTACGGCGCCTCCCGGATGGCGTACTCGCTGGTCGGCCGCGGCCAGGGCCCCCGGGCGCTGGCCAAGATCTCCGGCGGGGTGCCGCGCCGGGCCGTGCTGGCCTCCTGCCTGTTCGGCTTCGGCGCCGTGCTGGCCGCCAAGTTCTGGCCGGAGACCGTCTTCACCTGGCTGATGAACACCACCGGCGTGGCCATCCTGGTCGTCTGGCTGTTCATCTGCCTGGTCCAGCTGCGGATGCGCCGCCGGCTGGAGCGCGAGGCGCCCGAACTGCTCACCGTGAAGATGTGGGGCTACCCGTACCTGACCTGGATCGCGATGGCCGCCGTCACCGGCATCCTCGCCCTGATGACCACCACCGAGGGCAACCGGCAGCAGCTGTACGCGGCCGGGGTACTGGTCGCGCTGCTGAGCGCCGCCGGCCTGGTCAAGCAGCGGCGGGACGCGGCCGCCGCCCGCTGACCCCGGCACGCACGAGGGCCCGGTACCGCCTGCTGCGGTACCGGGCCCTTCGCGCGCCCCGCGCTACTCGAAGGACGGGCCCGCCGTACGGGTCCGCTTGATCTCGTAGAAGCCCGGGGTGGAGGCCACCAGCAGGGTGCCGTCCCAGAGCCGGGCCGCGGCCTCGCCCTTCGGGGCCGGGGTGACCACCGGGCCGAAGAAGGCGACCCGCTCGCCGTCCACGCCCTCCACCGCGATCACCGGGGTGCCGACGTCCTCGCCGACCAGGGTGATGCCCTCCTTGTGCGAGGCGCGCAGGGCCTCGTCGTACGCGTCCGTGCCGGCCGCGTCCGCCAGCCCCACGGGAAGCCCGGCGGCCACCAGCGCCGCCTCGACCGTCTCCCGGTTCTGCGGCAGGCCCTGGTTGTGGAAGCGCAGGCCCAGCTCGGTGTAGAGCCGGCCCAGCACCTCGTCGCCGTGCTCCCGGGCGGCCGCGATGCACACCCGCACCGCGCCCCAGGCGTTGTCCAGCAGCTCGCGGTAGTTCTCCGGGAGGTCGCGGTCCTCGTTCAGCACCGACAGGCTCATCACGTGCCAGTTCACGTCCACCGGACGCAACTGCTGCACCTCGATCAGCCAGCGGGACGTCATCCACGCCCACGGGCAGGCCGGGTCGAACCAGAAGTCGGCGGTCTTGCGCTCAGCGGCAGTCGTCACGGCTGTCGTCCTTCGTGAGGTGATGACGAGGCAGGCAGGCGTGCCACCCCCACGCGTCAACACCCGCCCGCCGCCGCTGATTCCGGCCCCGCCGGGACGGCCTGTGCAATGGTACCGGCGAGGGAGGGCGTGAAAGGATGCCCCTGCGGGGCGCGGCACACCGCGCGCCGAGACCGCACCACCCACAGACGCACCACCGTGCGAGCCGGACAAAGGAGTACCGCCGTGCCGGGCAAGAACCTGAGCCGCGACGAAGCGCAGCAGCGGGCCAGCATCCTGGCCGTGGAGGGCTACCAGGTCCGGCTGGACGTGACCTCCGCCCCCGATCCGGAGGCCGCCACCTTCCGCTCCACCACCACCGTCACGTTCCGCTGCTCCCGGCCCGGCGCCGACACCTTCCTCGACCTGCTCGCCCCCGCCGTCCACGCCGTCACCCTCAACGGCCGCGCGATCGACCCGGCCACCGCCTACGACGGCGCCCGGGTGCACGTCGACGGCCTCGCCGCCGAGAACGTCCTCACCGTCGAGGCGGACTGCGCCTACAGCCGCACCGGCGAGGGCCTGCACCGCTTCACCGACCCGGTGGACGGCGAGACGTACCTCTACACCCACTACGAGCCGGCCGACGCCCGCCGGGTCTTCGCGACCTTCGAACAGCCCGACCTGAAGGCCCCGTTCGGCTTCACCGTCACCGCCCCCGCCGCCTGGGACGTCTGGTCCAACGCCGTCCACGACAAGGTCACCGAGGAAGGCGCCGCCCGCACCTGGGAGTTCGCGCCGACCCAGCCGATCTCCAGCTACCTCACCGCCGTCGTGGCCGGCCCCTACCACGTCGCCCGCGACCACTACAGCCGCGAACTCGCCGACGGCACCACCCTGGAGATCCCGCTCTCCGCGATGTGCCGCAAGTCCCTCGCCCAGTACTTCGACGCGGACGAGATCCTCGGCGTCACCAAGCTCGGACTCGACTTCTTCCACGAGGAGTTCGACTACCCGTACCCCTTCGGCAAGTACGACCAGGCGTTCGTCCCCGAGTACAACATCGGCGCCATGGAGAACCCCGGCTGCGTCACCTTCCGCGAGGAGTTCGTCTTCCGCTCGAAGGTCACCGACGCCGCCTACGAGGGCCGCGCCAACGTCATCCTGCACGAGATGGCGCACATGTGGTTCGGCGACCTGGTCACCATGCGCTGGTGGGACGACCTGTGGCTGAAGGAGTCCTTCGCCGACTTCATGGGCTCCTACGGCCTGATCGGCGCCCGCACCCGGTACTCCTCCGCCTGGGTCACCTTCGCCAACCAGCGCAAGGCCTGGGCCTACCGGCAGGACCAGCTCCCCACCACCCACCCGATCACCGCCGACATCCGCGACCTCGAGGACGCCAAGCTCAACTTCGACGGCATCACCTACGCCAAGGGCGCCGCCGTCCTCAAGCAGCTGGTCGCGTACGTCGGCTCCGAGGCCTTCTTCGAGGGCGCCCGCCGCTACTTCAAGCGCCACGCCTTCGGCAACACCGAACTCGGCGACCTGCTGGGCGTCCTGGAGGAGACCAGCGGCCGCGACCTCAAGGCCTGGGCCGCCGCCTGGCTGCAGACCGCCGGGGTCGACTCGCTCACCCCGCAGGTGACCACCGACGCCGAGGGCCGGATCACCGAACTCGCCGTCCTCCAGGACGGGGCGGTGCTGCGCCCGCACCGGATCGCGATCGGCCTCTACGACCGGGACGCCGACGGCTCCCTGGTGCGCACCGAGCGGTTCGAGCTCGACGTCACCGGCAACCGCACCGTCGTCGCCGAGGCCGCCGGCCGCCCCCGCCCCGCGCTGGTGCTGCTCAACGACGACGACCTCACCTACTGCAAGATCCGCTTCGACTCCGAGTCCCTGGAGACCCTGCGCACCGGCCTCGGCGACATCCACGACGAGCTGGCCCGGGCACTCGCCTGGTCCGCCGTCTGGAACCTCACCCGGGACGGCCTGATGCCGGCCCGCGACTACGTCGCCCTGGTGCTGCGCTTCGCCGGCCAGGAGGGCAACATCGGCGTGCTGCAGTCGCTGCACGCCCAGGCCAAGACCGCCGTCGACCTGTACGCCGACCCGGCCTGGCGCGGCGAGGGCGGCCGGCAGCTGGCCGACGGCGCCCTGCGCGAACTGCGCGAGGCCGTCCCCGGCAGCGACCACCAGCTGGCCTGGGCCCGCTTCCTCGCCCAGACCGCGGGCGGCGCCGAGCACCTCGGCCTGGTCCGCGGCCTGCTGGCCGGCAGCGCCCGGATCGACGGCCTGGAGGTCGACCAGGAGCTGCGATGGTCGCTGTGGCTGGCACTGGCCGCCGCCGGCCAGGCCGGCGACGAGGAACTGGCCGGAGAGCTGGCCGCCGACAACACCGCCAGCGGCAAGCGCCAGTACACCCAGTGCCTGGCCGCCCGGCCCACCGCGGAGGCCAAGGCCGCCGCCTGGTCGGCCGTGGTCGACTCCGACGAACTGCCGAACGCCCTGGTCGAGGCCGAGATCGCGGGCTTCGCGCTGCCCGCCCACCGCGACCTGACCGCGCTCTACGCGGCGCCCTACTTCAAGCTGCTGGAACGGGTCTGGGCCGAGCGGACCATCGAGATCGCGATGCGGATCGTCAGCGGGTTCTTCCCGCGCGCGCAGACCAGCGAGCAGACCCTGGCCGAGGCCGACGCCTGGTTGGACGGCCACCCGCAGGCCGCGCCGGCGCTGCGCCGCCTGGTCCTGGAGTGCCGCGACGACCTGGCCCGCGCGCTGCGGGCGCAGGCCTGCGACCGGGCCTGACCCAGGCGTGAAGGGGCCCGCCGTGCGGACACGGCGGGCCCCTTCACGTCGGGGCGTCAGTCGCGGCGCAGGCCGCGGTCCAGGGCGGCGATCGCGCTGCCCTGGGCGTCGTCGCCGTCCAGCGACCAGACCATCACGCCGCCCAGGTCGTTCCAGCGCGCGTACCGCGCCTTCTGGGTGAGCACCTCGGCGGTGTCGTAGCTGTAGAAGGTGGTGCCGTCGTACTTCCAGGACGCGCCGTGGTCGCGGTCCACGTACACCTTGCCGGGCAGCGCGTTGACCTCCCGGTAGGAGAGGTCGGGGGCGGCGGCGGTGGCGCTCTGGTAGAGGCCGCCGCGCTTGCCGGGCGCGACGCCCGTCCAGCCGTGGCCGTACAGCGGGGCACCGAGCACGATCTGCTCGGCGGGCAGGCCGCGCTCCTGGTAGTGGTCGACGGCCGTGTCGGCGCTGCGCCGGCGGGCGTCGGGGTCGGCCGGGTCGGAGTAGAGGTTGGCCTGGTGGTTGGCCGGGCCCTTGCCCTCCCAGGGGCCGTGCAGGTCGTAGGTCATCAGGTTGAGCCAGTCCACCGACTCGCTCAGCTCGGGCAGTTCGAGCCGGTCGGCGACGGTCTCGTTGGCGGCGACGGCGGCGGTCAGCAGGTAGTGCCTGCCCTTGTCGCCCTTCTTTCCGCCCTTCTTGCCGAAGTCGTCGAGCTGGCGCCGGAACTCCTGCATCAGCAGGGTGAAGTTGCGCCCGTCCTCGGGGCGGACCACGTTGCCCGCGTCCCCGCCGCCGCCCGGGTACTCCCAGTCGATGTCGATGCCGTCGAAGACGCCCGCGGCCGCGCCGGCGCCGCCCTCCGGGGAGCCGGGCAGGACCGGCACGTCGCCCTTGAGGTAGAGGTCGATGCAGGAGGAGACGAACTTCTTGCGCGCGGCGTCGGTGGCGGCCGCGTCGGAGAAGTACTTGGACCAGCTCCAGCCGCCGAGCGAGATGACCGTGCGCAGCTGCGGGTTCTTCGCCTTGAGCTTGCGCAGCTGGTTGAAGTGGCCCTTCAGCTTCTGGCCCGGGGCATCGGCCACGCCGTCGACCGAGTCGGCGGCGGAGAAGGCGCGCTGGTAGTCGTTGTGGGCGTCGCCCTGGCCGGCGTCGTTGCTCTCGAAGCAGGTGCCGTCGGCGGAGACGTTGCCGAAGGCGTAGTTGACGACGGTGAGCTTCCCGGCCTGGCCGGAGTCCTGGACGCGCTTGGCGGAGCTGTCGGCGCCCCACTGGGTGAAGTAGCCGACCCGCTGGCCCTTCAGCTTCGGGCCGTGCCCGCCGTCGGCGGCGTTGGCGGTGGCGGGGACGGCGAGCAGCGCGGCGACGGTGGCGGCGGCGAGCAGGGCTGAGGCGCGAGTGGGCATACCGGACCTGTTCTCTGAATGAGCGTCAATTGGTCTGGACCAGATGGGATAGAGGTTTAGTCCATCGCGGCACACCGCACAAGGGGCAGGACTCAGGAGAGGCAGCATGCAAAAGAGGCCGGACCGCGCGATGCGGTCCGGCCTCTCAGCCACCGGGGCGCTCAGCCCCCCGAACTAGAACTCGGTTCAGCCGATGAGCGAGCGCAGCACGTACTGCAGGATGCCGCCGTTGCGGTAGTAGTCCGCCTCACCGGGGGTGTCGATGCGGACGACCGCGTCGAACTCCTTGTCACCGGCCTTGACCTTGACGGTCTTCGGGGTGCGGCCCTCGTTGAGCTCGGTCACGCCGGTGAAGGAGAAGGTCTCCTCGCCGGTCAGGCCGAGGGACTCGGCGGTCTGGCCCTCCGGGAACTGCAGCGGCAGGACGCCCATGCCGATCAGGTTCGAGCGGTGGATGCGCTCGTACGACTCGGCGATGACGGCCTTGACGCCCAGCAGCGCGGTGCCCTTGGCGGCCCAGTCACGGGACGAGCCGGAACCGTACTCCTTGCCGGCCAGGACGACCAGCGGGGTGCCGGCGGCCTGGTAGTTCTGCGAGGCGTCGTAGATGAACGACACCGGGCCGTCGGCCTGGGTGAAGTCGCGGGTGTAGCCGCCCTCGGTGCCCGGCGCGATCTGGTTGCGCAGACGGATGTTGGCGAAGGTGCCGCGGATCATCACCTCGTGGTTGCCGCGGCGCGAGCCGTAGGAGTTGAAGTCGCGCTTCTCGACACCGTTGGCGGTCAGGTACTGCGCCGCCGGGGTGCCCGGCTTGATGTTGCCGGCCGGGGAGATGTGGTCGGTGGTGACCGAGTCGCCCAGCTTGGCCAGGACGCGGGCGCCGGCGATGTCGGTCACCGGGCTCGGGGTCTTGGCCATGCCCTCGAAGTACGGGGGCTTGCGCACGTAGGTGGACTCGGCGTCCCACTCGAAGGTGTTGCCGGTCGGGACCGGGAGCGACTGCCAGCGGTGGTCACCGGCGAAGACGTCCTGGTAGCCCTTGTCGAACATCGCCTCGTCGATGGAGCCGGCGACGGTGTCCGCCACCTCCCGCTCCGACGGCCAGATGTCGGCGAGGAAGACGTCGTTGCCGTCGGCGTCCTGGCCCAGGGCGTCGCGGGTGATGTCGATGTTCATGTTGCCGGCCAGGGCGTAGGCGACCACCAGCGGCGGGGAGGCCAGGTAGTTCATCTTCACGTCCGGGTTGATCCGGCCCTCGAAGTTGCGGTTGCCGGAGAGCACCGAGACGACCGCCAGGTCGGCCTCGTTGACGGCGGCCGAGACCTCCTCGGGCAGCGGGCCCGAGTTGCCGATGCAGGTGACGCAGCCGTAGCCGACCAGGTTGAAGCCCAGCTTCTCCATGTACGGGAGCAGGCCGGCCTTCTCGTAGTAGTCCATGACGACCTTGGACCCGGGGGCCAGGGTGGTCTTGACCCACGGCTTGACCGTGAGGCCCTTCTCCACGGCCTTCTTCGCCAGCAGGGCGGCGCCCAGCATGACGGAGGGGTTGGAGGTGTTGGTGCAGGAGGTGATCGAGGCGATCACGACCGCGCCGTTGTCGATCTCGTACTTCGACCCGTCGGGGGCGGTGACGAGGGTCGGCTTCGAGGCCTCGGCGGAGTAGGTCGGCAGCGCCTCGGCGAACCGGGTGGCGGCCTCGGCCAGGACGACGCGGTCCTGCGGACGCTTCGGGCCGGAGATCGACGGGACGACGGTGGAGACGTCCAGCTCCAGGTACTCGGAGAAGACCGGCTCGACCGACGGGTCGTGCCAGAGGCCCTGCTCCTTGGCGTACGCCTCGACCAGGGCGAGCTGCTGCTCGTCGCGGCCGGTGAGCTTGAGGTAGTTGATGGTCTCGGCGTCGATCGGGAAGATCGCGCAGGTCGAGCCGAACTCCGGCGACATGTTGCCGATGGTGGCGCGGTTGGCCAGCGGGATCGCGGAGACGCCCTCGCCGTAGAACTCGACGAACTTGCCGACCACACCGTGCTTGCGCAGCATCTCGGTGATGGTGAGCACCAGGTCGGTGGCGGTGGTGCCGGCCGGCAGCTGGCCGTTGAGCTTGAAGCCGACCACGCGCGGGATCAGCATGGAGACCGGCTGGCCCAGCATGGCGGCCTCGGCCTCGATGCCGCCGACGCCCCAGCCCAGCACGCCCAGGCCGTTGACCATGGTGGTGTGCGAGTCGGTGCCGACGCAGGTGTCCGGGTAGGCCTGGCCGCCGCGGACCATGATGGTGCGGGCCAGGTGCTCGATGTTCACCTGGTGGACGATGCCGGTGCCGGGCGGGACGACCTTGAACTCGTCGAAGGCGGTCTGGCCCCAGCGCAGGAACTGGTAGCGCTCCTTGTTGCGGCCGTACTCGATCTCGACGTTCTGGACGAAGGCGTCCGGGGTGCCGAACTTGTCGGCGATGACGGAGTGGTCGATGACCAGCTCGGCCGGGGCCAGCGGGTTGATCTTGGCCGGGTCGCCGCCCAGCTCCTTGACGGCCTCACGCATGGTGGCGAGGTCGACCACGCACGGCACGCCGGTGAAGTCCTGCATGATCACGCGGGCCGGCGTGAACTGGATCTCCTGGCTCGGCTGGGCGCTGGCGTCCCAGTTGCCGAGCGCGCGGATGTGGTCGGCGGTGATGTTCGCGCCGTCCTCCGTGCGGAGCAGGTTCTCCAGCAGCACCTTGAGGCTGTACGGCAGCCGCTCGGAACCCTCGACGGCGGAGAGCTTGAAGATCTCGTACGACTCGTCGCCCACCTGCAGCGAGCTGCGGGCGTCGAAGCTGTTCGCGGACACGACTGACTCCTTCTGGGTGCTTCGTGCGGTATCCGGCCGCCACGGTGGTAAGGTCAGCCTTACTTAGGCTTACCTTGCCCGCATCGCCGGCGAGCTCCGCTCGGCAAGTATCTTGATGTCGAGATATATCCTATGGGGCAGTTATCTCGATGTCGAGATAAACCATAGTGCATGCCGTCGCCTTCACCACCGCAGGCATGCCTGGGTCGATAGAAGCGCAGGTCAGCGGCCATTCCGGCGGCGGAGGCCGACAACCGCACCGCTGCCGGCCCACCACCGGCTCGGCACCGGCTCAGTGTCGACTCAGCACCGACTCACACCAGCTCACCACCGGAACCGCCGGTCGGCGACGGGACGAGCGGGGGCGCGCCCGCGCGGCCCGCTCGCCTCCGAGCCCGTTCGAGGGTGTCCGCCGGCGCCCGGCGCCGTTGAGCACGGTGTCCGTCACCCCGCCCGTGGAAGGCCCGTTGATGTCCACTCCGCTCGCCGCCGCGCTGCTGCCGCTGGCCCTGCTCGCCCCCGCCGCCGCCTCGCCGGCCCCCGTCACCCCGCGGGCCCCCATCGCCTCGCCCGTCTCCGTCGTCGAGGCCGCCTTCGACCCCGCGACGGCCTTCGTCCCGCCGACCGCCGTCAGCTACGCGGACGACCTCGTGCCGTACGGCGCGCACACCCGGATCGTCACCGACCGCTCCACCGCGGGGCGGACGGTGCTCACCATGACCGTCACCGGGCTCGCCCCCGACCACGAGTTCCCGGTGCACCTGCACACCGGCTCCTGCGGGGCCGACCCGGCCTCGTCCGGACCGCACTACCAGGACGCCGTGGACCCGGTGCAGCCGTCCACCGACCCCGCGTACGCCAACGGGCGCAACGAACTGCGGCTGGCGCTGCGCACCGACGCGCACGGCGAGGGCACCGCGACGGCCTCGGTGCCCTGGCAGCCCCGGCCGGGCGAGGCGCGCTCGCTGGTGATGCACGCGGGCACCCCGGCCGGCCCGCACGCGGCGGGCGACCGGGCGGCCTGCGTCAAGCTGGAGAAGTGAGCTCCTGCTTCAGGAGCCGAGGGTGGCGACCAGGACCGCCTTGATGGTGTGCAGGCGGTTCTCGGCCTGGTCGAACACGACGGAGTGCGCCGACTCGAACAGCTCGTCGGTGCACTCCAGCTCGGTCATGCCGGTCGCCTCGTACATCTGCCGCCCGACCACCGTGCCGAGGTCGTGGAACGCGGGCAGGCAGTGCAGGAACTTCACGGCCGGGTTGCCGGTGGCCCGGACGGTGTCCATCGACACCTGGTAGGGCTTGAGCAACTCGATCCGCTCGGCCCAGACCGCCTTGGGCTCGCCCATCGAGACCCAGACGTCGGTGTAGAGGAAGTCCACGTCGGCCACGCCCTCGGCCACGTCCTCGGTGAGGGTGATCCGGGCGCCGGTCGCCTCGGCCAGCGTCTCGGCCGCCTTCCGGACATCCTCGGCCGGCCAGAGGGAGCGCGGGGCGACGATCCGGACGTCCATGCCGAGCAGGGCGCCGGTGACCAGCAGCGAGTTGCCCATGTTGGAGCGGGCGTCGCCGAGGTAGGCGAGGGCGGTCCCGGTCAGCGGCTTGGTGCCGTGCTCGGTCATGGTGAGCACGTCGGCCAGCATCTGGGTGGGGTGCCACTCGTCGGTGAGACCGTTCCAGACCGGGACGCCGGCATTCGCGGCCAGCTCCTCGACGATCTCCTGGCCGTGGCCGCGGTACTCGATGCCGTCGAACATCCGGCCGAGCACCCGGGCGGTGTCCCGGATGGACTCCTTGTGGCCGATCTGCGAACCGGACGAGTCCAGGTAGGTGGTGGTGGCGCCCTGGTCGTGGGCGGCGACCTCGAAGGCGCAGCGAGTACGGGTGGAGGTCTTCTCGAAGATCAGCGCGATGTTCTTCCCGCGCAGCCGGGGCTGCTCGGTGCCCGCATACTTGGCCGCCTTGAGCCCGGCGGCGAGGTCCACCAGGAAGCGGAACTCCTGGGGCGTGAAGTCGAGCTCCTTGAGGAAGTGCCTGTTCCGGAGGTTGAAGGCCATACCGGGCTCCTGGGATGACGGGACGTACGGGAAAGTAGCAAGTCTATACGATGCTCGGAATTTCTATACACGGCGGGGGTGGGAGAGGGGGAGCCCCGCCGCGGACTCCCCCTCAACGCCCGGTCGGCCTACAGCCGCGGGCACCCTCAACGCCCGGTCGGCCTACAGGCGCGGACCTCCTGGACGCCGTCGGCCTACGGGCGCGGACCCCCTTCTGCGTCCGGTCGGCCTACAGGCGCGGATCGACCGGCTCGGACTCCAGCGCGAGCACCGCGAACACCGGCTCGTGCACCCGCCACAGCGGCTCGCCGGCCGCCAGCCGGTCCAGCGCCTCCAGGCCCAACGCGTACTCGCGCAGCGCCAGCGAGCGCTTGTGGCCCAGCGACCGCTCGCGCAGCCGGTCCAGGTACTCGGTGTAGTCCGGGCCGTAGACGATCCGCAGGTACTCCCGGCCGCGCACCTTCACCCCCGGCTGCACCAGCCCGCCCGGACGGCCCCCGCCCCGCTTCGTGCGCACCACCGAGGCCAGCGGTTTGACCACCATGCCCTCGCCGCCCGCCGCCGTCAGCTCGTCCCACCAGACCGTGGCGGCCGCCACCGAGGCCTCGTCCTCGGTGTCCACCAGGAGGCGGCCGGTGCGGTGCAGGACCGGTGCCCGGTCACCGTCCGTTTCGGACGCCGTCACGGACGCCGCTGCGAGCGCGGCTTCGGCCCTCGCTTCGGCCGCCGCTTCGGTCGCCGCTTCGGTCGCCGCTTCGTCGGCCGCGACCAGGCGGTCGATCCAGGCCAAGTGCTCGTCGTGCGGGCGTACGGCGAGGTTCGCCCCCTCGGCGGCCAGCACCTGGAACGGCGCCAGCCGCACGCCCGACAGCCCCTCGGTCGGCCAGCAGTACCGCCGGTACGCCTCGGTGAACGCCTGCGCGTCGGCCGCGCGCCGCCGCTGCTTGGCGGTCAGCTCCGCCAGGTCCAGCCCGCGACCGGCCGCCCGCTCCAGGGCCGCCAGCGCCTCCGGCAGGGCGGCGCCCGCCGCCGCGCCGACCGCCGCGTACTGGCGGCGCAGCAGTTCCACGGCCTTCAGCGACCAGGGCATCAGCTCGGCGTCCAGCAGCAGCCAGCCGGTGCCCAGCTCGTCGAACAGCCCCGAGCGCTCGGCGGCCACCCGCACCCGGCCCAGCACGGCCGCGGTCAGGCCGTCGTCGGCGAGGAACGCCCGGCCCGTCCTGGTCCAGATCGCGCCCGAACCGGCCACGCCGAAGCGCTGCTCCAGCGCCGCGTCGTCCCGGGCGACCAGCACCACCGCGCGGGACCCCATGTGCTTCTCCTCGCACACCAGGTGCCGCACGCCGTCCGCGCGGTAGGCGGCGAACGCCTCCTGCGGGTGCTCCAGGAAGCCGTCCCGGCGGGAGGCGGCGCTCGGCGCCATCGTCGGCGGCAGGTACGCCAGCAGCCGCGGGTCCAGCGCGAAGCGGCTCATCACCTCCAGCGCCGCCGCCGCGTTCTCCTCCCGAACGGCGACCCGCCCGTGCAGCCCGGTCTCGACGATCCGGCGGCCCGCCACGTCGGCGAGATCCAGCGGACGGCCCTCGCGGGCGCCCGGCGCGTCCGTGGACAGCGGACGCACCGGCGCGTACCACTCCCGCTCGGCCGGCACGCTCACCAGCTCCCGCTCCGGGTAGCGCAGCGCCGTCAGGGTGCCGCCGAACACGCAACCGGTGTCCAGGCAGACGGTGTTGTTGACGAAGCTCGCCGACGGCACCGGCGTGTGGCCGTACACCACCAGCGCCTTGCCCCGGTACTCCTCCGCCCACGGGTAGCGCACCGGCAGGCCGTACTCGTCGGTCTCGCCGGTGGTCTCCCCGTACAGCGCGTGCGAGCGCACCCGGCCCGAGTTGCGGCCGTGGTACCGCTCCGGCAGACCGGCGTGGCAGACCACCAGCGCGCCGCCGTCCAGCAGGTAGTGGCTCACCAGGCCGCGCATGAACTCCCGCGCCTCGGCCCGGAACTCCTCGGACTCGCCGGCCAGCTGATCCAGCGACTCCTGCAGACCGTAGGCGACGTTGACCTTCTTGCCGTCCAGCGCCCGGCCCAGCTTGTTCTCGTGGTTGCCCGGCACGCACAGCGCGTGCCCGGCCGCGACCATGCCCATCACCAGGCGCAGCACGCCCGGTGTGTCCGGGCCGCGGTCGACCAGGTCCCCGACGAACACGGCGGTACGGCCCGCCGGCGGCACCGCGTCCACCGGCCGGCCCCCGGCGTCCCGGGTCAGCGTGTAGCCGAGGCGGATCAGCAGGGTCTCCAGCTCGGAGCGGCAGCCGTGGATGTCACCGACGATGTCGAACGGGCCGGTCAGGTGACGCAGGTCGTTGTAGCGCTTCTCCAGCTCCACCTCGGCCGCCGCCACCTCGGCCGCGCCGCGCAGCACGTGCACCTTGCGGAAGCCCTCGCGCTCCAGGCCGCGCAGGGAACGGCGCAGCTCGCGGTGCTGGCGCGGGACGACGTGGGCCGGCAGCCGGCGGTCCGGGCGGGAGCGGTTGCGCTCGGCGCACACGCCCGGCGGGACGTCCAGCACGATCGCGATCGACAGCACGTCGTGCTCGCGGGCGATCCGCACCAGCTGGCGGCGTGCCTCGGGCTGGACGTTGGTGGCGTCCACGACGGTCAGCCGGCCGGCCGCGAGGCGCTTGCCGACGATGTAGTGCAGGACGTCGAAGGCCTCGGCGGAGGCCGACTGGTCGTTCTCGTCGTCGGCGACCAGGCCGCGGCAGAAGTCGGAGGAGACGACCTGGGTGGGCAGGAAGTGGCGGCGGGCGAAGGTCGACTTGCCGGCGCCGCTGGTGCCGATCAGGACGACGAGGGAGACGTCGGTGACGGGGAGACGGCGGGGGGCGGGGTGGTCCTGGGGCTGACCCTGGTCGTGCTCCTGGTGCTGGTGCTGCTCGGACGTCGGGGTCGCTTCGTCGGTCATCGGGATTCGCCTCCTTCGGGCGCCGGGTCGGTCGGGGTGTGCTCGGTCGCGGCCGGGTCGGTCCGGGTGGCGCCGGTCGGGGTGTGCTCGGTCGGGGTCTGCTCGGTCGGGCTGGTGCCGAGGCGGAACAGGGCCAGCTGGGTCGGCGCGCCGACCTCCCCGTCCTCCGGCCCCACCGGGCGCAGCACCACCGTGTAACCGAACACCGCCGCGACCCGCTCGGCCCACGCGCGGAACTCGGCGCGCGACCACTCGAAGCGGTGGTCGGCGTGCCGGACAGCGCCCGCTGGCAGGCTCTCCCAGCGGACGTTGTACTCGGCGTTCGGCGTGGTGACGACCACCGCCCCCGGCCGGGCCGCGCCGAACACCGCGTACTCCAGGGCGGGCAGCCTGGGCAGGTCCAGGTGCTCGACCACCTCGCACAGCACCGCCGCGTCGAAGCCCTTCAACCGGGCGTCCGTGTACGTCAGCGCGCCCTGCGCCAGCGTCACCCGGGCCGCCTGCCGCTCCGGCATCCGGTCCAGGCGCAGTCCGCGGGCCGCCGCCTGCAAGGCCCGCGCCGACACGTCCACGCCGAGCACCTCGGTGAACCGGGCGTCCTTCAGCAGTTCGCCGATCAACTCGCCCCGGCCGCAGCCGAGATCGGCGACGCGGGCCGCGCCCACCTCCCGCAGGGCGGCGAGGATCGCGGCGCGGCGCTGCCCGGCGAGGGACGGCGGCCTGGGCTCCGATGTCGCCCCGGCGGCCTCCTCCGGCTCCTCCGGCCGCTCGTCGACCGCGTTGTCGACCTCCTCGGGCTCCCGGTCGTCCGCCTCCGCCAGCCGGGCCAGCTCCAGACGCTCCATCGCCACCCGGGTCAGCGCCCGGCTCCGGGACAGGTAGCGGCGGGTGATCAGGTCGCGCTCCGGGTGGGCGGCCAGCCAGCCCTCGCCGGCGGCGAGCAGCTTGTCCACCTCGTCCGGGGCGACCCAGTAGTGCTTGGCGCCGTCCAGCACCGGCAGCAGCACGTACAGCTGCTGGAGCGCGTCGGCGAGCCGCACAGCGTCCGAGACCAGCGTGAGCCGCACGTACCGGGACTCGCCCCACTCCGGGAACGCCTCGTCCAGCGGAAGCGCCACCGCCTCGACCCGCCAGCCCAGCGGCTCGAACAGCCGGACCGCCATCGCCGGGCCACCGCCCTCGCCCGCGCCGTTCGCGGGCACCGCGGGCAGCGTGATCCGCAGCGGGCGCGGCCGGTCCGCCAGCCCGGGCCGGGCCGGGCAGGCGCCCTTCATCGCGGACCGGAACACCGTCCGCAGCGCCACCGCGAGCAGCGAGGACGCCGCGTACGGGCGGTCGTTGACGTATTGGGCGAGCGCGAAGTCCGGCGAACCGCCGCGCCCCTTGCCCCGGCCCTTGCGGACCAGCGCGATCGGGTCGACGTCCAGCAGCAGCGCCGCCGTGCAGACGTCGTCGCCCGCCTCGGGGTAGAAGACGTGCGCCTCGCCGTGCGACGTCGCGAACCGCTGGACCTTGCCCGGGTGCTTGTGCAGCAGGAAGCCGAGATCGGTGGCCGGGCCCTCGACGCTGCCGGTGGTGGAGATCGACATGAACACCCGCCCGAGTATCGCCGAGCAAACCTCCGCTGAACACCGGGTTTTCCGGCTCGGCGGCCGTCCGCCGCAGCCCGTCGGTGGCCGTGTACGCACGGCGGGGGCGTGCCGACCGACGGCCGCGTCCGTACGACGGGCGTGTTCGGCAGCAGGGCCCCGCATTGGTTAACGTGCACGGTGTGACTGCTGAATCGACCTCCCTCCCGAACGGGGCCGTGGCCGCCGGCCTGGCCACCATCGCCGCCGACGGCACCGTCCTCGACACCTGGTTCCCCGCCCCCGCCCTGGCCGCCGAGCCCGGCCCGGCCGGCACCGTCCGCCTGACCGCCGAGCAGGCCGAGGCCGAACTCGGCGCCGGCGCCGCCGAGGCGCTGCGCGCCGACCCGCGCCGCGGCGTCGAGGTGGTCGCCGTGCGCACCACCATCGCCTCGCTCGACGAGAAGCCGCTCGACACCCACGACGTGTACCTGCGCCTGCACCTGCTCAGCCACCGCCTGGTCAAGCCGCACGGCCAGAACCTGGACGGCGTCTTCGGGCTGCTCGCCAATGTCGCGTGGACCAGCATCGGCCCCGTCCCGGTGGACGCGGTCGAGCAGGCCCGCCTCGCGGTCCGCGCCCAGGGCGGCCAGCTCGCCGTGTACGGCATCGACAAGTTCCCGCGGATGACCGACTACGTCGCCCCGTCCGGTGTGCGCATCGCCCACGCCGACCGCGTCCGCCTCGGCGCCCACCTGGCCGCCGGCACCACCGTGATGCACGAGGGCTTCGTCAACTTCAACGCCGGCACCCTCGGCACCTCCATGGTCGAGGGCCGGATCAGCGCGGGCGTCGTCGTCGGCGACCACAGCGACATCGGCGGCGGCGCCTCGATCATGGGCACCCTCTCCGGCGGCGGCAAGCAGGTCGTCTCGGTCGGCGAGCGCTGCCTGCTCGGCGCCAACGCCGGCATCGGCATCTCGCTCGGCAGCGACTGCGTCATCGAGGCCGGCCTCTACGTCACCGCCGGCACCCGGGTCACCACCCCGGACGGCACCGTGGCCAAGGCCGTCGAGCTGTCCGGCCAGGACAACCTGCTGTTCCGCCGCAACTCGCAGACCGGCGCCGTCGAGGTCATCGCCCGCTCCGGCTCCTGGGGCGGCCTCAACGCCGACCTGCACGCCCACAACTGACCTGCGGGACCACACCATCGGGGTTCGGAGCCGACTCGGGCTCCGGACCCCGAGTGCGTTCTGCGGCTTTCGGCGGGCGTGCGGGCCCCCTCCCCCCTCCCCCTCCCTCCCCTCCTTCCCCTCGCCCGAAGCCTTGGCCCTGTCCCGGCTTGCTCGGGCACCCGGCTTGCTCGGGTTCCCGGCTTGCTCGGCGCCGAGCAAGCCGGGAGTGTCTCGTCGCGCGCCTAGCCCAGGCCGCTTCGCGGCGGCAAGCCGGGATCACCCGGGAGGCTTACGGCGTAACGGAGTTGGACCACATCGGGTGGCGCGCGGTGACCGGCCGCCGGAGCGGTTCGTTGGTTGCTGCGGCGGGGGCGTGTGCCTCGGTGGCCAGGCATCAGGCACCCCCGCTGCGCGGGCCGAGCCACCGTCGGCCGCTTCACGCCGCACTACCGATCCGAAGAGGTCCCGTCATGACCGAACCAACTGCCACGCCGCAGCTCCCGAGCAGCCCGGCGGGCTCGGCCGCCGGCACCTCGTCCGGGCCCGCCGCGCAGAAGAGCCTGCTGGAACAGTTGCACGAACTGCTCGCCTCGGTGTCCGCGGATCTCGCCGAGTTACAGTCCCCCGGCATCCGGGAGGACGGCCCGGCCGCCTATCCCACCGGTACGGACACCTCCTCCTCCGACGCTCCGGCCACGCCAGGCACCCGATAGTCCGGCGCCTGCTCCTCCCCCGTCGGCCCGCCCTCCCCCGTCGGCCCGCCCTCGTCCGGCGGGTCGAGCCGGACCACGAGTAAGGGCGAGCCCCGCTCGGCCGGCGCCCCGCCGAGCACCGCGCCTTCCTCTCCCTCCAACCTGCCCGCCACCTTCCGCAGCCGCCCGGCCAGGTCCTTGCACTCCGACACCGCGTCCACACCGTCGATGCACGTCCAGTAGAGGCTCTCGGTGTCGGCCCCGCAGGCCAGCACCACCAGCGTCTCCCCGACGTCCCGCAGCAGCCCGTCCAGCGCGCCCAAGGCCGGTGCCAGCTCGCCGAGTTCGGTGAGCCGCCCGGCCCGGCCTCCGCTCAGCACGGCGGCCCTGACGACCGAGCGTTCCAGGCAGACCGCCGCGTGCGCCGCGGCCTCGGCCAGTTGCTGCCCCAGCCCGGCGAGCTCGTCGTCGTCCAGCTCCGCCAGCCTGGCCCCCACCGCCTCGGTGAGCAGCGCGGCCTGCCGCGCCTCGGCCAGCACATCCGGTACGTGTCTGGCCTCGGCCAGGGCGTGCCGGGCCCTCTTGATCAGTCGCAGCGCCTCCATGGCCGCCACTCCTTTCGCTCGCTGTCGCCGTGGGACCACCACCGCCGGTGGGGCGGGCAGGTGGTCACGGCGAAAGCGTGCGGCGAAGTCGGCGAGGCCGCATCCGTCATCGGGAAAGCTGTGGACAAGTCCGGGGCTGTGGATAACTCCCGTCCCTCACAAGGATTATTCGTCCACGTCCGGGTTGACACCCGCCCCGCCCTGGTCGGCGTCCGCCGGTCCGTCCGGCACCGGGAAGCGGAGCTCGTTCCGCTCGATCTTGGCCGCGAGGGCCTCCAGCGGATCCACCCCGACCACCGTGCAGAACTGCACCAGGTACGCGAGGACGTCCGCGACCTCGTCCCGCACCCGGTGGGCCCGCTCCGGATCGGACATCACCGCGGCCGCCTGCTCGGGCGTCGACCACTGGAAGATCTCCAGCAGTTCGCCGGCCTCCACGCTCAGCGCGGCCGCCAGGTTCTTCGGCGTGTGGAAGGGCTCCCAGCGCCGGGCCGCCGCGAAGTCCGCCAGCCGCTGCCGCAGGGCCTCCAAGGTCGGCCCGGTGGGCCCGGCCGGTTCCCCCGGCCTCGTCACTCGTTCGTTCACCCGTCCAGGTCTACCTCACCCGTCCACCTCGTCCGCCCCCGGGTCGGCTCCGTCCCCGCGCCCGCACTGGGCCGGCACCCTGGTCGTCTCGGGCCGCAGCACGGTGTGCCCCGAGTCCGGGTCGCGCCGGCACTCGACCAGCACGGCCGCGCCCGACCGCGGTTCGGCCACGCCGAGCGCCTCCCGCGCCGCGGCGGGCTCCTGAAGCGCGGCGAGGACGCGCAGCTGGTTGCGCCCGGACATGTCCCGGGCCAGCCGTAGCAGTGAGGCGGTCTGTTCGGTGGCGAGCCCGGCGCCGAGGTCCTCGGCGAGCACGGTGAGCTGCCGGTGCGCCCACGGCACCTCGGCGGCCACGTCGAGGTCGAGCACCCCGGCCCCGGTGAGCAGCACCGCGGCGAACGCGAGGTGGCGCAGCATGCCGTCGGAGGCCTGGTCGGCCCCGGTGCGTCCGAGGACGCCTTCGTCGAAGACCGCGAGGACGCGCTGGTCGGGCCCGCTGCCGCGGTGGGCGAGGGAGAGTCCGAGCAGCGGGTGCGGGGCGGCGGACTGGACGGCGCGCAGGAGCTGCCCGTAGCGGCGCGGGCACTCGTTGCCGAGCCGGGCGAGGACGGCGGAGATGTTGGCGGCGTTGCTGCGCAGCCGGGCCTGCGGGTCGGGTCGGGCCCAGCCGCGCATGAGGGCGGGGACGGGGTGGACGGGGAAGACCTCGCGCAGGGCGGTGAGCAGGTCCTCGGTGGCGGCGAGGACCTGCCGTTCGCCCCGGGAGGAGCCGGCCACCCGGAGCGGCAGTTGCGCGGTGATCATGGTGCCGCTGGGGAAGGGCGCCCGGATGTCTCCCTGGCGGGTGTCGTTGTGCCAGCAGACGTTGACGCGCCGCTTGCGGACGTCCTGTTCGCCGGTGTCGACGAGGGTGCGGCCGTCCAGGGTGAGCGATTCGCGGGCGATCCGCACCGGGCCGTCGGTGCGGACGACGACGTCGAGCCGGATGCGGCCGTGCGGGGAGCGGACGGTGCAGCCGAGGATGACGGCGTCGCGCCCGTGCGGGACGCACCCGGTCAGGCCGCCGCGGACGGGTTTGGCCAGGGGGCCGGTGCGGTCGGGCAGCCCGTCGAAGGAGTCGGCGATCTCCTCTCCGAGGGCCAGCCGGGAGAGCACGGCCAGTGCGTCGAGGGCGTTGGACTTGCCGACGCCGGCGGGCCCGTGCAGGACGGTGAGGGGCGCGAGCGGCAGGACCGCGCGCCGGTAGGACTTGAACGAGGTGAGCCGGAGCTCCTCGACGGTGGGACGTGTTACGGATGGCCGATCGGGCCCCGGGGCGCTCGGTCGGGGGTGGGCCGGCGCGGCGGGCCGGGTGGCGTCGCGGTTCACCCATCGGACGTTAGCCGCAGGCCGGTCGGCAGAAACGTGCCTGCTCAGCAGATTCATCCCAACGTGGCGGCCACACCCCGCGCGCGCCCGACGTTCAGCGCCGGTAGGCGGCCACCGTCACGGAGGCGGTCACCTCGACCGGGTCCGGCAGGTCCGCGAGCGCGGCGGCCAGGCGGTCCGGGTCGGTGTGCCAGGCACTGGGGCCCATGCCGACGACGGTGCGCACGTCGTCCGGGCCGAGCCGCAGGGTGAACTCGACCTGCCGCCGGCCGGCGGAGGTCAGGTAGGGTCCGAGCTTCTCGTCGATCCGCCGCTGCTTCTCCTCGTCGACCGACAACAGGCCCAGTGCGCCGACGAGTTCACGCAGGTGGCGGGCGGTGGGCGAGACCAGCAGCAGGGTGGCGCCGGGGCGCAGCACGCGGCGGATCTCGGGCCCGTTGCGCGGGGCGAAGACGTTGAGCATCAGCCCGGCGGAGGCGTCGCGCAGCGGCAGCGGCCGCCAGGCGTCGCAGACCACGGCACCGATCCGGGGGTGGGCCTTGGCGGCGCGGCGCAGCGCGAACTTGGAGATGTCGAGGGCGGCCCCGACGCGGCCGGGCAGGGCGTCGAGGACATGGGCCAGGTAGTGGCCGGTGCCGGCGCCGAGGTCGGCGACGAGGCCTTCGGGGTCGGCGTCCGCGGCGGCCTCGGCGAGGGCGTCGGCGATGGGCCGGTAGTGGCCGGCGGCGAGGAAGTCGGCACGGGCGGCGACCATCTCGGCGGTGTCGCCGGTGCCGGTGTGGGCGTCGCCGGCGAGGAGGCTGACGTAGCCCTGCTTGGCGAGGTCGAAGCTGTGGCCGGCGGGGCAGCGCAGGGCGCGCTCGTGCCGGGTGAGGGCCTGCGCGCAGTGGGGGCAGGCCAGGTAGCGCTCGATGTCCTGCAGCAACGTTCCGTCTTCTCTCGCCGTTCGGCCCGGGTGCCCGGTGGCCCTGAGTAACCAGCCTAACGACCCCGCTCGCCCCCGACGGCCCGCCGAACCCGCCCCGGGTCCGACGGCCCCGCTACCCGGCCTACCGGCCCCGCCCCTGCGCGACGTGCCCGCGCCCGCGCTCCGCCGCGACGCGCAGGGCGAGGGCGGCGAGCGCCTCCGGCGCGCCCAGCCGTCCACGGATGCCGGGGAAGGCGTTGACGTCGACGATGACGGGTTCGGCGGGCCCGTCGAGCAGGTCGACGCCGTAGACGTCGAGCCCGAACACCTCGCCGACGCGCAGAGCCAGCGCAGCCCGTTCGGCAGGCGGCTCCCAGTCCTGCCCCTGCCCCGATTCCCCCTGGCCGTCGGCGAGTTCGGACCGCCGCCGGGCGGCGAACACCTGCCGGTCGATCACCCACAGCTTCTGGTCCCAGCCGGTCCCCGGGACGAACGACTGGGTGACGACGGGCTCGTCGGGCCAACGCGCGACGAGTTCGCGCAACCGGGCCGGGCCGTCGACCCGGGCGACCAGGTCGTGGCGCCGACTGTGCCGGCTCTTGACGACGAACGGGTAGTCGGGATCGGCGAGTTCGGCGATCCGCCCGGCGTCACGGGTGGCCGCGAAGGGCAGGTCGGCCGCGCGCGCGAGTTCGGCCATCCGCACCCGGTCCTGACAGAGTTCGGTGGCCGCGGCCGAGTTGATGACAGGCGCCCCGCGCCGCTCCAACTCTCGTGCGAGTGAAAGGGGTCGACGGGTGTGGGCCTTGAGCAGATAGACGTCGGCGAGCGCCGGCCCCGCCGGGCCGGCAGGGTCGACGATCGTCACCTCGTGCCGGTCCGCCAGCAGGGCGGCGGTCGCCGCGAGCACCGGGTGTCCGGGGTCGGCGGTGATCAGGCCGATCCTCATATCGCCCCGCCCAGGCCGGCCCCGTCAAGGCCGGCCCCACCCAAGCCGGCTCCGCCGAACTCTCCACGACCGAAGCCCAGTTGCCCGTACCCCGCGCCACCACCCGCCGACACCAGTGCGGGCGCGGGCGCCGACACGGCCGTCCCGCTGCGCGCGAGCCGCAGCACCGCCCGGGCGACCCTGGCGACCGCGTCCGGCACCTGGCGGAAGCTCGGGAAGTCGTTGATGTCGACGACCACCGGCCCGTCCGGCCCGAGCAGCACGTCGACGCCGTACAGGTCGAGCCCGAACACCTCACCGACCTGCGCCGCGATCCGCGCGACCTCCCCGGGCAACGGGACCTGCCGTTCGCGCACGCCCTGCCCGGGGTGGAGCGGGGAGGAACGTTCCGTCGCGAAGAGCTCGCCGTCGACGCAGTACACCTTGAGGTCGGTGCCGGAGTTGGGCACGTAGGGCTGGGCGATCAACAGCCCCTCGTCGGCGAGTTCGGCGCCGAGGTCGAGGAGGTGGTCGGGGCTGGGCACGAGCCGGACGGCGCGTCCGGAGCTGCCGTCGGCGGGCTTGACGACGAGCGGGTACTCGGCGGCCGGGATCTCGGCGAGCCGTTCCCAGCGGGCGGTGGCGTAGGTGACGGGGACGGGCAGGCCGCGGGTGCTGGCGATGACGGAGGCGAGCGCCTTGTCGCGGACGCCGCGGATGGAGCGGACGTCGTTGACGGTGGTGAGGCCGACGGCGGCGGCCGCGTCCAGCAGGGTGAGTCCGGGCCCGCCGGAGACGGTCTTGAGCACCCAGGCGTCGTGGCTGCCGGCCCGGATCGCCTCGGAGATCGCCATCAGTGAGTCCCCGGGGCGCAGCACGTCCACCCGGTGCCCCCACGCGGTGAGCTGGCGTGCCACGTCGAGCGGCATGCCGTCGTGCCGGTAGTGCTCCTCCACCAGAAAGCAGAGCCTCATGGGCCTGTCTTCCCCCCTTGCCGAGCCGAGTGCGGACGTCCGCCGTCCCCCTTCGGCAGAGCTGTCAAGGCATCAGCATGCCACGCGGTATACGCACAAGATCACTGCGAGCCGGTAAGCGTTCAGCAACAATCAGGCGCCCGCGCCCGCGCCGCGCCGCCCGTCACCGCCCCTGGCGCCCCCGGCGCGAAGCCCGGGAACAAAGCGGTGGCGGGCCGCCGGCGCCCCTGCTTGGATGCACGCCGTGACTTCTGTTGATCATGCTCCCGACCCTTCCCTCCTCGACGCGATCGAGCGCTACTACGACGCGGTGCCGCGCAGCGCCGCACGGGCCGAGGACTTCGGCCCGCTGACCCTGTTCGTCCGCGAGAGCGCGGGCTGGCCCTACTACGCCCGCCCCACGCTCGACCACGACGGCCCCGCCACCACCGCCGAGGACGTCCTGCGGGTGCTGGCCCGCCAGCGGGAGCTGGGCGAGCCGGAGGCCTTCGAGTGGGTGGCCGAGCGGAGTCCGGAGCTGCGGGCCGCGGTGGAGGCGGCCGGGCTCGCGGTGCACGAGCACCCGCTGCTGGTGCTGGGCCCGCAGGACGAGCCGGCCCCGGCGCCCGAGCTGCCGGAGGAGGTGCGGGTGGAGGTGCTGGGCGCGGACGCACCGGAGCTGGCGTCGGCGGTCGCCGTTCCGCACCTGGCGTTCGCCGAGCCCGGCACCGGCGTGGGCGCCGTGGGTGCGGCCGAACTGGCCGAGGCCGCAGGGCGGTTGGTGGCGGAGGGCGCGGTGGAGCGGATCGCACGGCGGATCACCGACGGCGCCACCGTGCTGGCCGCCGCGCTGGAGGACGGTTCCGCGCTGTGCGCGGGCCAGCACAATCCGGTGGGCGCGGTCACCGAGGTGGCCGGGGTCGGGACGCTGCCGGCCGCGCGGCGGCGCGGGCTGGGCCTGGCGGTCACCGCGGCCCTGGTCGCGCACGCGCGGGCGAACGGCGTGCGGACGGTGTTCCTGTCCGCCGCCGACGAGGAGGTCGCCCGGATCTACCGCCGGGCGGGCTTCCGTCCGTTCGCGACGGCCCTGATCGCCGAGCCGGCCCCGGAGCGGCCCGGCGACTGACCCGCCGGGCGCACCGACCAGAGCCCTGCTGAACGGATGACGAGGACGACGCGACCGGGCATGGGCCCGCCCGGTCAGTCGTCGTCCTCGTCCTCCGCCCCGCTGACGCCCTCCCCCTCGGCCTCGTCGACGACCCACCCCGCCAGCCGTTCGGCGACCCCGGACACGCCGAGCCGCCCCTCCCGGATGGCCCGGGCGAGGCTGCGCACCTCGCGGGCGGTGGTGGCGACGGTGCAGCCGCTGGCGACGAGGTAGGCATAGGCGACGGCGGTGGCGTAGAGCTCGTTGGTCTTCTCCAGGGCCGGCACCCGGATCAGCTGGTGCATCAGGGCGGCGGCGCGGTCCTGCGGTTCGGGGTAGACGTCGATGTCGAAGATCTCGGCCTGGTGCCGGGCGACGGCCGCGAGCAACGACCCGTAGTCGGTGACCTGCGGGTCACCGGGCGTGTACTGCTCGGCGGTCATGAGCAGCCACGAGAGGTCGACCTCCAGCTTCAACGGCGCACGTCCTTCAGGTCGCCCGGCTCCGCGAACTCGGCCAGGAAGGCCGTCTCGTACTCCTTCATGAACTGGGCGGCGGCGTCGACGAAGGCCCGCCCCGCCTCGCCCATGTCCTGCTGGACCAGGCGCTCGATGTACTGGTTCATGCTGATCCCCTGCTGCTCCGCCCGTTCCCGGGCCATCTCCGCGGTCGTGGCGTCCACCCGGACGTTCAGCTGTTTCTTACCCATGAATCTCAAGCTAGCGCTGAAGTGCTAGCACAACAAGGGCGCACGCACGCCGGGCGCGCGCACACCGGGCGGACGCCCCCACGGACGCCGGGCGGCCAGGCCCGCGGCAGGGTGCCGCGGGCCTGGCCGCCCGGGAGCGGACGCGGGACCGGATCAGAACTGGGTGCTGACCGTCACCCCGCTGAAGTCGGTGTTGGCGTAGAGGCTGATGTAGCGGTAGCCGGCCGTCGGGTTGGTGACGGTGATGCTCTGCGTGCTGCCGGCGTTGGTGGAGGAGGCGGTGAAGGCGTTCGGCGAGGCCCAGGTGTCCGCGTTGTAGTACAGGTACGCGGTGCCGGTGCCGCCGGAGGTGCTGATCTTCAGGGTGCTGACGCCGGCCGGCAGGTAGACGTACAGGTAGTCGAGGTTGCCGGCGGTGGCGGTGAGGTTGGACCGGGAGCAGTTCTGGCCGAGCGCGTCGGTGCGCGGGTCGGTGCAGGTCGGCAGGGTGGTGCCGCCGCCGGTGCCGGTGGTGACGGTGACCGAGGCCGGGGTGCTGGCGGTCCTGCCGGTGGCGTCGGTGACGGTCAGGGCGACGGTGTACGTGCCCGCGGCGGCGTAGCCGTGGCTCGGGTTCCGCTGGTCGGAGGAGGTCCCGTCGCCGAAGGTCCAGTGCCAGGCGGTGATCTGGCCGGGGCCGGTCTGGACGGACTTGTCGGTCAGCGTGACGGTGGCGCCGTTGACGGCCTGGGCGAACAGCGCGGTCGGGCCGGCCGCGTAGCAGGCGCCGCCGGCGCAGCCGTCGAGCCAGGCGTCGAAGTCGGCGTCGTAGCCGGTGCCGATGCCGTTGTAGACCGCGTAGCCGCCCTGGTAGTCACCGGTGCGGAAGTGGCCGAGCATGGCGTAGACGTCGGCCGGGTGCTTCTCGAACATGTACCGGACGGCGAGGTAGCCCCACGGGTAGGTGCGCACCGAGTCCGAGTTGCCGTACGTGTTCTGGAAGACGGTGCTGAGCTTGTAGGTGTGCTTGGCGGCCTCGGCCATCGCCTGGGTGTCGGTGGTGCCGCGGTAGGCGTAGGACTCGTACTCGGCGACGCCCTCGATCCACCAGATGTCGGGCACGGAGATCTCGGTGGAGAAGTTGCCCTTCATGTCGTAGATGCCGTCGAGGTAGTGCGTGTACTCGTGGTTGAGGTTCCACACGTTGGCGGTGAAGCCGTCGTTCCACGACTTCTGGTACATCACGCACACGGCGCGGTTGTTCGGGTCGGTCGGGTCCATGACGGTCTGGCCGCCGTTGTCGGTGGAGTTCCCGAAGATCGCCCAGGAGTAGTTCAGGTAGTCGGCCTGGTTGGCGAAGACCGCGAGGGTCATGTTCTTGTCGTACGGGTTGACCGGGCCGTTGTCCTTCACCAGGTTGTGGAAGAAGGTGTCCTCGCCGCGCAGGCTGGTGCAGACGGCGGCCAGGTCGGCGGGCGACAGCGACTCGGTCTGGATGGTGCGGTTGTCGCAGACCAGCTGGTTCGGCAGCACCGCCGCGGTCAGCTTCGCCGGCAGGTCGCAGGTGCCGTAGTACGAGCACTGGCCGGGGTCGAAGGCGTTGGCCTGGTAGGCGGTGTGGACGTACAACGGGCCGGTGACGCCGGTGATCTGGGCGCCGTCGAGCACCGCCTTGACCTTCCCCTTGACCGCGGCCTCGACGACGGGGCCGTCGCCGGCCATCCGGCCGAGGTCGTTGCCCGCGTTGACGTCGAGGTAGGCGTTGGCGGTGCCGAGCAGGTCCTTGTGGTTGAGCGCGAAGTCGCCCAGGACGGTGCCGATGCTCGGGTCGGCGCCGACCGCGCTGACGAAGTCGCTGTTCCAGTTGCCCCGCCACAGCGGCGCGGACAGCACGGCGTTGACCGCCTTGAGCATCTTCGGGAAGGCGTTGTACGAGTTGTTGTAGCTGGTCAGCACCTGCTTGTAGACGCCCAGGTAGCTGCCCTGCACGTTGGCGCTGTCGGTCAGGACCAGCACCTCGTTGAGCACGGTGCCGTTGTTGTCGGTGACGTCGGTCCAGTGCCGGCCGGCGAAGAAGGCGTCGAGCCCGGCCTTGGAGGCAGTGGTGAGCGCCGCGTCGTAGGGGCCGACCGCGTCCGCGTTGTTGGACTGGACGTAGTACCCGGCCCGCAGGAAGAGCACGAGCTGCAGGATGCCGGTGGAGTTGTCCCCGGTGTAGTTCGCCGCCAGGCCCTGGTAGGCGTTGGCGACGGTGAGCATCTGGGATTCCTTGAAGATCCTGCCCGCGTCGGTGCCGGTGACGTTGAACAGCGTGTTCACGCAGTCCGTGGTCGAGCCTTCGAGGAAGGAGACCAGGTCGGCGCCGCTGCGCCCGCCGAAGTCGGCGGGGGTGCAGCTCGGCGCGGCGGCACCGGCCGTACCAGCGGCGGCACCGGCCGCACCGGCGACGGCACGGGCCGAACTGCCCGGCTGGGCCGCGGAGTTGCCCGGCTTGGCCGCGGGCGCGTGCGGCTGGGCCGGGCGGGGCGCGGTCTGCACGACGGTGCCGGCCGGCTGGCCCATCACGACCTGGCCCAGCAGCGCCGGCGGCAGCGGCTTGGCGGCGGGGGCGGCGGCCTCGGAGGGATCGGCCGCGAGGAAGGCCCCCAGCGGCTTCGGGACGGCCGACGCGGCGTCGGCCGTCGCCGGGGCGGCGGCGGACGACCTGGCGCCGGTCGGCGGCTGGGCGGCCGGCCCGGACGCGGCGAGCGCGGGGACGGGCAGCAGGGTGGCGGCGGTGGCACAGCCGGCGACGACGCCGGCCATGAGCGTGGGGAGGGGTATGCGAAGGCGCACTGCGGGGTCCTTCTCCTGTGGGGGAGGTGACTGGACGACTGCCGAGGCTTGGGGGAAGTCGACGTGATCCTGCCATCGGGCGACCCGCCAGAACAATGTCACAGGTCATATGACATCGACTGTGGCGGGCATAACACCGCCCCACCGGGACCGGCCGCCCGCCCCGGCCCCCCGGCCGGACCCGGCCTCCCCCCTCCGGACCCGGCCTCCCTACGGCCGGACCGGCCGGTACGTCCGCGCCGCCCACGCCTGGAAGGTCGGCGAACTGGCGATCAGGTCCCGGTAGGCCGCGGCCGCCGCGCCGAACAGCGTCTCCACCACCTCGCCGCTCACCCCGGCGGCCCGCCAGGCCAGCAGGTGGCGGACCCAGATCGGCGTCCCGGCGAGCGGCTTGACCAGCACTTCGGCCAGCGGCCTGGTGGTCGCCTGGACGACGGAGATCCCGAGCCCGGCGGAGATCATCTCCTGCAGCTCCAGCCGCCCGCCGAGGAACTCGTGGACGGTCGCCGGGGTGAAGCCCGCCGCGGCGCAGGCGCCGTAGAACACGCCGTGCCAGCCGGCCCCGTCGTCGGGGGTGAGGAACCAGTCCTCCTCGGCCAGGTCCACCAGGGCGATCTCGGTGCGGTGCCGGAGCCGGTGGCCCGCCGGGAGTGCGACGAAGGCGGGCTCGGTGACGATGCCGCGGTGCGCGACGGCCGGCGAGTGGCGCAGTTCCCGACCCGGGTAGTCGACGGCCACGGCGGCCTCCGCGTCACCCTGCTCCAGCAGGTCGACGATGTCCGACGAGCGGTAGACGGAGGTCACCGTGAAGCGCTGGTCGGGCCGCTGGTGCCGGGCCCTGGTGACCAGTCCCGGCAGGATCGGCGAGATGGTCGCGGCCAGGCGCAGCTCCTGGCGGGCCGGCTCGCCGGGGGCCGCCGGGCGGCGGCCGAGGCAGTCGGCGCGGGTGAGGAGGTCGCGCGCGGCGGCCACCACCTCGACACCGAAGCAGGTCGGCGCGACGCCCACGGCCGTGCGCTCGAACAGTGGCGCGCCCAGGTGGCGTTCGATCCGGCGCAGTTGCGTACTGGTCGCGGGCTGCGAGGCGCCGAGCAGGACGGCGGCCCTGCCGACGCTCCCCGTGTCGGCGATGGCGCACAGCACGCGAAGGTGCCGCAGTTCCAGCTCCATGACCCTCCCCCTCACGCAAGGGCCGCACCCTCCCGGCCGACCGCTCCGGGCTGGAGGGTGCGGCCCCGGCGGTGGCTGTGCAACAGCACACATGACATGTCGGCCGCTCACCTTCGCCCCGCGCGAATCACCTCGTCAAGCCCCCTCCGGGAGCCGAACGGCGGCGCCGGCAGCGGCCTTTACCGGCGCATTGCGTCCCCCTGACCACTCCCTGACCCCCACCCCGGCGACCGCCCGGCCCGGCACCCGCCACCCCGCCCGACGCCGGCCCCCGCGAAGCCCCTCCGAAGATCCTCCGAAGCCCCCCGTGGCCCTCCGCGGCCACCCCGCCCGACGCCGCCCCGCCGGGGCGAGCGAGACTTGAAGAGTTCTTCACCTTCCGGGACTCTGAACTCTCCTGAGCGTTCCGCGGAGCGGCACCGACCGGTCTGGAGGCCGGCAATGACAGCCATGTTCGACCAGGAGCTGCGCGAGCAGCTCACCCAGGCCCGCCGGGACCTCGCAGCGGCCCGGGCCGAAGGGGACGCCGACGGCGTCCAGGCGTACGAGGGCCGGATCGCCGGACTGCTCCGGCTCGCCGCCCAGCACGGGATCGACCTTCCGCACAGCGCCGACGAAGAGGAGCACAACCGGCCCTGACCGTCCCGCACCGGAACGGCGAGGAGGCGGCACCCGCGTGAACGGGTGCCGCCTCCTCTGCCGTCTCCTCCGCCGAACTACCCGGAGCCCTCGGAGTCCCCGGAGCCCCCCGGACCGCCTCGAACGCGATCAGCGCCCGTCGAAGCCGGCCGGCACCCCGGAGGGCCGCCGGGTCACTTCCCGATCGGCTCCAGGACCGCCACGCACTCGAAGTGGTGCGTCATCGGGAACAGGTCGAAGGCCCGCAGCGAGACCGGCCGGTAGCCGCCCTCGCGGAAGAACGCCAGGTCCCGGGCGAGCGCCGCCGGGTCGCAGGCGACGTACGCGATCCGGCGCGCCTCCAGGCCGACCAGGTGCGCGACGGTCTCGCGCCCGGCGCCCGAGCGCGGCGGGTCCAGGACGATCAGGTCGGTGGCGGTGATGCCGGTGCGCGGCAGCAGCGTCTCGACGCGGTCGCACTCGATCCGCACGTTGTCCAGCGCGGCCAGGTTGTGCCGGGCGTCGGCCACGGCCTGCTTGGAGGACTCGATGCCGAGCACCGCGCCCTCCTCGCCGACCCGGTCGGCCAGCGCGCCCGCGAACAGGCCGACGCCGCAGTACAGGTCGAGCGCGTTCTCGCCCCACTGCGGGTCCAGGCCGTCCAGGACGGCGTCGACCAGGGTGTCCGGCGCCTCGGGGTGGATCTGCCAGAAGCCGCCGTTGCTGACCCGCCAGGTCCGCCCGGTCGCCCGCTCGCGCACGAAGCTGCGACCGTGCACGCGGTGGATGTCGCCCTGGTCGTCCACCCGGGCGATCGACACCGGCTTGTCCAGCTCGACCAGCGGCAGCTGGGCGCCGGGGCGCGGGGTGAGCACCACCTGGCGGTCCGAGGATCCGCTCGCGGCGATCACCTCGACCGAGGCGATGCCCGGCCAGTCGCGGGCCTCGATGCCGAGTTCGGTGACGCCCTCGGCGGCGATCAGGCAGCGGTCCACCGGCTGCACCTCGTGCGAGCGGTGCTTGCGCAGGCCGACCTTCCCGGTCTCCTGGTCCACGGCGTACTGCACGCGGGTGCGCCAGGTCGGCACCTGCCCGGCCGGCAGCTTGCCGCCGACCGGCTCGACGCTGCCGTCCCAGCCCGCCTCGGCCGGGGTGAGACCGGCCAGCTTGGCCAGCTGCTCGGTCAGCACCTGCCCCTTGAGCTTGCGCTGCCCGCCCGGGGTGACGTGCTGCCAGTCGCAGCCGCCGCACTTGCCGGGCCCGGAGAACGGGCACGGCGGCGCGATCCGCTCCTTGGCGGGTTCCAGGATCTCGACCGCGTCGGCCCGCAGGAACCGGGAGGTGGAGGTGCCCTCGGTGACCAGTGCGACCACCTTCTCGCCGGGCAGCGCGTGCCGGACGAACAGCACCCGGCCCTCGTACCGGGCCACGCAGTGCCCGCCGCCGTGCGCGACCGGGCCGACCTCGACCTCGTAGCGCTGGCCGACCAGCGGATCGCCGGACGGCGTCTCGGGGCGCGCGGCCCGCGGCGCGGTGCGCAGCGCCTTCGGCGGCCGCACCGCCTGCTTGCGCGGCCGCTCCCCCGGCGTGCGGGACGCCTGCGCGCGGGATCCCCGCGCACGGTCGCCCTTCGGCGCACCGTCCTTGGAGCGCTCGGCCTTCTGCGCACTGTCGGTCTTCTGCGTACGGGCGGCCTTCGGCTTCCCCGTGTCGGCTTCCGCCGGACGCGCGGGAGCAGGCTCGCCCGGCGCGAGCGGCGCGGTCTGCGCGGTGAAGCCGTCGCGGTCGGTGGCGGCCGGGCGCACGGGCTTGCCCCAGCGCGGCCGGGCGACCTTGCCGGGCTTGGCGGCGCCCTTGCGGGCGCCCTTGCCCGAGGATCCGGAGGAGCGGGACGGGGTGTTGCGGGTCACTGGGCGGAGTCCTTGCTGCTGTCAGCGGTGGCGTCTGGCATAACGGGGACCTTCGACTTTACGGCCTTCGGCGCCCGAGGCTCGCCACGCCGGACGGCACCCGGCGCCGACCAGGCCTTCTGCGGCTTGCGCCGCTCGGAGGACTCCAGCTGCCACGGCACCGAGGTGACCATCACCCCGGGCTTGAACAGCAGCCGCCCCTTGAGCCGCAGCGCGCTCTGGTTGTGCAGCAGGTGCTCGTACCAGTGGCCGACCACGTACTCGGGGATGTAGACCGACACCACCTCGCGCGGGCTGCTGCGGCGCAGGTTCTTCACGTAGTCGAGGACGGGCCCGGTGATCTCGCGGAACGGCGAGTCCAGCACCTTGAGCGGCACCTCGATGCCGCGCTCGTCCCATTCCCGGCGCAGCGCCGCCGTGTCGGCCGGGTCGACGTTGACGGTCACGGCCTCCAGGGTGTGGGCGCGGGCGAGCCTGGCGTAGGCGAGGGCGCGCAGCGCGGGCTTGTGCAGCTTGGAGACCAGCACGATGGCGTGCACCCGGGTGGGCAGCACCACGTCGTCCGGCTCCTCGGCGGCGATGAGCTCCTCGGAGACCCGGTCGTAGTGGCGGCGGATGCCCTTCATCATCACGAAGAGCACGACCATCGCGGCGATCGCGATCCAGGCGTGGCTGATCTTGGTGACCAGGACGACGATCAGCACGGCCATGGTCATCACCAGGCCGAAGGTGTTGATCGCCCGGCTGCGCTGCATGTGGCGGCGCTTGGCCGGGTCGGTCTCGGTGCGCAGCAGCCGGGTCCAGTGCCGGATCATGCCGGACTGGCTCATGTTGAAGGAGACGAAGACGCCGACGATGTAGAGCTGGATCAGCCGGTTGGGGTCCGCGTCGAAGGCGATGACGAACAGGATCGCGGCGATCGCCAGCAGGATGATGCCGTTGGAGAAGGCCAGCCGGTCGCCGCGGGTGTGCAGCTGGCGCGGCAGGTAGCGGTCCTGGGCGAGGATCGAGCCGAGCACCGGGAAGCCGTTGAAGGCGGTGTTCGCGGCGAGCACCAGGATCAGGCCGGTGACGGCGGCGACGAAGTAGAAGCCGGGCGTGAAGTTGTTGAAGACGGCTTCGCTGATCTGGGCGAGCGCGGTCTTCTGGTGGTAGCCGGGCGAGGAGCCGACGAGCTGCTCGGCCGGGTTCTCGGCCATCTGCACGCCGGTGAGGCGGGCCAGCCAGATGATGCCCATGAACATCACCACGGCGATGCTGGCCATCATCAGCAGGGTGGTGGCGGCGTTCTTGCTCTTGGGCTTGCGGAAGGCCGGCACGCCGTTGGAGATGGCCTCCACGCCGGTGAGCGCGGCGCAGCCGGAGGAGAACGACTTGAGCAGCAGGAACACCATGGCGAACCCGGCCAGCGATTCGTTGCCGGGGGTGGCGGCGAGGTGGAATCCGGAGCTCTCGGCGGGCATGTCCTGGCCGAGCAGGAAGTGCCGGACGAAGCCGTAGCCGACCATGCCGATGACGCCGATCATGAAGGCGTACGTCGGGACGGCGAAGGCGGTGCCGGATTCGCGGACGCCGCGCAGGTTCATGCCCATCAGCACCACCACGACGATGACCGACAGGGTCAGTTCGTGGCCGCGCAGCGCGGGGACGGCGGAGACGACGTTGGCGACGCCCGAGGTCGTCGAGACGGCCACGGTGAGCACGTAGTCGACCATCAGGGCGCTGGCGACGACGAGCCCCGACTTGGGCCCGTGGTTGACGGTCGCGACCTCGTAGTCGCCGCCGCCGCTCGGGTAGGCGTGCACGTTCTGCCGGTAGGAGGCGACCACCGCGAGCATCACGATCGCGACGACGACGCCGATCTGCCAGGAGAAGTGGATCGCCGAGGCACCCGCCACGGAGAGCGTCAGCAGGATTTCCTCGGGGGCGTACGCGACCGAGGAGAGCGCGTCCGAGGCGAAGACGGGCAGCGCGATCCGCTTGGGCAGAAGTGTTTCGCCCAATTTGTCGCTGCGCAGGGCGCGCCCGATCAGGATGCGTTTCGGTAGGTCAGTCGGCATAGGCACGTTAAGGAATCGTAGGGGCTTCCCGGGCCGGGCTCCGCCGTTTGTCCCCCCCTTCGTCGCGACTGCGTTCTATGGACCGGCTAGCGTGTCGGATACGAGTCGGCGGGCAACACTCACGTTGTGAGTCGGCGCCCCACAAGAACGCTCGCCCAGGGAAGCCGGGCGGGAAAGGGAGATGAACGGTGTTTGCGCAGGTCAAGAACCCTACGGGACGGGTGAGGTAGCGCCGGTGCACATCGTCATCATGGGCTGCGGCCGCGTGGGCTCGGCCCTCGCCAGAGCCCTGGAGAAACAGGGCCACTCGGTGGCCGTGGTCGACCAGGACCCGACCGCGTTCCGTCGGCTGGGCGCCGGGTTCAACGGGCGCCGGGTGACCGGCGTCGGCTTCGACCAGGACACCCTGCGCGAGGCGGGCATCGAGGAGGCCGGCGCGTTCGCCGCGGTCTCCAGCGGCGACAACTCCAACATCATCGCCGCGCGGGTGGCCCGGGAGAACTTCGGCGTGGAGAACGTCGCGGCCCGGATCTACGACCCCCGCCGCGCCGAGGTCTACCAGCGCCTGGGCATCCCGACCGTGGCGACGGTCCGGTGGACCGCCGACCAGATGCTGCGCCGGCTGCTGCCGAGCGGCGCCGAGCCGCTGTGGCAGGACCCGAGCGGCGGCGTCCAGCTGGCCGAGGTCGCCTACGCCCCGGGCTGGGTCGGTCACCGCATCAGCGTGCTGGAGGAGTCCTCCGGCGCCCGGGTGGCGTTCGTCACCCGGCTCGGCGAGGGCGTGCTGCCCTCGCCCCAGATGGTGGTGCAGGAGGGCGACCTGGTGCACGTGATGCTGCGCCGGGGCGACCTGACGGCGGTCGAGGCCGCGTTCGCGCAGGGGCCGAAGGAGGAGGGTCACTGATGCGGGTCGCCATTGCCGGGGCTGGTGCCGTGGGTCGCTCGATCGCGGGCGAGCTGCTGGAGAACGGGCACGAGGTCCTGCTGATAGACAAGAACCCCAACTCCATCTCGGTGGAGCGGGTACCCATGGCGGAGTGGCTGCTGGCCGACGCCTGCGAGATCACCTCGCTGGACGAGGCGGCCCTGCAGCGCTGCCACGTGGTGATCGCTGCGACCGGCGACGACAAGGTGAACCTGGTCGTCTCGCTGCTCGCCAAGACCGAGTACGCGGTGCCGCGGGTGGTCGCCCGGGTGAACAACCCGAAGAACGAGTGGCTCTTCAACGAGTCCTGGGGCGTGGACGTGGCCGTGTCCACCCCGCGTCTGATGTCCGCCCTGGTCGAGGAGGCGGTCAGCGTCGGCGACCTGGTCCGGCTGATGCGCTTCAGCCAGGGCAACGCCAACCTGGTCGAGCTGACCCTGGCCGCCGACACCGAGCTGGTCGGCACCCGGGTGGGCGACGTGGCCTGGCCGCAGGACACCGCGCTGGTGACGATCATCCGCGAGGGCCGGGTGCTGGTGCCGGGTAAGGACGACACCCTGGAGGGCGGCGACGAGCTGCTCTTCGTGGCCGCACAGGAGCGCGAGGAGGAACTGGAGGACCTGCTGTCGGCGTCCTCCGGCGCCCAGTAGGGCCGAAGGCGCGGACCGGACACGGGCGAGGGCCCGCACCCCTGGTGGGTGCGGGCCCTCGCCCGTCGCGTTCGGACCGGCCGGCCGGGGCTCCGGCTAGCGGGCCGGCTCCTCGTCGTCGTCGAACTGCGCCTTGATCGGCGGCGGCGCCTTGAGCAGGATCTGCCAGGTGACGTACATCGCCAGCAGCATCGGCGGGATGCCGAGGGCGACCTTGAGCCAGCCGAGCAGGTTGACGTTGTGGGTGAAGTACAGCGGGAAGAGGATCACCGGCTTGAGGCCCATGATCACCACCCAGGCCCAGGTCGCCTTGGTGTAGGCGGCGAACCGGCCCGGGTTCTCCTTGCGCCAGGTGAACATCTCGCCGGTGACCGGGCCGAGCATCACGCCGATCATCGGCCAGCGCACCAGGGCGGAGACCGCCAGGGCGATGCAGTAGCCGACGTTCCACAGCAGGCCGGGCAGGTAGAAGTCCTCGGCGCGACCGCTCTTCATCGAGATCCAGGCGCCGAGGGCGACGCCGAACACCCCGCTGAAGGCGTGCTGGACGGTCTCCCGCCGGGCCAGCCTGGTCACCACGAACACCGCGCACAGGCCCAGCGCGGCCCAGGCGGCGGAGCTGACCTGGTGGGTGATGTTGAAGGTGACGATGAAGACCAGGCCGGGCAGCGTCATGTCGATCATGCCGCGCACGCCGCCGAAGGCCTGCAGAATGGTGTCGGCCGCTTCCTTGGAGGCGGCGGCCTTGCGGGCGGCCTCCTCGGCCGCGCTGTCGGCGGCCTCCTTGGCGACGACGGCCTCGCGGACGGCCGCGTCGGCCGCGGCCCCGGGTCCGTGCGGGCCGGGCGGCGCGTGGTGGTTCGCGGCCAGGTCAAGCTGGGCGGCGGACTCGCCGCCGGGCTGGTTGCTCACGCTCATTCGCTCCCGTGTCCGACCGGACGCAGCTCATAGCGGGGGTTGAACAGCACGCGGCGCCCGCGTGCGTGGCTGATCCGGCCGCTGGCGACGAGCCGGCGGCCCGGCTCTATGCCCGCGATCGAGCGGCGGCCGAGCCAGACCACGTCCAGCGCCTCGGTGCCGTCGAAGAGTTCGGCCTCCAGCGCCGGCACCCCGGCCCGCGGGCGGAGCGTCACCGTGCGCAGCGTGCCCGCGACGGTGACCAGCTCGCGGTCCGCGCAGCCGGCGATCGGCGTGCAGCCCGACTCCGCCGCGCTCTCCTGGCGCAGCTCCTCGGCCTGCAGCTCCTCGGCCGAGGAGGTCAGCCGGCTGAGCATGCGGCGGAATCGCCCCTGCGGCTGGTCGCTGCTGTTGTCACCACTCATGCCGGAAGGGTACCGGTTTCCGCACCCCCGGCGGCAGGCCGTACGGCCACCGGGGGCGCCCCGGGGGTCAGCTCTCGAAGCGGTAGCCCATGCCCGGTTCGGTGATGAAGTGGCGCGGGTGCGAGGGGTCGCGCTCCAGCTTGCGGCGCAGTTGGGCGAGGTAGACCCGCAGGTAGTTGGTCTCGGTGCGGTAGGCGGGGCCCCACACCTCCTGGAGCAGCTGGGTCTGGCTGACCAGTCGGCCGGCGTTGCGGACCAGCACTTCCAGCAGGTGCCACTCGGTCGGGGTGAGGCGGACGTCGGTGCCGTCCCGGTTGACCTTCTTGGCGGCGAGGTCGACGGTGAAGCTCTCGGTGACGACCAGCGAGTCGTCCTCGCCCGCGACCGGCTCGGCGCGGCGTACGGCGGCGCGCATCCGGGCGAGCAGCTCGTCCATGCCGAACGGCTTGGTGACGTAGTCGTCGGCACCGGCGTCCAGGGCCTCGACCTTCTCGTCGGAGGCGTGCCGGGCCGACAGCACGATGATCGGCACCCTGGTCCAGCCGCGCAGGCCGCGGATCACCTCGACGCCGTCCATGTCGGGCAGGCCCAGGTCGAGGACGACGACGTCGGGATGGCGGGCGGCGGCCAGTTCCAGGGCGCTCGCGCCGTCATGGGCCGCGTCGACCTCGTACTTGCGGGCCTTGAGGTTGATCACCAGCGCGCGGACGATCTGCGGTTCGTCGTCCACGACGAGGACCCGGGTCATTTACGGGCTCCGCCTTTCAGGGCTGTCGGACTTACGGACTGTGGGACTTGCTGAACATACGACGTGCGGAAGCGAGGAACGACAGGCCGGAGCGGCAGGCCACCGGCTGTCACGTGATCAGCCGCGACAGCGGATCGTGCCCGTCACCGGCCGCCTCCCCCGGTTCCGGCGGCCGCTCGGCGGCGGGCAGGCTGACGACCATGGTGAGGCCGCCGCCGGGGGTGTCCTCGGCGGTGACGGTACCGTCCATCGCCTCGACGAAGCCGCGCGCCACCGCGAGCCCGAGCCCCACCCCGGCGCCGCGCGGCGCGTCCCCGTAGCGCTGGAACGGCGCGAAGATCCGCTCCTTGGCGTCCTCGGGCACGCCCGGGCCGCGGTCCACGATCCGCAGCTCGACCCGCCCGGAACCGCCCGGCTGACGCAGCGCGTCGGCCTTGACCAGCACCTTGACGCCGTCCGGGCTGTACTTGACGGCGTTCTCGACCAGGTTGGCCAGCGAACGCTCCAGCAGGCCGCCGTCGGCCCGGATCATCGGCAGCGTCTCCGGGACGTCGAGGCGCACGGACTCGGGCGGCACCCCGCCGAGGGCGAACGGCACCACCTCGTCCAGGTCGGTCTCCTGGATCAGCGGGGTGACGGTACCGGTCTGCAACCGGCTCATGTCCAGCAGGTTGTTGATCAGGTGGTCGAGCCGGTCGGCCCCGGCCTCGATGCCGGCCAGCAGCTCCGCCTCGTCCTCCGGCGCCCACTCGACGTCGGCCGCCCGCAACGAGGTGACGGACGCCTTGATCCCCGCCAGCGGGGTGCGCAGGTCGTGCGAGACCGCCGCCAGCAGGGCGGTGCGGATCCGGTTGCCCTCCGCCTCCCGGCGGGCCGCCGCGGCCTCCCGGGCCAGCCGGCGGCGCTCCAGCACCACGGCCGCCTGCGCGGCGAACGCCCCGAGCAGGCGCCGGTCCGCCCCCGGCAGCACCCGGCCGCGCAGCACCAGCGCCAGGCTGTCGCCGACCGGGACGTCCACGTCGGCCTCCTCCGGCCGCTCCGGCGGGCGCGGCCCGGCGGTGGCGACCGGCACCCAGGCACCGAGCGGCTCCGGACGCTCCAGCAGCGCGGCGCTCTCCTGCCCGAAGGTCTCCCGGACCTGCTCCATCAGCGCGGTCAGCACCCCGTCCCCGTTCGGCGCGCCGCGCAGCACGGTACCGGCCAGCGCGCTGAGCGTCTGCGCCTCCGTCTGGCTGCGGGCCGCCTGGTGGGTGCGCCGGGCCGCCAGGTCGACCACGGAGGCGACCGAGATGCCGACCACGGTGAATATCGCCACCGCCATGATGTTCTGCGGCTCGTTGATCGTGAAGGTGTGGATCGGCGGCGTGAAGTAGTAGTTCAGCACCGACGAGGCGACCAGCGCCGACCCGATCGCCGGCAGCAGCCCGCCGACCAGCGCCGCGCACACCGTCAGCGACAGGAACAGCAGCATGTCGGTGGACAGGCCCAGCCCGCCGATCGCGGTCAGCACCAGCGCCAGCACCGGTGGACCAGCCATCCCGATCAGCCAGCCCGCGATGGTACGGGGGCGGCCCAGGTCGGTGATCCGGCGCACCGGCACCCGCCCGCGTCCGTGCCCGGCGTGCTCGTGGGTGACCATGTGGATGTCGATGTCGCCGGCCTCCCGGGTCACCGTGGTGCCGACGCCAGGCCCGTAGAGGTACTGCCAGGCCGGCCGTCGGCTGGTGCCCAGCACGATCTGGGTCGCGTTCACGCCCCGGGCGAAGTCCAGCAGCCCGGCGGCCGGGTCGTCGCCGAGGACGGCGTGGAAGGAGCCGCCGAGGCTCTCCACCAGGGCCCGCTGCTCGATCAGCGTCTGCGGGGAGCCGGTGCCCGAGAGCCCGTCCGAACGGGAGATGTGGACGGCGAGGAGCTCGCCGCCCGAGACACGGGCCGCGATCCGGGCCGCCCGCCGGATCAGCGTCGCCCCCTCGGGGCCGCCGGTCAGGCCCACCACGATCCGCTCCCGGGCCTGCCAGGTGCCCTCGATGCCCTGCTCGGCCCGGTACTTCTGCAGGTACTCGTCGACCCGGTCGGCGGTCCACAACAGCGCCAGCTCGCGCAGCGCGGTCAGGTTGCCCGGGCGGAAGTAGTTGGCCAGGGCCGCGTCTATCTTCTCCGGCGCGTACACGTTGCCGTGCGCCAGCCGCCGCCGCAGCGCCTGCGGCGACATGTCGACCAGCTCGATCTGGTCGGCCCGGCGCACCACCGCGTCCGGCACGGTCTCGCGCTGGCGCACCCCCGTGATGCCCTCGACGGCGTCGCCGAGCGACTCCAGGTGCTGGATGTTGACGGTGGAGATCACGTCGATCCCGGCCGCCAGCAGCTCCTCGACGTCCTGCCAGCGCTTGGCGTTGCGGCAGCCGGGGATGTTGGTGTGCGGCAGCTCGTCCACCAGCGCCACCTGCGGGCGGCGGGCGAGGACGGCGTCCACGTCCATCTCGGCGAACGTGGCCTCCCGGTGCACCAGCTGCCGGCGCGGCACGACCTCCAGCCCGTCGACGAGCTCCGCGGTGAGCCGCCGGCCGTGATCCTCCACGAACGCCACCACGACGTCCGTGCCACGCTGCTGTCGCCGGTGCGCCTCGGCGAGCATGGCGTACGTCTTGCCGACCCCGGGGGCCGCCCCAAGGTAGATGCGCAGCCTGCCTCGTCCCATGAGCACCATTCTTGATCCGGCTCTGCTCCGGGGCCACCCCCGGACACCTGTTCCCCTTCCCTTCGAGACTACGGCGTGAGCGGCGATTTTCCGCTGATCAGTGGACTGATCATGCGGTTTTAGCGACATATTGACGGCGCCCGCCCCCCTCGGCCGGGCCGGCGTGAAAGCCTTCTGCCCTGTCTCCGGGAAATGCAAAAAGACCCCCTCCCGGACGGGAGGGGGTCTTTTCGGAATAATTGTTCGGCGGCGTCCTACTCTCCCACAGGGTCCCCCCTGCAGTACCATCGGCGCTGTAAGGCTTAGCTTCCGGGTTCGGAATGTAACCGGGCGTTTCCCTCACGCTATGACCACCGAAACACTATGAAACTGTCAACCGCACCAACCCCGTGACCAAACGGGTTGGGGTCGTTGTTTCAGAACAACACAGTGGACGCGAGCAACTGAGGACAAGCCCTCGGCCTATTAGTACCGGTCAACTCCACCCC